>NZ_CP027792.1:3026436-3358427 GCF_003013695.1 Pulveribacter suum | reverse complement strand
GCAGCCCCAGGCCACGCAGCGCGCCCTGGCGGCGCGCGGGCGTGTCGTGCAGCTGCGCGTCGGGCAGGAAGGCCTCGACCACCCACGCATGCACCTGCTCGCGCGTCAGCTGCACGGTGCGCGCCTGCGCCAGCAGCTTCGAGCCGCCGCCCAGCAGGGTGATGGGCAGCGAGGCGGGCGCGCCCTCGGCCAGCAGCTGCTCCTTGGCGGCGCGGCAGCGCTGCACCAGTTCGGCAAAGCGCGCGGGGGGCAGGCGCTGGCCCTCGGGGCTGAGCAGCGGCTCCAGCCGGTGGGCCAGGGCCAGGTCCATGTTGTCGCCGCCCAGCATCAGGTGCTCGCCCACGGCGGTGCGGGTCAGGCGGGGCAGGCTATGTTCGTCCTCGCCCGGCTGCACGCGCACCAGCGTCAGGTCGGTGGTGCCGCCGCCCACGTCCACCACCAGCACCAGGCGGCTGTGCGCCAGCTGCGCGGCCAGGGCGCTGCCCTGCAGGTGCAGCCAGTCCAGGAAGGCGGCCTTGGGTTCTTCCAGCAGCTGCACGGGCGGCAGGCCGGCCAGCTGCGCCGCCTGCAGGGTCAGGGCGCGCGCACCTTCGTCGAACGACGCCGGCACGGTGAGCACCACGGCCTGCCGGGCCAGCGGCGCCTCGGGGTGCGCGGCGTCCCACGCGGCGCGCACGTGGGCCAGGTAGCTGGCGGACGCCGCAAGCGGCGAGACCTTGGCGACTTCATCGCTCGCGCCCCAGGGCAACAGGGGCGCGGTGCGGTCCACCCCGGCGTGCGACAGCCAGCTCTTGGCGCTCATCACCAGCCGCTGCGGCGCTGCCGCGCCCAGCGCGCGCGCCCAGCGGCCGACGACGGCCGGGGCGCCCTCGCTGCTGTCCAGCGGCGGCCAGGGCATGCGCCAGGCTTCGCCCAGCTCGCCCGCCGCCGCCTGGTAGCGCATGGAAGGCAGCAGGGCATCGGCCAGCACCTCGGCGGGCGAGATGCGCTGGGGGATGGACAGCAGCCGGATACCGTCCGCGCCGCCGTCCAACGGGGCGAAGGCGGCGACCGTGTGGCTGGTCCCCAGGTCGATGCCGACGGCGTAGTGGGGGGCGCAGGAGGTCACGGCTCGCTTTCGATCTGCTTGATGCTGGGCAGGCTGGCCTGCAGCGCGGCGGGCAGCGACTCCAGCATGCGGCCCTTCAGCTCAGCCAGCCGCCGCTCGGCGTAGCCGCCGGGCGGGGCGATGAACGAGAGGGGGCGAGTGCTGTCGGCAGTCATGGCAAAGGGGCGGGAAGGGACGCGGCCGGGCCATGGTAGCGGGGCCGCGTGCCCCGAAGGCGCGCGCCTTACAGCACCGTCCAGTCCGTCACGAAGCCGTCCGGGCGGCGGAAGGTGTCGCTCAGCAGGCGGTCGGGCGGCAGATCCAGCGAGTAGTTGCGCACCGGCAGCGCCTGCTCGAACCACTTGCGATAGACCTGGCGCGCCGCGCCGCTGCGGTACAGCTCCTTCATCGAGGCGTCCACCAGCTGCTGGAAGTCCGGCGCGTTCTTGGGCAGCAGCGGGGCCAGCGGCTCCACCGACATGCGTGGGCCCACCACCTTCACGGCGCCCTTGAGCACGCGCGACTGGTCGATCAGCGAGATGTCGTCGGAGACGAAGGCGTCGGCCCGGCCCTCGGCCACGGCCTTGGCGCCCTCTTCGGTGCTGCCCACGGTGACCAGGCGGGCGCCCGGGTTGCGGCTGGCGATCAGCTGGCCGGTGGTGTTGCCGATGATGGCGATGCGCGCCTCGCCCATCTGCGACAGCGCATCGCGCGCCTCGCCCGCGCGCACCAGCATGCGGGCGCCGGCGTAGTAGTACGTCAGGCCGAAGGCCACCTTGTCGCGGCGGGACTTGGAGTTGGTGGAGTCGGCGCACTCCATCTGGATGGCACCCTCGGCAATGCGGTCGAAGCGTTCGGCGATCGACACCGGCACCCAGCGCACCTGCAGCGCGGGCAGCTTCAGCTGGCTTTGCAGCTGCGTGGCCAGTTGCTGGCACAGCTCCACGGCGTAGCCGATGGGCTTGCCGCTGGCGTCCAGGTACGACAGCGGCGCGGCGTCGGTGCGGTAGCCCAGGGTGAGCGTGCCGGTGGACTGGATTTTGTTGACCGTGGCATCGGCCGCCGCGGCGGGCAGGGCCAGCGCGGCGAGCAGGGCGGCGGCGAGCCAGCGAAAGGAAGGCTTGGGCATGGCAGGGGTCTTGAACGGTGGTTCAGTACGGAGAGAAAAGCGACGCCGCCCGCGTGTGGCGGGAGCGCCGGTGGGACAAGGCCCCGCGCGGCAGCAGGCCGGCGGGGCGGGAAAAATCGGGGCAGTGGGGTTGGGGCAGGGGGGAAGCGGCGCCTCAGCCCGGCGGGCCGCTGGCGGCGCGCACGTCGAACTCCACCTTCCAGCGCTCTTGGCCGCCGGGCGGCACGCAGGCCAGCTGCAGCGTGCCGATGTCGGTCACGCGCGCCTGCAGGGTCACGGGCACCACGTCGCCTGCGGCGCGGCCCTCGGGGGGCAGGTGCAGCTCGATCTCCTGCAGCTCCACCAGCTCGCCTTCGCCCCAGAAGTCCAGCAGCGTGCCCACGGCGTCGCTGCGGCGCACGGACGAGCCGAAAAAGCGCAGCCGCACCGGCTCGCCCACCACCAGGCCGAACTGCTGGTCCTGCAGGGCCGCCTCGGTGCCCTCCTCCATGCCGAAGGGGGCCAGGCACAGGGCGCTGAGGGGCGGCTCCATGCCGGGGATGGCCGGCATGTTGCCCTCCACGCCCACGTAGTAGCTTTGCGCCGTGCCGCCGCGGATGCGCACGCCGGCGCCCGAGCGCGCGACGTGGCCGAAGTAGGCGGCGCCGCGTGCCACGGCCAGGTCCAGCTGCGCGCCCTCCAGCGGCCGCACGGGCGGCGCGCCTTCGGCCGCCAGCCAGCCGTTGAGCACCTGCAGGATGCGCGCCTCGATCCGCGGCGCCTTGAGCACGCCGCCATTGAACAGCACCGCCGTGGGGTGCGCGAAGCTGGCACCTTCGGCCTGCGCCGTGGCCTGCACCTGGCGCGACAGGAAGGCCGCCAGGTGGCGCGTGACGGCCGCGTCCTGCGCGTAGGGCAGGCCCAGCTGGGTCAGGGCGGCGCGGGCGCGCGCCTGCGGCCGGTCGGTGATGGCGGCGGGCGGGAAGAAGCCCTCCACCAGCAGCTGCAGCACCTCGGCGCGCGTGACTTCGGTGCGAATGCTGCCGCCGATCAGCTTGGCGCCCCGGCTGGGCACGACCACCGGCACGGCGGCCAGGCCCTCGTCGGCCAGCAGCTGCTCTTTTGCCGCGCGGCAGCCGTGGGCCAGGGCGCGGGTCTGCCAGGCGTCCAGCTGCCGGCCTTCGGCGGCCAGCTTGCGCGCCACGCCATAGGCCAGGGCCAGATCCATGTTGTCGCCGCCCAGCAGAATGTGCTCGCCCACGGCCACGCGCTGCAGCTGCAGCTGGCCGCTGTGCTCCTGCACGGCAATGAGCGACAGGTCGGTGGTGCCGCCGCCCACGTCCACCACCAGGATCACGTCGCCGCTGACGACTTGCTTGCGCCAGGCGCCGCCGCTGGCCTGCAGCCAGCTGTACAGGGCGGCCTGGGGTTCTTCCAGCAGCGTCAGGTGCGCAAAGCCGGCGGCTTGGCAGGCCTCGGCGGTGAGCTCGCGCGCGGCCGGGTCGAACGAGGCAGGGATGGTGACGGTGACGTGCTGCGCGGCCAGGGGCGCGTCGGGGTGGGCCTGGTCCCAGGCGCGGCGCAGGTGCCGCAGGTATTCGGTGCTGGCGGCCAGCGGCGAGATGCGCTGCACTTCGTCCGCCGGCGCATCGGCCGGCAGGATGGGCGCGCGCCGGTCCACGCCGCCGTGGCACAGCCAGCTCTTGGCGCTGGCGACCAGCCGGATCGGCGTGGCCGCGCCGCGCGCGCGGGCGAACTCGCCCACGACGAAGGGCTGGGCTGCGTCCTGGCCGGGCAGGGCGCGGTCGGCGGCGCTCAGCTCGCTCTCATGCGGCAGGTACAGAAACGACGGCAGCAGGGCCTGCGCCTGCACGCTGGCGGGCGCCACGAGCTGGGGGATGTCCAGCACGCCCTGGGCCACGCGCTCGCCGTCGCTGTGCGCCTCGTCCACCCACGACAGCGCACAGTGCGTGGTGCCCAGGTCGATGCCGACGCTGTAGCGTGATTCAGGGTGTTTTTGGCCTCCAGCGCCCGTCCCGCCTGCGCTGGCAGCTATTGAATCGATAGCGTTCACAGCTCCACCTCCGCCTGCGCCAGGATGCGCGCGGCCTGCGGGTCGGTGATCTGCGGCAGGCGCACGTCCTCGGCCTGCCAGCCGCGGTGGGCCAAGGTGCCGGCAAAGGGCGGCTGGCCGACCACGTTGCCGCTGACGTGCACGGCGGCAGCGTCAAAGCCGGCGGGCAGCGTCACGCGGCTGCCTTCGGGCTCGCTGCGCACGGGCGCCAGGCTGAAGTGCTCGGCCAGCACCTTGCGGCAGCCCTCGTGCACCACGCGGGCGGCGGCGCCGATCTCCGCGTCGCCGTAGCCGGCCACGTCCTCCTGCACGAAATCGACAAAGCGCGCCTGGCGCTGCAGCAGCCCCAGCAGCTGCAGGGCGGCGGTGGGGGCGTGCACTTCCAGCGCCCTTTCGACGACGCGCTCCACGGGCACCTCGATGCGGGTTTCGACGATTTTCTCGACCGGCACCTCCACGCGCACTTCGCGCGGCGGCGCGTCGGCGGCCAGCGCCTCGCCTGCGCGCAGGCGCAGCACGCCCTGGGCCAGGCGGGCGTCGCCCAGGATGGCGAAGAAGCTGCCGATGGCGATGGCAATGCGGCTGAGCAGGGAGGACGGGGTCGGATTCGGATGGGTCATGTACGGCAGCCGGGCCGCGCGCGGGCGCGCAGTCCGGGAAACAACGGATGGCAAAAGCGGGCAACGATGTTACCCAAAGCCGCAGAGCCGTTATCCGCAGGCAGGGCTATTGGCCGGGCGCAGCCGGCGCACAATGCCGCCAGCATGACCATCCATACCGACGACTTCGCCCCCGATGCCCCGCCGCCGCCGGGGCGCAACCGCATGGTGTCCAACGCGCCCACATCCCCCCAGGAAGAGGCACTGGAGCGCGCCCTGCGCCCCAAGCTCCTGGATGAATACGTGGGCCAGGCCAAGGCGCGCGAGCAGCTGGAGATTTTCATCGGCGCGGCGAAAAAGCGCGGCGAGGCGCTGGACCACGTGCTGCTGTTCGGCCCGCCGGGCCTGGGCAAGACCACGCTCAGCCACATCATCGCCACCGAGCTGGGCGTGCAGCTGCGCCAGACCAGCGGCCCGGTGCTGGAAAAACCCAAGGACCTGGCGGCGCTGCTCACCAACCTGGAAAAGAACGACGTCTTGTTCATCGACGAGATCCACCGCCTGTCGCCGGTGGTCGAGGAAATCCTCTACCCGGCGCTGGAGGACTACCAGATCGACATCATGATCGGTGAGGGGCCGGCCGCGCGCTCCATCAAGCTGGATCTGCAGCCCTTCACCCTGGTGGGCGCCACCACGCGCGCGGGCATGCTCACCAATCCGCTGCGCGACCGCTTCGGCATCGTGGCGCGGCTGGAGTTCTACACGCCCGAAGAGCTGGCGCGCATCGTGCGCCGCTCGGCCGGGCTGCTCCATGCGCCGATCGAAGACGACGGCGCCTTCGAGATCGCCCGCCGCTCGCGCGGCACGCCGCGCATCGCCAACCGCCTGCTGCGCCGCGTGCGCGACTATGCCGACGTGAAGGGCGACGGGCGCATCACGCTCGATATCGCAAAGCTGGCCCTGACCATGCTGGACGTGGACCCGCAGGGTTTCGACGTGATGGACAGAAAGCTCCTGGAGGCCGTGGTGCACCGCTTCGACGGCGGCCCCGTAGGGCTGGACAACATCGCCGCCAGCATCGGCGAGGAAAGCGGCACCATCGAGGACGTGATCGAGCCCTACCTGATTCAGCAGGGCTTCCTGCAGCGCACGCCGCGCGGGCGCATCGCCACGCTGGCGGCCTACCGCCATTTGGGCGTGGCGCCGCCGCGGGCCTCGGGCGGGCTGTTCGCGGAGTAGATCCGCCCTCAGCCCGTGTGCGCGCTGCCGGCGTTCCAGTAGGCCTGCAGCACGCCCGGCAGCTGCTCGATGCGCTGCACGGCCGCTTCCAGCTCCTGGCCATCGACCGAGGTGGCGTACAGCACCGCCTCGATCTCCGTGTCGCGCAGGCCCAGGTGGTTTTTGTGCACGGTGCGCACGGGGTAGTGCGCGTCGTCCAGCAGCTGCACCATGCGCTCGCGCACGTCCGACTGGTCGCCGCGCCGGCACAGCGCATAGACGTGGTAGGTCGCCTCGGCCGAGGCGCTGCTCAGGGGGCTGCGGTTGATGTGGTTGACCACGGGGCGCAAGAGCGTGTTGCTGGCCAGCACGAACAGCGTGGCCAGCGCCGCCTCCACGATGAAGCTGGCGCCCGCGCAGGCGCCCACCGCGGCCGAGCCCCACAGCGTGGCCGCCGTGTTCAGCCCGGTCACGTTGATGCCTTCCTTCATGATGGCGCCCGCGCCCAGGAAGCCCACGCCGGTGATCACGTTGGAGACCACGCGCGCCGAGCCCTCCACGCCGTTCATGCGCATGGACAGGTCCACGAACACCGCCGCGCCGACTGCGACCAGCGCGTTGGTGCGCAGGCCGGCCGTGCGTTGGCGCACCTGGCGCTCCAGTCCGATCACGCTGCCGAAGACGAAGGCGAAAAACAGGCTGACCACGGTGTTCAGCGTGGCAGACGGGTCGATGTTGTGCAGGGCCTGCATGGATGAAAAACCGGGGTGGCCAAAGGCGGTGGGGGCCCGAGCGTAGCTCAGCCAGCGGCCGCGCCGGCGCTGGCGGCCGACCGGCCGCGCCACCACGGCCAGGCCAGCTTGAGGCCGCGCGGCAACCGGGCGCGGGCGGCGCCAGCGTGCGCCGGGGCGGGCACGGCGGCCGCGGGCTGCTGCCGATCCTCTGTCGTCTCCTCCTGCGCCGCCAGCGCATGCCAGCGCCGCCGCGCCACGGGCGGCAGCTGCGCGCAGACGGCCGCGCGCTGCGCGCCGGGCAGCAGCAGCAGGGCGTCCACCATCTGGCGTGTGCTCAGCGCTGCCAGGGCGCTGGCAAAGGCGAGGGCGCCGGCCTGCTCGGCCAGTCGCTCCAGTACCTGGGGGCGGCGCAGGCGCAGGGCGGCCAGCAGGGCGCGCTCCAGCGCGCCGCTGCCCGCAGCCGGGGCAATGGCATGGGAATACTTGAGGACTTCGGGTTGAGGGCGCGCGGTGCGCCGCCGTCCCGTGGAATGCAGCATGTAGTTGGGGTTCCTTCAGGGAGCGATGAACGCCGCCGCGCGCAGCTCGCGCCCTGCGCCAATGGCGGGGCCCGACCTGCGCGCGGCGGGTTCGGCAGAAGATGGAAAAAAAGCAGGCCTTGCCGGCTGCCCCGCCGCGCGCAATGCGTGGCAGGCAGCCGGCGGCACGGCCGTGCGGCGAAAACAGCCCTGCGCCGCTGGGTGCGAAGACCTGGCGGCGCGGGCGGGCGGCCGCTGCGCGTCAGCGGTCGCCGGGGCGGCCCGGCGCGTCCTGCATGCCGAGAAAGCTGCGGATGCGGTGCGTGGGCCAGTCGGTGCGCGCGTCCAGCTCCAGGATGTGCGCCAACGGCGGGGCGGGCTGAACGTGGCGCTCGGCCTGCGCTGCGAGCGGGCAGGGCAGGGCGCGGCGCGTCAGGCGCGGGGACCAGAAAAACAAGGGCATGGCGATCTCCTGTGCGGGCACGGGAGGCAGCCACGTAGCGGTACGCGTCAACACGGCGCCTGCGCTTTGCAGCACAGGCGGGTGGCGAACCACGGCGAGGGCCAATGCGTTGCCGGCCCGGGTGGCGGGCTGGCGAGGCATCGATCAGGAAAGGGTTGCGTCGAACCCTGCACAGCAGCAAGCGGGCCGGCCGGCCCCCTGCTGCGGGCAGGTGATCCGGTCAGTCGGCCAGCGGCGCTGCCATTGCGGCGCGCGGTGATTCGCTGGTTGAACTGGCACTGTCCACGTGGGGACTCCGAAAACGACGAAGCGCGTATTGTTGCAAAAATACGTCAAGCTGTCAAGCCCATGGTGGGCGCGGCAGGGCCTGGCTTGGGCGCAGCGGTGGCAGGCGCCGGCGCCGCCAGGCCGCGCAGCATGCCCACCACGATCAGCGCCTGCGCCGCGAAATAGGTGGACAGCACCCATGCCTGCGACCAGGGCAGGGGCTGCACGAAGCGGTTAATGGCCAGCAGCGTGTCGCTCAGCATGAACAGCGTGGCGCCCACGGCCACGGCCAGGGTGCCGGGCACCTGGCCGCGCAGCCGGGCGTGGCGCGCCAGGGCCTGGGCGGCCATCAGGGCGATGGCCAGCACGTAGGCCGCCACGGGCAGGCGCAACCCGGCCGGCAGCCCGCCCTGCACCAGGAAGGCGTACATGCCGGCGCCCAAGGCCAGCACGGCCAGCAGCGCGCCACGCGCGCCGTGCCAGGCCCAAGGCACGCCCTGGCGGAACAGCGCCAGGTACGCCAGGTGCGCCAGCAAGAAGGCCACCAGCCCGGGCAGGAACAGGCCGGGCAGCATCAGCAGCACGTCGCCCGCCAGCGAGCCGGCCAGCGCACACAGCAGCAGGCGGGTGCTGGTGTTTTGATGGTCAAAAGTGCCTGCATCCCTTTGCCGGCGTGCGCTGGCAGCTACGCTTGCGATAGCAAAAATCATGGCCAGCGGCTTGAACAGCAGGTGCCATTCGCGCAGCTCCAGCGCGGCGGTGGCGGTGGCCAGGGCGCCCGCCTGGATCATTAGCGCCTGCGCCATGCCGATGCGTCCCTGGGTGGCCGCGCCCAGCGTCCACTGGCACGCCACCAGCGTGGCAAACCACAGCACCGCCTGCTGCCAGGGCAGGCCTTCGGCCGTCCACAGGAAGGCCGCCGCCCCGGCCACCAGGGCGAGGAACTGCAGCACGGCGAATGTGCGCAGCGCCCGTCCCATGGGCGGGTTGAAAACGGGCATGTCGTTGATGTCGAAGGCCGGCTTGGGGTGGCTGCGGGCCACGTCGTCGGGGCGCCAGCCCGGCGGCCTGACCCACACACGCAGCTTGTCGGCCAGGCGGCGCGTGCGCCAGCTGTCCTGCGCCAGCCCGGCATAGACCTGGGCGTTGGCCCACAGCGGGTCCCAGCTGTTGAGCAGCCCGCGCGTGCCATAGACGCAGGGCTGCTGCGGGTCTTCGTCCTTGAAGGTGCCGAACAGGCGGTCCCAGACGATGAGGATGCCGCCGTAGTTCTTGTCCAGGTAGTCGTCGTTGACGGCGTGGTGTACGCGGTGGTTGCTGGGGCTGCAGAACCAGCGGTCGAACCAGCCCAGGCGGCCCACCTGCTCGGTGTGCACCCAGAACTGGTAGAGCAGGTCGATGAGCCCGACCACCACGAAGACCAGCGGCGGCACGCCGGCCAGGGCCATGGGCAGGTAGAACAGCCAGCCCAGCAGCGCGCCCGAACTGGTCTGGCGCAGGGCGGTGGACAGGTTGTAGTGCTGGCTCTGGTGGTGCCCGGCGTGCGCGGCCCACAGCACGCCCACTTCGTGGCCCATGCGGTGCAGCCAGTAGTAGCAAAAGTCGTACAGCAGCAGGGCCAGCAGCCAGCCGTACCAGGTGGTCCAGAAGGCGTCACTCTTCCACAGCGCCAGCTGCTGCCAGGCCAGCGTGTACAGGCCGATGCGCAGCAGCGCGGTGAACAGGGCGCTGGTCTGGCTGAGCAGGCCCAGGTTCAGGCTGCCGATGGCGTCGGCCAGGGCCGGAGGGCGGTAGGCGCGGCGGCGGGCAACGGCCCACTCCAGCGCCATCAGCGCAAAGAACAGGGGCGTGACGAGGACGATGATCTGACCGGCGGACATGCGCGCCATTGTCCGCACCCGCCACGCCGGCGCACAGGCAGGGCAACCCTGAGATGGCAGGCCGCCTCAGGCGTGCGTGGCCCAGCCCTCGTACTGCGGCCCGTCCAGGTGGGCCAGGCTGTTGAAGGTCTGCATCATCAGCCGCTTCGGGCCGATGCTGAACTCGGTCACGGCGCTGTTGCGCAGGCGCATGTTCAGCGCTATGGTCACCTCTGCCGGGGTGGACAGCACCTCGCCCACGGCCGTGGAGATGGGCCCGCCGCTGGACACCAGCAGCACGTTGTGCCCCGCGTGGCGCTGGCGCACCTGCTCCAGCACGCCGTGCACGCCGCTGCGAAACTGCTCCCAGCCGGGCATGCCCTCGGGGCTGAGCGTGCCGCCCATCCACTGCGCCAGCGCGTCGCACAGCAGGCGGAAGTACTGCCGGTACAGCTCGGGTGTGGCAGGCGCCGGCAGCGGCGAGGGGCGCACGGCGCGGATCAGCGCCAGGCTGTCGTATTCGTTGAGCTGGGGCACGGACAGCGCCTGGGGCGCGCCGCCCAGGCCCTGCGCGATGCCGGCCAGCGTCTGCTCGTGGCGGCGCAGCGTGCCGCACAGCACGGCGTCGAACTGCAGGCCGCGCTCGCGCCAATAGGCGCCCAGGCGCACGGCCTGCTCGTGGCCGCGCTCGCTGAGCTGGTCGTAGTCATCGGCGCCAAAGGACGCCTGGCCGTGGCGCACGAGGTAGAGGGTTCCCATGCGCGGCGATTGTGCGGACCGGGCCTGCGCCGGTCTGTCGCTGGCGCGACCGGGGCGTCAGCCGGCCGCCAGCGTGCGCGCGAACACCCCGGCGTCCACGTTACCGCCGGTCAGTGCCAGGCCTACGGCCTGGCCGGCCAGGCTGGCTTGCTCCTGCAGCGCGCCGGCCAGGGCGGCGGCGCCGGCGCCTTCGGCCACGTTGTGCGTGTCGGCAAACAGCGCGCGCATGGCGGCGGCCACCTCCTCGTCGCTGACCTGCACCACGTGGTCCAGGTGCTGCTGCAGCACGGCCAGCGCCTGCGGGTCGGCCACGCGCACCGCCATGCCGTCGGCCAGCACGGTGCTGACCGGCGCCTCGACCACGCGGCCGGCGGCCAGCGAATCGGCATAGGTGGTGGCGTGGCGGCTGACCACGCCGACGATGCGCACGCCGTGGCCCAGCGCCCGCTTGGCGGCGATGGCGGCGCAGGCGCCCGAGCCCATGCCGATGGGCACGTAGGCGACCTGCAGGTGCGGCACGGCGCGCAGCAGCTCCCACCAGTAGGTGGCCACGCCGCGCACCAGGTCGGCGTGGTAGCTGGGCACCATGTGGGCGCCGCGCTGCACCGCCAGGGCCATGGCGTGCTCGCGCGCCGCCTGGAAGTCGTCGCCATGCTCGATGAGCTGCGCGCCCAGGGCGCGCATGGCGGCGTTTTTCTCCAGCGAATTGCCGTGCGGCACGACGATGGTGCAGGCCACGCCATGCTGGCGCGCGGCCCAGCCGATGCTCTGGCCGTGGTTGCCGCGCGTGGCGCTGATGACCTCGCGCGGCAGCTCGCCGCGGCGTGCCATCTGCGCGAAGTAGGTCAGCCCGCCGCGGATCTTGAAAGCGCCCACAGGGTTGTGGTTCTCGTGCTTGAGCCAGCACTCGGTGCCCAGGCGCCGCTCCAGCAGAGCCCAGCGGTACTGGGGTGTGGCCTGGAACTGCTGGTAGACCGTGCGGGCGGCGTCCTCGATGTCGGCCAGCGCGGGCAGGGCAGGGGCGGTCATGGCTGCTTTCTGGGGCGATGTCATTGCGGGGCGTGGCTGGACAGGCTGACCAGCCCCAGCGGCGTGCGCAACGTGGCACGCAGGCGCGGCGCGGCGGCGGCCTCCACGGCCACCTGGTGCAGCCCGGCGGCGGTGCAGGCGCCGGCAAGCAGGTGGGCCTCGGGGTGCTCCAGGCGCAGCGACTGCAGCTGCACGCCGCTGTCCGGCAGGGCGTGGCAGGGGTGGCGCTCGCCCCACTCGATCAGCGTGGGCAGGCAGCCGTGCATCAGCCGCTGGCCGTCCTGGCGCACGGTGAGGCGCCACTGCAGCAGGCCCAGCGGCGTGGGGCGGCTGGCGGTGACGATCTCGCCCGCATCCAGCCCGCGCGCGGCCAGCGCCGCGTGGCTGGCGGCGACGTCCGGCACGCAAGCCACCCAGTGGATGAGGCGCGGGCCATGGTCGGCCACCTGCTTTTGCAGGGCCGGATCATCCATGTCAAACCAGCGTGCAGCGCCCGCCTGGCGTGCGCTGGCAGCTCCTTTATTAATAGCAATGATCTCCAGGTAGCTGCGCGGGTGTTCGGGGCTGCAGATGTTCAGCAGCCGGTTGTGCGTGCCCATCAAAGGGTGCTCGCCGCCCTGGGCCGGCTCCACGCCCAGCGTGCGGCGGCACCAGTCGGCGCCCTGGCGCAGGTCGGCGGCCAGGATGACCAGGTGATCCACGCCGGGGCAGCAGGAGGGGTCGGCCCTCACAGCAGCACCTCGCCGCGCACGCAGGTGACCGCGTCGCCACCGATCCAGATCTCGCCGCCGTCCTGGCGCACATGTACGCGCCCGGCGCGGCCCAGCGCCGTGCCCTGGGCGGCCACGTAGTGCGCGGGCGCCAGGCCGGCGCCTATCAGCCACTGGGCCAGGGCGGCGTTCAGGCTGCCGGTGACGGGGTCTTCGGCCATGCCGTTGTTACCGGGAAAGAAGGCGCGCACCTCGAAGGCCGCGTCAGTCGCGCCCGCTGCATGGGGGGCCACCACGCCGACCTTGCCGTGCGGGCCGACCACGCCCACGTCCAGGCCGGCCAGCACGGCGGCGTCGGGCGCAAGCGCCAGCACCTGCCCGGCCGAGGCCAGCATCACGCCGCGCCAGTTCGGCCCGTTGTCGCACCAGGCGTGGTGCAGGATGTCGCTGCGCGCCAGCCCCAGGCCGCGGGCGATCAGCTGCACCTCGGCTTCGGCAAGCGGCCCGCTCTTGATGAGCGGCGGCGCGGCAAACGCCAGCTGCCGGCCGTCCTGGCGCAGCTGGACCAGGCCCACGCCGCATTCCTGCACGATGCGCCCCGGCTGGCGCGGCCGCCCGCCGGCGGCCAGCCAGGCGTGGCAGCTGCCCAGCGTGGGGTGGCCGGCAAACGGCAGCTCGCGCCCGGGGCAGAAGATGCGCACCCGGTAGTCGGCCCCGGCGGCGCGGCCGGCCTCGGTGGGCGGCAGCACGAAGGTGGCCTCCGACAGGTTGGTCCAGTTCGTGAACCGCTGCATCTCGTCGTCGCTCAGGCCCTCGCCGTCCAGCACCACGGCCAGCGGGTTGCCGAGATAGGGCGTGGCGGTGAAGACATCGACCTGCTGGAAAGGGCGCTGGCGCATGCGAAAGGCTCCGTATGAGTTATTTATGGTGTGCGCGTCGCTGGCGACCTCTGCAACCGGCGCCCGCCAGGCGAGGGCCGCCGTGCAAGGGCCGCCCCGCCGCACGGGCGGCGTCCCCCTTCCCGCAAAGCGCAGCTTTGCGAGAGAAGGGGGAAGCGGCGCAAGCCGCTCAGGGGGTTGTCATCTGAATCGCCGCAGCCAGAGCGGCAATGCCCGTGCGGATCTGCGCTTCGCTGGCGGTGACGAAGGACAGGCGCAGCGTGCGCGGGTCGCCGTCCCCGGCGTAGAAGGCCGCGCCGGGCACGAAGGCCACGTTGTGCTCCACCGCGCGCGGCAGCAGTTGGGTGGCGCTCATGCCTTGCGGCAGGCGCAGCCACAGGAACATGCCGCCGGCCGGACGGCTCCAGTGCACGCCCAGGGGCCTGAGGTGTTCTTCCAGCGCGCCCAGCATGGCCTCGCACTGCGCCTTGTACAGGGCGCGGATGGTGGGCACGTGCCGGTCCAGGAAGCCGTTTTTCATCACCTCGGCCACCAGGCGCTGGTTGAAGCTGGGCGTGTGCAGGTCGGCCGCCTGTTTGGCCTGCAAGAGCTTGGGGTAGATGTGGCGCGGCGCCACCAGGAACCCCAGGCGCAGGCCGGGCGCCAATACCTTGGAGAACGACCCCATGTAGATGCAGCCGTCGGGGTTGCGCGCCGTCAGCGGCGGGGGGGGCGGCTGGTCGAACCACAGGTCGCCATAGGGGTTGTCCTCCACCAGGGGCAGGCCCAGCGCGGCGGCGCGGTCCACCAGCTGCTGGCGGCGCGCCTCGGTCATGGTGCGGCCGGTGGGGTTCTGGAAGTTGGGCAGCACGTACAGAAAGCGTGCCTTGTCCGCGCCGCTGCCCACCTGGGCGGCCAGGTCATCGACCAGCACACCCTCGTCGTCGCTGGCCACGGCCACCACCTGCGGCTCCATGGGGGCGAAGGCCTGCAGCGCGCCCAGGTAGGTGGGCGTCTCCACCAGCACGCGGCTGCCTTCGTCGATCAGCACCTTGGCGATCAGGTCCAGCGCCTGCTGGCTGCCGGTGGTGATCAGGACCTGGTCCGGGTCCACGTCCCAGGGCAGAAAGCCGGCGATGGCCTCGCGCAGCGGGGTGTAACCCTCGCTGGCCGCGTACTGCAGGGCCGACACGCCGTCGTGCGCCAGCACCTGGGCGGCGGCCTGCGCAAACGACTCGACGGGAAAGGTCTGCGGCGAGGGCAGGCCGCCGGCCAGGCTGATGATGCCGGGCTTTTCGGTCACCTTCAGGATCTCGCGGATCACGGAAGGGTTCATTTTGGCGGCGCGTTGGGCCAGGGTCCATGCGGTCATGGGGTGGTGTCTCCGACGAAAAAGAGCAGCGCTTTTAGCGCCGTCATGGGTTGAGAGGATTGCCGTTGTGCGGCGGGCGCCCGCGGCACGGGTGGCCGCAGGGCGTGCGCAGCATACGGCAACGGATTCATGGGGGCGCGTCAGCGCTTTTGCACCGGCAGGCGCCGGCCGATGGCCACCGTGGCCAGCACCGCCAGGCCAAAGCCCAGGCTCACCGCGTCCAGGCGCTCGCCCAGCAGCGGCACGGCAAACAGCATGCTCAAGAAGGGCTGGGCCAGCTGCGTCTGGCTGACGCGCACCGTGCCCCCTAGGGCCAGTCCGCGGTACCAGGCGAAAAAGCCCAGCCACATGGAAAACACCGCCACGTAGGCAAAGCCGCCCCAGGCCGCGGCCGGCAGGGCCGCGCGCGGCCATGACCACAGCGCCAGCGGCAGCGTGGCCGGCAGCGACAGCACCAGCGCCCAGCAGATGACCGCGTCGGCGCGCATGTGCTGCGCCAGGCGTCCGCCCCAGGCGTAGCCGCCGGCGGCGCAGACCACGGCGGCCATCAGCAGCAGGTCGGCCGGGTGCAGCGCCAGGCCCTCCTGGCCCGAGCGCAGCAGCGCATAGGCCACCACCAGGGCCGAGCCCAGCAGCGCGCAGGCCCAGAAGGCGCCCGCGGGCCGCTGGCGGTGCAGCAGCGCCCCGGCCGCCGCCGTGGCCAGCGGCAGCAGTCCGATGATGACGGCCGCGTGCACCGCGCCCACGTAGCGCATGGCCCACGAGGTGAGCAGCGGAAAGCCGAACACCACGCCCGCCGCCGTGAGGGCCAGCGGCCACCAGTCGGCGCGTGCCGGCAGCGGCGCCCGCTGCCAGGCCAGCAGGGCCGCCGACAGCAGCCCCGCCACGGCGGCGCGGCCCATGGCGATGAACAGCCCGCTCATCAGGGGCGCCTCGGGCGTGCCCACGGCCAGGCGGGTCATGGGCAGGGTGAGCGCGAAGATGGCCACGCCCACCAGGCCCAGCAGCAGCCCACGGGTTTCCTGCGATTGCAGCGGGGCGGCGCCGGCCGGCGGCAGCGGCGATGTGGTGCGCTCGCCGCTCAGGGCGTGGCCTCCGTCCCTCCGACTGCGGTGCGCGCCCCCTGCGGGACGGCCGGGCGGGGGGCTCATGCCGCCACCATCCACAGCGCGGTGGCCACCAGCACGGCCGCCATGGCGCGGTTGAACCACAGCAGGCGCCGGCCGCGCGCCAGCCAGTGGCGCAAGAGCGCGCCCAGCGCGGCGTAGGTGAGGTTGCTGGTGAAGGCAAAGACCAGCATGACCGGCAGCACGATGCCCAAACGCGCCGCGCCGTCGTCCTTGCCGATGATCCAGCCGGCGACGATGGTCAGCGCCAGCAGCCAGGCCTTGATGTTCACGAACTGCAGGGCCACGCCCTGCCAAAAGCCCACCGACAGGCGGGACGCGTCGGCCTCGCCCAGGCGGGGGGACTGCGCCAGCTTGAACGCCAGCCACAGCAGGTAGCCGATGCCCAGCGCCTTGATGGCCCAGCGCAGCGGCGGCACGGCCACCACCGCCGCGCCCAGGCCGGCGGCGCACAGCAGCAGCAGCAGGCTCCAGCCCACGGGCACGGCGACGACGAAGCGCATCGCCGCGGGCAGGCCGCGGTTGGCCGCCAGGGCGGTGGACAGCGTGGTGTTGGGGCCGGGCGTGAAGCTCATCGCGGTGGCCAGCACCAGGAGGGCGGTGAATTCGACCAAAGGCATAACAGTGTCGGGCGGCGTGCAGGTGGGACAGGTAGCCACTCTAGGCCCTGGCGCCATTACAGTACCGATACAGTACAGCCCCACACCCGCAGAAACTGTATCGCCAGCGCTACCGACACATGCTCACCCGCACCCCCGACCGCACCCTGACCGACCAGCTGGCCGAGCGCTTTGCCGAGCGCATTCGCGCGCGGCTGCTGCCCGCCGGCGCCCGCCTGCCCTCGGTGCGCGAATGCGCGCGCCAGCAGGGCGTGAGTCCGCACACGGTGGTCGCCGCCTACGACAAGCTGCTGGCGCAGGGCCTGGTGCAGGCCCAGCGCCAGCGCGGCTTCTTCGTACGCGATTTGGGGCAAAAAGTGCCTCCAGCGCAGGCGGAGCAAGCGCCGGCAGCTATCAATACAGAAGCGGCGCCGGGCACGCTGCAGGGCGCCATGGGCGCGGCGCGCGCCGCCGGCTCGCGCATCAACGCCACGGCGCTGATCCGCGGCATGTTCCACCAGCCTTCGGCCCGCCCGCAGCCAGGCGCCGGCGTGCTGCCCATGGCCTGGCTGCAGGAGGCGCGCTTTTTGTCCGCCGCCGTGCGCAAGGTGGCCGCCAGCGGCGCGCTGGACCAGGGCTCGTTCAGCTACGGCGAGCCCATGGGCGACGCCGGCCTGCGCGAGGCCCTCGCCCGGCGCCTGGGCGGCCAGCAGATCCCCGCCACTGCGCAGCAGATCATCACCACCATGGGCGCCACGCAGGCGCTGGACATCGTCAGCCGCGCGCTGCTCAAGGCCGGCGATCCGGTGCTGGTGGAAGAACCCGGCTGGAGCGTGGAGTTCGCCCGGCTGGACGCCCTCGGCATGCGCGTGCTGCCCGTGCCGCGCGGCCCCGACGGGCCCGACCTGGCCGTCATGGCGCGCCTGTGCGAGCTGCACTCGCCGCGGCTGTTCGTGAGTGTCAGCGTGCTGCACAACCCCACCGGCTACAGCCTGTCGCCGGCCAGCGCGCACCGCATCCTGCAGCTGGCGCAGCAGCACGACTTCTACATCGCCGAGGACGACACCTACGGCCACATCGCCCCCGAGCACGCCACGCGGCTGTCGGCGCTGGACGGCCTGGCGCGCACCATCTACGTGAGCGGCTTTGCCAAGATCCTGGCGCCCAACTGGCGCATCGGCTACCTGGCGGCGCCGCCGCACCTGGTCGAGCGGCTGCTGGACACCAAGCTGCTGTCCACCCTGACCACGCCTTCGCTGTTGGAAAAGGCGCTGGC
This sequence comes from Pulveribacter suum, assembly GCF_003013695.1. GTDB lineage: Bacteria > Pseudomonadota > Gammaproteobacteria > Burkholderiales > Burkholderiaceae_C > Melaminivora > Melaminivora suum. The sequence continues at coordinate 3,340,750 of NZ_CP027792.1, read as the reverse complement.
GCTGTGCATCGAGCAGGGCCAGCTGCGCCGCCACGGCGAGCGCATCCGCCTGGCCCTGGCCCAGGCGCGCGCGCGCAGCGTGCAGCTGGCGCTGGAGGCCGGCTGCACCTTTGCCGCCGAGCCGGCCGGCATGTTCGGCTGGGTGGACACCGGCGTGGACACCGACGTGCTGGCCCAGCGCATGCTGGACGAGGGCTACCTGATCGCCCCCGGCGCGCTGTTCCACGCCACGCGCCAGCCTTGCACGCTGATGCGCATCAACTTCGGCACCACGCAGGAGCCCGCTTTCTGGCGAGCATTCCGATCATCCCTCTGAGCCGCTACGCGGCTTCTCCCTTCTCTGGCGCGCTACGCGCTGGGAAGGGAGACGGCGCCACCGGACCGGCAAAGCCGGATCCACGGCGCCTGCTGGTGTGACGAGCGCGCGTCAGCGTGCCGGCGCGTCCAGCCCCAGGCGGCGGTTGACCTGCGCCAGCTGGTGCTGGTGGCCCTGCAGCATGGCCTGCAGGCCATCCCGCAGCTCCTCGTGCTCCAGCTCGGCCAGCAGCTCGCGCACCTTGCGCGCCACCCAGCCCTGGCCGCGGTTGAGCAAAGCCAGGCGCTCACCCAGGTCCTGCACCGCCATGGCGCGCTCGTAGAAGTCTCCCGTGCGGCTGGAGGGCTGGACGCCCAGGCTGCGCAGGGCGCGCAGCAGCATGCCGCACCACTTGACCTCGTCGTCGTGGATGGACTCGATCAGCGGGCGCAGGTCTTCCTGGCCCGGCTGCAGCGCCCGGGCGCTCTCCAGCGTGATGCGGGCGCCGGCGCGCTCGGCCTCCAGCAGCTCGTTCAGGCGCGCGGCGAGTTGGTCGTCGCGCTCGCGCTCGAACTGCGGCGCGTAGCACACGGGCGAGGCGTATTCGACGGGCGGCTCGGTCAGCAGCGCCAGGTGGGCGGCGGCCTCCTGCGCCAGCTGCTGCACCAGCGCGGCGGCCGGCACGATGGCATCCACCTTGCCCACGCCGCAGCCGGCGTACAGCGCCATGGCGTCCAGCTCGCCGGTCATGGAGCGCAGCGGCGAGTCAGTGGAGAACAGATAGATGGGCCGGCCTTCTTCTTCGCCGATCACGGTGCGGCCGCTGGCCTGCGGGTCGCCGCGCTCGCCGCGGGTGACCGGGCAGGCCAGCACGCGCACCGGCGCGTGCGGCGGCCAGTTGATGTGGAAGGCCTCGGTCAGCACCGTGTCGCCGGCCTGGGCGGCCAGCAGGTGCTGCTTGTGCACGTCGTGGGCGAAGGACTCCTCGGTGGCGATGAAGGCCGTTCCCAGCACGGCGGCCTGGGCGCCGGCGGCCAGCACGCGGGCCACGTCCTGGCCGTCGGCCAGGCCGCCGGCGGCGGCCACGGGCACTTCGGCCAGGGCCAGCACTTCGCCCAGCACCTCGGCCAGCGGCTGGCGGCCGTGCACGTGGCCGCCGGCCTCCACCCCTTGGGCGATCAGCGCATGGGCGCCCGCCGCCTGCGCGGCCAGGGCGTGCCGGGCCGAGCCCACCTGGTGCACCACGGTGATGCCGGCGGCGCGCAGCCGCTCGACGGTCGGCGCGTGCACGTCCCAGAACAGGCCCACCACTGGCACCTGCAGGGCGATGCACAGGTCGATCTGCGAGGCCAGCAGGGCCGCTTCGGTGCCGGCCGGAATCAGGTTGACGCCAAAGCGCGTGTGCCCGGCGGCGCGCACGGCGGCGACCTCGCGCTCGATGAGCTGCAAAGGCTCGCGCACCATGCCCAGAAAGCCGAAGCCGCCCGCCTGCGTGACCGCGGCCACCAGCTGCGAGCGCGCCACCCCGCCCATGCCGGCCAGCACGATGGGCAGGCGGCAGCCGAGCAGGTCGCAAAGCGGGGTGCGGGGCAGGGTGGCAGGCATGGGCGATCTCCTTGCGTTATGGATGAGTGGCGGCGCGGGCCACTATAGGCAAGGGCGGTTACATGTGCTGGCGTCGTTGCTATTAAAACCATAGCTTGCAGCGCTTGATGGACAAGCGTTACAAGCCAAAAAGGCCCTCAACGCTTCTGGAGCATCAGCCGCGCCCCGGGCGTTCCACCACGCGCTCGGACAGCACGCGCAGCAGGGCGCGGTTGACGTATTCGAGCGACATCTCGTGCATCTCGCACAGCGCCGTGATGGCGTGTGCGTCGCCTTCTTCCAGCGCGCAGGCCATCTCCAGGCTGGGGGCGTAGGGGCCGGTGCGCAGCACGGCGGCGTTGTACACGCGCTCGGACAGCGGCAGGCGGCGCAGGATGGCGCCCAGCGGCTCGCGCAGCAGCTCGTCCATCTGCGACAGCAGGCCGCTCAGATAGACCTCGCGGCGCAGCTCCTTGCCCTCGCCGGCGTCCAGCAGGTGCTCGGTGACCAGGGCGCGCAGCACCATGGTCTCGCGCACCGGGCGCAGGTCGGGCTCGGTGGCGCTGTGCGGCAGCTGCTCGGCCAGCCAGCGCGACAGCGAGCCGTAGCCCATCATGACCAGCCCGCGGCGCAGCGAGTCCACGCCCGTGCGCAGGCCCAGGGCGGCCGAGTTGGTGTACGTGAGGAAGCGGTAGGCCAGCAGCGGGTCTTCGCTCAGGATTTCCTCGAAGCGGTCGATGGACTGTTCCGAATCGATGGCCTTGAGCAGCTTTTGCACCACCTCGTGCGCCGGCTGCACGGGCTGGTGGCGCAGGCTGTAGAGCACGTCCTCCAGGGGCCAGCCGGCCACGGCCAGGGCGCCGCTGGCGTCCAGGCAGTGGGTGAGCAGCGCGCGGCTGGCCACGTTGTCGTACATCTGCCCGTGGATCAGCGGGTTGGCCGGCGCCGCTGCCCCGCGCTGCGCCGCGGCGCTGGCCGACTGCAGGGCGCGCACGGCGTCGGCGCCGGTCAGGTGCAGCAGGCTGTTGTCGAACAAAAGGGCGGTGTCGGCGTCGGGCAGCTGCGCCAGCTCGCCCTGCCAGACCAGGCGCAGGCCGCGCGCGTGGGCAGCCTGGGCGCGGCTGCGCAGCTGCGGCTCGTCCAGCCAGGCGGCGGGCAGCCCGATCCAGGGCGCTCCGCGCGGGGCGTGCTCCAGCAGCTCGGCGGCCAGCAGAGGCGAGCGCGGGCTGAGCAGCAGCGGCGGCGAGCTGGCCGTCCACAGCTCCTGCAGCGTGCGCAGCAGGTGCGGCGCATCCACGCGGGCGCCGCCGGCGGGCTGCACGTACAGCTGCACGCCAGCCAGGCGCCGGGCGGCGTTCCACAAGGGGCGGTAGCCCAGCACCAGGCTGCCGAGGACGGATTGGACCATGGGGGCGAAAGCGGTTCAGGACGCGGAAAAAAGGCGCGATGCCGCGATTGTGGTGCCTAGCGCATGTAGTCGAACAGCGAGAGCTTTTGCACCTGCGCGTAGGACTGCAGGGCGGCCTGGTAGCCCACGTGGGCGTTCTGGAAGTCGGAGATGCCCCGGACCATGTCCAGGTCTTCGGCGCGCGAGCGGTCGCCTTCCAGCTGCAGGGCGCGGCCTTCCTGGTCGTGGCTGATGCGGTCGGCGCGGTTGAGCAGCTCGCCGGCATAGCCGCGCATGTTGTGCAGCCGCTCCATGCCGGCGTCGATGTTGGCCAGCGCCTGGCCCACCGCCTGCGCGGCGGCGACGCTGTCGCCGGCGCCGGCGATGCCGCGGATGGCCGAGTCCAGCGTCCCCATCAGGCTGGAGCTGGGTTTCATGCTGACCTCGTCGCCCGCGGCAGGCGTGCCGGTCAGGGAAAAGGACATGACCGTGTCTGTGCCCTGCTTGATTTCAATGGGGATGGGCTGGCCCGTGGGCGCGGTCGCGGTGTGTGAGCTGGTGGTGCCGCCGTTCATGCTCAGTGCATAGCTGACCGTGGTGGTGCCGTTGACCGGGTCCACCGTCACGCCGGTGATCGACATTTTGTAGTCGGCGCCCGCCAGCGCCTGCCGGTTGCTGGTGGTGACGGCGCTGGTCACCAGCGAGCTGCCCGCCGCACGCGTCACGCCGGCGGTGTAGATGCCGTCGCGCACCGGGTCGAACATCAGCGCGGCGTGGCCGTCCAGCGCGCTGCTGATGTCCGTGCCGCTGCTGGCCGCCTGGCCCGGCAGGCCGTCGAAGCGGTAGTCGCTGCCCGACAGCGCCGGCCCGGCGAAGGCCTGCAGCGCGCTGCCCAGGGCGCCCAACAGCGGCACGCCATTGGTGTCCTTGCGGTTGATGACTTCGCTGAACTGGTCGCGCAGGCTTTGCAGCTGGTTGGCGTAGGTCTTGCGGTCCTCGCTCTTGAGCGTGCCGCTGCCGGCGGCCACGATGAGCTGGCGCATCTCCTGCACCAGGCTGACGGCGTCGCCCAGGGTGGATTCGGCCAGGGCCACGGCGCCGCGCTGCACGTCCAGGGCGCGCTGCTCGCTCTGGATGCGGTTGATGCGGGTGAGCGCGCGCTCGGCCTGTGCGGCGGCCACGGGGTCGTCGCTGGCGCGCACCACGCGCTTGCCCGAGGTGAGGTTTTCCTGCAGGTCCACCAGAGTCTTTTGGCGCGTCGCCAGATTGCGCACGCTGGCGTCGTACATGTTGGCCGTGCTCACGCGAAAGAAGCTGCTGGTCATGTCGGGTCCGGTGAAAGAAGGGTTGCGTCAGGTGGGAGCTGCGGCGCGTCAGCGGCCCATGGTCTGCAGCAGGTTGTCGAAGATGGTCTGCGCCACCTGCAGCATCTTGGCCGAGGCCTGGTAGGCCTGCTGGTACTGGATCAGCTTGGCGGCTTCCTCGTCCAGGTTTACGCCGGAGACGGCCGTGCGGCTGGCCTCCAGGTTGCTGGCGATGGATTCCGACAGCTTGGCCGCGTAGGCGGCGCTTTGCGTGCGCGTGCCCACCTGGGCCATCAGGCCGGCGTAGCCGTCGGCGAGCGTCGATTCGTCGAACATCTTCACGTCGCGCAGCTGCTGCAGGGCGCCGGCGTTGCCGGCGTTGCGGGTGTAGATGTCGCCGTATTGCGGGTCCAGCGCGTTGCCCACCTTTACCGTGTCCCCGTCCGCGGGCGTGCCCTGCAGCGTGATGGACCAGCCGTCGATATGAATGGCCTGGCCTGGCACATAGGCGTAGGGCGGGCCGGCCAGCAGGACGGGCGGGTTGGCGTTCATGTCCAGCGGCGTGCCGGTGGTGCCGCCCAGGTTGAACTCCCCATTGGCGTTGAAGGTCAGCGTGACGCCGCCGCCCGTGGCCGGCGGTGTCGGGCTGGGCGGGGCCGTGATGCTGCCGGTGGTCTGCACGCTCGAGCTGACGCCATTCCACTGCAGGCCCGTGGCCTTCAGGCCGGCCAGCTGCAGCGTGCCGCTGTTGGTCGTGCCCATGGCCGCGTTGACCGGGTTGGCAGCGGCCAGGTCGCGCGGCGAGTACACCAGCATCTGCAGGTTGGCCGCGGCCCCGGCAAAGGGCTGGAACAGCACGCGCTCGCCGGCGGTGGGGGGGTGGGCCGCGTCGAAGTCGAAGGTCAGGCCGTCGATCTTCTGGCTGCGCAGGTCGTTCAGGTCGGCAAAGGCGAAGGCCTTGCCGTCCGACAGGCGCACCACCTGGCCGGCCGAGCCGGTGTTGGCAAAGCGCACTTCGTAGTCCGATGCAGCGAACTGCGTGGGCGAGAGCGCCGCGGAGTTGCCCAGGTCGATGTGGCCCTGCGAGGTGCCGCGCGTGGCGCCTGTCACCTGCGCCGGCAGGGCGAACAGCGCCTTGCCGGGCTGGCCGTCCAGCGTCAGGCCCAGCTTTTGCTGGTAGTTCATGGTCGTGCCGATGGCCAGCGCCATGCGCCCCAGCAGGTTGCGGCCTTCGGCCAGGTCCTGGTTGGCAAAGCGCAGCAGGCCGGCCACTTCGCCGCCGCCCAGCATGCTGTCATTCAGCTCCACGGGCGCCGCGCCAGCCCGCACGAAGTACAAACCCTGCTGGCGGCTGCCGGGAAACAGCTGCGACTCGTCGATGGACAGCTGCGCCGCCGTGGCGCCCAGCACCAGCGCCTGGCTGCCGCCCACGAACACGCCCACCGTGCCGTCGTCGGCCGGAATCTGCGTGGTCTGCACGTACTGGTTGAGCTCGCGGATGAGCTGGTCGCGCCGGTCCAGCAGGTCGTTGGGCGTCTGGCCATTGCCCTTGACGCGGGCGATCTGCTCGTTCACGTCGGCAATGCTGCCGGCCAGGCTGTTGATGCGCACCACGTCGGTCTTGAGCTGCTCGTTCACCGCGCCCTCGATCTGCTGCAGCTGCTCGGCCGAGGAGCGCATGCGCGCGGCCATCTCGTCCATGCGGGTGAGCGAGACGGTGCGCGCCGTGATGTCGGTGGGCGAGTTGATCACGTCGCCCAGCGAGTTGAGCATGTCGGTGATGGCCGCACCCAGCCCGCTGGTGCCGCCCTTGAACACGTCCTGCAACTGGCTGACGCGCTCGGCGCGCGTGGTGTCTGCCGCCTGCACGGCCTGGGCGGCCGCGGCCTGGCGCGTCAGCAGCTCGTTGTGGTTGCGCAGGATGGTGGCCACCTGCACGCCCTTGCCGATGTAGCCGGCGCCGGTGAACTGGCCGGGCACGGTCTGCATGACCACGTTCTGGCGCGAGTAGCCTGCCACGCTGACGTTGGCGATGTTGTGCCCGGTGGTCTGCAAGGCCACCTGGTTGGCGAGAAGGGCGCGGGCGCCGACGTTCAGAAGGCTCATGGTGCTGCTGGGGCGGTGTGCGGGGCTTCAGCGGTGTGCTGGGGTGTGCTGGCAGGGAGCATGGCCTTCAGGCCTGGACGCCGCCCGCCGCGGCCTGGCCTGCGGCCGGCACGCGGGCCACGGCCAGCGTGCTCTGGATGGCCCGGCTGAGCTTGCTGGCGTATTGCGGGTCGGTGGCATAGCCGGCTTTTTGCAGCTCGGCCGCCCACGCCTGGGCGGAGTGCGTCTTGGCCAGGGCCTTTTCGTAGCGCGGGTTTTCCGTCATCAGGCGGGCGTAGTCGCGAAACGAGTCGGCATAGGAGTCGTAGGCGCGGAACTTGGCGGTCACCTTGCGTGCCTGGCCATTGATGTATTCGGTGGTGGTGATCTCGGCCACCTTGCCCGTCCAGCCGCGCCCGGCCTTGATGCCGAACAGGTTGAACGAGTTGCTGCCGTCCTTGTGGCGGATCTCGCTCTTGCCCCAGCCCGTTTCGTGCCCGGCCTGGCCCAGCATGAAACTGGCCGGAATGCCGCTCTCGCGCGCCACGGCCTCGGCGGCGCCGCGGTGGCCCTGCACGAAGTCGTCCTTGCCCTGGGGCGAGGGGGCGCGCGGATCGTCGGCCCCGGCCGGCGCGCGCCGCTGCAGCGCGTCCATGCGCAGCGTGGCGCCGGGCATCAGCGCGGGCGCGTCGCCCTCGCCGCCCAACTGGCGCGCCAGCTGGCGCTGGATGGCCTCGGCCAGGCCGCCGGGCTGGCCAGCCATCTGCACCGACAGCTGCTGGTCGAACAGGTCGTTGGCCAGGTTGCCCTCGGCGCCGTCCAAAAGGCCGGACTTCATGGTCGCCTCGCGCATGCTCTTGATCAGCTCGCGCATGAACAGCGATTCCAGCTGCTTGGCCGATTCCTTCACTGCCGTGCGCTGGCCTTCGCCGCCTTCGGCGGCCTGCACCTTCAGCTGGGACAGCGAGCGCCCGTCCACGGCCAGCGCCTGGCGCGAAGCCAGCGCGGCCGTGCTGCCGGACAGGAGAGGGGGAGCGGACAGGCTCATCAGATCACCTCCAGTTCCGCATTGAGCGCGCCGGCGGCCTTGATGGCCTGCAGGATGGCCAGCAGGTCCTGCGGCGTGGCGCCCAGCGTGTTGAGCGCGCGCACCACGTCGGCCAGCTGCGGCGAGGCGGGCACCTGCATGACCTTGCCGGCGTCGGCCTGGATGGCGATGTCGCTCCTTTGCGCCACCACCGTCTGCCCGCGCGACAGCGGGTTGGGCTGGCTGATGACGGGCGTGCTGCTGATGACGATGGACAGGTTGCCGTGCGCGATGGCGCAGGGGCCCAGCGTGACGGCCTGGTTGAGCACGATGGAGCCGGTGCGTGCGTTGATGACCACCTTGGCCGCAGGGGTGGAGTCGGGCAGCGGCAGCTCTTCGAGCTCGGCGATGAAGTTCACCCGCGCGCCCGGGTCCAGCGGGGCGCGCACCTGCACGGTGCGGCCATCCAGGGCGGTGGCGGTGTCGGGGCCGGAGCGGGCATTGATGGCCAGGGCCACCTTGCGCGCGGCCTGGAAGTCCGAGGCCTTCAAACCCAGGGTGATGGTGTCGCCGCCGTGCAGCGGCGTGGGCACGCTGCGCTCGACCTGCGCACCCTCGGGAATGCGTCCGGCGCTCAGGTGGTTGACCTGCACCTTGGAGCCGCCGGCGGAGGCGCCCGCACCGCCCACCACCAGGTTGCCCTGGGCCAGGGCGTAGATCTCGCCGTCGGCGCCGCGCAGCGGCGTGGTGATCAGCGTGCCGCCCCTGAGCGACTTGGCATTGCCGATGGACGACACGGCCACGTCGATGTGCTGGCCCGGCTGGGCAAAGGCCGGCAGCTCGGCCGTGACCACCACGGTGGCCACGTTTTTCAGCTGCGGCACGCTGGTGCCCGGCGGCAGCGAGATGCCCATCTGCTGCAGGTAGTTGCTCATGGCCTGCGCCGTGAAAGGCATTTGCGTGGACTGGTCGCCCGTGCCATCCAGCCCCACCACCAGGCCGTAGCCCGACAGCTGGTTGCTGCGCACGCCCTGCACGGCGGCGATCTCCTTGATGCGCAGCGCCTGTGCGGGCGGGGCCCAGGTGAGCGCCAGCAGCGCCCACGCCAGGGCGGCGGCAATGCGAGGAAGGGGCAAGGCTTTCATGGCCCCGATTGTCCGAAGACGGCCGCGCGGCAAAGCGCGGAAAAGGGGGGCTTTTCCGCGCCTGACCGGCCGGCCGCCTCCGCTGTCAGGGGGCGTTGGCGGGGGCGTCGGCGGCGAACTCGGGCTGCCCGCGCAGCTCTTCGTACAGCGGCGTGAAGTCGCCCTCGGTCAGGTCGAACAGCTGCTGGAAGCTGTCGATCACGAAGTAGGTCTGCTGGTAGGTGTCGATCTTGTAGCGCGTGCGCATGGTGCGCGCCAGATCCAGCGGCAGCCGGCGCGGCTCGGGGCTCGTGACCGAGTACGGCAGCTCCCCGGCCGAGCTCAGGATGCCCGCGCCATAGGCGCGCAGGTTGCCGCCCTCGCGGATCAACCCGAACTCGATGGTGTACCAGTACAGGCGCGAGAGCATCTCGCAGGCGCCCAGCCGCGCGGCCTTCAGGCCGCCCTCGCCATAGCGCTGCACGTAGTCGGCAAACACCGGGTTGAAGAGCAGCGGCACGTGGCCGAACAGGTCGTGGAACACATCCGGCTCGACGATGTATTCAAACTCCTCGGGCTTTCGGATCCAGTCCGTGACGGGGAACTTGCGATCCGCCAGCAGCTGGAAGAACGGCACTTCGGGGATCAGCCCCGGCACGGCCACGATCTCCCAGCCCGTGGCCCGGTACAGGCCTTCGTTGACGTCGTCAAAGCGCGGGATGCGCTCGCGCGCGCCCAGCGAGGGCAGGGCGGCGATGAAGGCTTCGCTGGCCAGGCCCGGCAGCTGGGCCACCTGGCGCTGGTACAGGCGGTGGTAAGTCTCGTGGTCGGCCTCGGTGTAGGCCTCCCAGTTCTGCGCGCAGGTGTAGTCGGCGTGCGCGCGGCTGTAGTCGCCGCGCGGCGGACGCTCGGACTGGCCATAGACGACGGGGGGCTGACCCATGGGAATGTCTCCTTGGTGTGGGTGGCCGCCCGCCTGCGCCGCAGTCCTTACTGCACGCGGATCTTGGCGGCCTTGATCAGAAATTCGTACTTGTTGTATTCAGAGCGCACGAAGCTGCCGAAGCCGTCCAGCGTCAGCTCTTCAGGCTCCAGGCCCATGGCCTTGAATTGCTGCACGCTCGCCGGCGAGCGCATCGCCGCGGAGAACGCCCCCGCATAGCGGCGCGCCTCGGCATCCGGCAGGCTGGCCGGCGCAAACAGGCCGAACCAGGTCGAGACGTTGAAGCCGGGCACCTCGCTGTTGATGCTGGGCACGCCGGGCAGGGCGTCGTCCGGACCGAGCGAGGTCACGCCCAGCGCACGCAGCTTGCCCGCGCGGATCAGCGGCAGCGACGAGGCCAGGTTGTCGAACACCAGGCCCACGCCGCCGTCCTGCAGGGCCTTCAGGGCCGGGCCCGCGCCCGCAAACGGCTGGTGCGCCATGCGGGTGTTGGTGAGCGACTTGAACATCTCGCCGGCGATGTGGCCGATGCTGCCGCTGCCGCCCGAGCCGAAGACCAGTGTGTCCGGGTTGGCCTTGAGGTACTTGACCAGGTCGCTGGTGCTGCGGATGCTCAGGGCGTCGGCCTGGGCCGTGCTCATGACCAGAACGTTGGGCGTGCGCGCCACCAGGGCGATGGGCTTGAAGTCGCGGATCGGGTCGTAGGGGAAATCCTTGGACAGCCAGGGGTTGACCGCGTGCGTGGCCACAGCGCCCATGACCAGCAGGTTATCCCCTGGCGCGGCCTTGGCGACGGCGGCAGCGCCCTGGTTGCCGCCCGCGCCGGGGCGGTTGTCCACCTGCACCGGGCCCAGCTGCGCCTGCACCCCTTCGGCCAGGATGCGCGCGCTCTTGTCCAGCGGGCCGCCGGCCGCATAGGGCACCACGATGGTCAGGGGCGCGCCCTTGGCCAGTACTCCCATGCTGGCAGCCATGCCCAGCACCAGCAACCCGCCACACCAATTACGCCTGCACAACATGAAAGACATGTCCTTACCTGGTCTGTAAAAAAGGCGCAAGTATAGGAATGCCCCAGTGGCGCTGCTGTCACCTTCAGGCGCTGGCGCCTTCCAGCACGCCGCGGCGGATCTGGTCGCGCTCCAGCGACTCGAACAGCGCCTTGAAGTTGCCCTCGCCAAAGCCGTCGCGGAAGTCGCCGCGGCGCTCGATGAACTCGAAGAACACCGGCCCCAGCATGGGCGTGGAGAAGATCTGCAGCAGCAGGCGTGGCGTGCCGTCGGCCGTGGTGCCGTCCAGCAAGATGCCGCGCGCCTGCAGGTCCGCTACCTGCTGGCCGTGGCCCGGCAGGCGGCCTTCCAGCATCTCGTAGTACGCGTCGTTGGGCGCAGTGGCCAGCGGCACGCCGGCCAGGCCCAGCTTGTCCACCACGTCGGTCAGCTTGTCGCAGATCAGCGCGATGTGCTGGATGCCCTCGCCGTTGAACTGCATGAGGAATTCCTCGATCTGCCCGCCGCCCTGCTTGGATTCTTCGTTCAGCGGGATGCGGATCATGCCGTCCGGCGCCGTCATGGCCTTGCTCGTCAGGCCGGTGTACTCGCCCTGGATGTCGAAGTAGCGGATCTCGCGGAAATTGAACAGGCGCTCATAGAAATTCGCCCAGAACCCCATGCGGCCGCGATAGACGTTGTGCGTCAGGTGGTCGATCAGGTCCAGGCCGTGGCCCTTGGGGCGCTGGTCCATGCCGGGCAGCCACTCGAAGTCGATGTCGTAGATGGACTTGCCGTCTTCGAAGCGGTCGATGAGGTAGAGCGGCGCGCCGCCGATGCCCTTGATGGCCGGCAGGCGCAGTTCCATCGGGCCGGTGGGAATGTCGATGGGCTGGGCGCCCAGCGCCAGGGCGCGCTCGTAGGCCTGGTGCGCGTCACGCACGCGAAACGCCATGCCGCAAGCCGACGGCCCGTGCTCGGCGGCGAAGTACGCCGCCTGGCTTTTGGGCTCGCGGTTCAGGATGAAGTTGATCTGGTTCTGGCGATACAGCACCACGTCCTTGGAGCGGTGGCGCGCCACTTCGGTGAAGCCCAGCTGCTCGAAGACCTTCTCCAGCACGCCCGGGGTAGGCGAGGCGAATTCGATGAATTCGAAGCCGCACAGGCCCATGGGGTTGTCCCAGGCGGCGGCCTGCTGGGCGATCTCGTTGGGTAGGGAAGCGTTCATGGACAGGGTCTCCGCACAGTGGTAGGTATCCCACGCACTGTAGGTCCAGGCGAGCGCACGAAGCAGGCGAAATCGCGCCTGCCGGGTTTGATCCAGGCTGAATTCCTGCTTGAAAACCGTTTTACGAGAAGGTTTTTTGATGCAGGCCAAGGTCTGCCGGCTTCAGCGCGTGGCGGCGCCCTGGCTGCCCAGCTGGCGCACGCGCAGCGCCGCCTCCACGCGCAGGCTCTCTTCAGGGGTAAAAAGCTGCGTCCGCAGCTGCGCCAGCTCGGCGGCATGGGCCTGGCGCGCCTGCGCGGCGGCATAGCTGGCCAGGCGCGACTGCCAGTGCGCTTCTTGCGTATCCAGCGCGGCCAGGCGCTCGCTGGCGGCCTGGCCGTACAGCGTGGCGCGCTGCTGCTGGCGCGTGAGCGGATCCACCCCCTGCGCATCGAAGGCGGCGGTCTGCGCAGCCACATCTTCGTGCTGCACGGCGGCGCTGCGCAGCGCGCGCTCGTGCGGGGGCAGCTGCTGCTCGACGGCTGCCAGGGCGGCGGCGCGCTGGGGCTCGCTCAGGTGCGGATCGCGCAGGATTTCGGTGCGCGCCAGCATGGCGCGGTCTGCGGCTTCGTCGGCGCCGAACAGCGCCTGGTATTCGTCGGCGCCGAAATGCGTCTGCCGCAACCGCTGGCGCGCATCCAGCGCCAGGCGCAGCGCATAGGGGTCGCCTGGGTCGGCGGGCGCGGCCAACTCGCCCAGCGCCACCCGGTAGTCCACATAGCGCGCCACCAGCGCCAGCGCCTGCGCGGCTTCTTCCGGCGGGAAGTGCTGCACCACCAGCGCCGCCAGCTGGGCCTTGAGCGCGGCCGGGTCGGCAGCGGGGCCGGCGTCGAGCAGCCAGGCTTCCAGCCGGTCGCGCAGGTTGCCGCTGGTGCGCCAGGCGGCGGGCAGCTCTGCGCCGGCCGGCTGCGCGGGCGCCGCCACCGGCTCGCCCGGCGCTTCGGGCGCATCGGCGGAGAACGGCAGCCGCGCCTGGCGGGCGGGGCGCTCGGCCAGTTGCGCCCGCTCCGCCATCGGCGCGGGCTGCAGCCACCACGCCGCGGCGGCCACCACAGCCGCCACCGCGGCGCCGGCCAGCACCAGCGCGGCGGGCTTCACAGCCCTTGCTGCCGTAGGCGGTTGGCGTGCTGGCGGAACAGGGTGACCGGGTCGGCCGCGAACCAGTTGCGCAGGCCCAGCATCTGGTTGACCTCGTCCAGGTGGTTCTGCCCGTAGGTGCCCAGCGTCTTGCCCAGGCGCGAGGAGCACACCGACACCAGGCCGTCGTTGGCCTCGCCGAAGACCAGGCTCAGGATGCCCAGTGGGCCGTCGGACACGTCCAGCGGGTTGGTGACGGGCTGGTTGCCCGTCCACGAGTAGTAGCGCACGCCACCCACCAGATCGGGGCCGTCGCCGCAGCCGGCGGGCACGCCCTGCGGAAAGCGCCGGTTGAAGTCGAGCGAGCCGGCGGTAGTCAGCGAATTGAGCGCCGCCACCGGGGTCTGCGGCAGCCCGGTGCCGCCCGAGCCCAGGTTGATCAGCGCGACAAAGGCCTTGATGGCGCCGCTGGCCACCGCCTCGCCCACCGAGCCCGGCGGCAGCGTGCCGCGCAACGCGTCGGCGACGCGCGAGCCCTTGTTCACCCCCGCCACCGAGGTGACCGAAGCCACCAGCGCCGGCGCCACCCCGGCTACGTAGCGTGCGGTGGGGCCGCCGTGCGAATGGCCGATCAGATTGACCTTGGCGGCGCCCGTGAGCGCCAGGATGTTTTTCACCTGCGCCAGCAGCTGCTCGCCGCGCACCTCGGTGCTCTCGGCGGCCGAGACCTGCGCCACGAACACACGCGCGCCATCGCGCGAGAGTGCGGAAGGAATGCCGTAGAAGTAATCCACGCCGAACAGCTGGTCAAAGCCGAACAGCCCATGCACCAGCACGATGGGGTGGCGCGTCTGCGTGTAGCCCTGCGCTGCGTGCGCAGCGCCGCCGGCCAGGCACAGGCAGGCCAGCAACAGGCCGCCCAGGCGGCGCAGCTGCATGAGATATTTCGCGGTCATGGGATACCTCCGAAGGGTGGTGGCCGCGTGCGCAGCCCGTGGTTGGAAGCGGAGCGAACGATCGTGCTTTTTCTGTCCGATGGATTCTTGGGCTGTGGCCGGTGCGTGCCATCGGCACAAACCCCATCGGTGCCAACCCGCGCAGCGCGAGGCGTGGACCGGGGCGCCGGCGCCGTGCCTTGCGCAGCGGCGCGCGCCGCACGCGCAGGGTGTGCCAACCCTCCCTAGAATTTGCCGCCATGCACAGCGACCGCGCCCTTCCCGCCCTGGACAAACTCGACCGCGCCATCCTGCGCCGCCTGCAGGACAACGGCCGCGAGACCTATGACGTCATCGGCGAGCAGGTGGGCCTGTCGCCCAGCGCCGTGCTGCGCCGCGCCAAGCGGCTGGAGGAGTGCGGCGTCATCGACCGCTACGTGGCCCTGGTGCGCCCCGAGAGCGTGGGGCTGGGCCTGACGGCCTATATCAACGTGCGGCTGGAAAAGCTGACCGAAAGCCACAAGCGCAATCCGATGGACCTGTTTCGCGCCAGCGTGCAGACCTGGCCCGAGGTGGTGGAGTGCGATGCGCTAACCGGCGAGATGGACTATTTGCTGCGCGTGGTGGTGGCCGACATGGCGCACTACAGCCGCTTCATCATGGACACGCTGCTCAAGCACCCCAGCGTGGAAGACTGCAAGACCAGCTTCGTGCTGGACCGCGTGAAAGCCACCACGGCCGTGCCGGTGTGATGCGGCGCGCTCGGGCGCTCATTTTTCGATAGCTTCCGGCGCTTGACTGGCAAGGGCTGGAGGTCGTTTTGGCTTTAAAGCAATCGGATGGCCCCACGATTTTGTTGCATTGCAGCAAATGGTCGGCAAATTCCTAGGGAAAACCCTAGAATGGCTGCACCATGCCCGCCCCCGAGTCTCTGCTTCACGCCTTTTTGCCCGCCGGCACGGCTCCGCTGCGCCCGCACCGGCATTCCCCCCGAGGATCTGCCATGAACTCCGTGATGGTGCCCATCCGCGCGCTCGGCCCCCAGCACCGTGCGCGCGTCGCCGCCCACCTGCTGGCGCTGCCCGAGCGCGACCGTTACCTGCGCTTTGGCTACCCGGCCACCGACGCGCAGGTCGAGCGCTACGTGGAGCTGCTGAACTTCGAGCGCGACGAGGTGCTGGGCATCTTCAACCGCAAGCTCGAGCTCATCGCCCTGGCCCACGTGGCCTTCAGCGCCTCGCAGGAGTACAGCCGCTGCGCCGAGTTCGGCGTGTCCGTCTCGGGCAGCGCACGCGGGCGGGGCTTTGGCGCGCGGCTGTTCGACCGCGCCATCCTGCTGGCGCGCCACCGCGGGGTGAGCATGATGTTCATCCATGCGCTGACCGAGAACACGGCGATGCTGAAGATCGCCCGCAACGCTGGCGCCACCGTGCAGCGCGACGGCCCCGAATCCGAGGCCTGGCTGGAGCTGCCGCCGGCCGGCTTCGACACCCGCGTGTCCAAACTGATGGCCGAGCACTTCGGCGAGGTGGACTACCAGCTGAAGAAGCAGGCGCACCAGTTCTGGCGCCTGCTGGCGGACGTGCAGGAGATCCGCCGCGGCGTGCGCGAAGGCCGCCACCAGGCGGGCGAATAGGCGCGTTGGCGGTGCGCGCCGGGGACCAGGGGGCGATCCGCTATCCTTGGCGCTCGTCCACCACCTCCCGCACCTGGCCACCGTGTCCGACCCGCACCCTGCGCGCCCCATTGAAGGCAACGAGGACAAGCGCTCCTTCCTGCAGCGCCTCATCGAGTTCATCCGCCCCGGCCCCGACTCCACCGACGAGCTGATCGCCACCCTGGCCGAAGCCGAGGACAACGAAGTCATCAACGCCGACGCCCGCGTGATGCTCGAACGCGTGCTGCGCATGAACGAGATGACCGCCGCCGACGTGCTGGTGGCTCCGGCGCGCATGGACATGCTGGACATCGACGAGTCCATCGACGCGCTGATGCACCAGGTCATCCAGACGGCGCACTCGCGCTTTCCCGTCTATCAGGGCTCGCGCGACAACATCATCGGCATCCTGCTGGCCAAGGACCTGCTCAAGCGCTGGCGCTCGCCCAGCCTGAGCATCCGCGCGCTGGTGCGCCCGGCGCTGTTCGTGCCCGAGAGCAAGGGCCTGCACGAGCTGGTGCGCGAGTTCCGCGGCACGCGCAACCACCTGGCCATCGTCATCGACGAGTTCGGCCGCACCGCCGGGCTGGTCACCTTCGAGGACGTGATCGAGCAGATCGTCGGCGAGATCGAGGACGAGTTCGACATCCACGAGGACGAGGGTGACATCTTCGCCCTGGCCGACGGCACCTGGCGCGTGAGTGGCCACACCCCTCTGGCGCGCGTGGCCGAGGCCTTCGACACCCAGCTGGCCGCCAGCGATCCCGAGGAAGAGTTCGACACCATCGGCGGCCTGATCGCCCACGAGCTGGGCCGCGTGCCGCGCAAGGGCGAATCCGTGCAGCTGGGCGGCCTGCTCTTTGCCGTGCTGCACACCAAGGGCGCGGCCGTGCGCTGGTTCCGCGTGGTGCCCGCAGACGGCGAATCCGCCAGCGACGAGGGCTGATGCCGACCCGGCCTGTGTCGCGCGGGTTGTCGCGCGGGCCGCTGCCCTGGCTGCTGGCAGCCGCCGGCGGGCTGGCGCAGGCGGCATCGCTGGCGCTGCCCGGCAGCGGCCGGCCGCTGTGGTGGCTGCAAATCCTGTCTCTGGCGCTGCTGGCGCGCGTGCTGCTGGCCGCGCCGCGCACGCCCCGCGGCGGCTGGCGCGCTGCCGGCCTGGGCTGGCTGTTTGCCACCAGCTGGCTGGCCGGCACCTTCTGGTGGCTGTTCATCTCGATGCACACCTACGGCGGCCTGGCCGCGCCGCTGGCCGCCCTGGCGGTGCTGGCTCTGGCGGCCTTCCTGGGCAGCTACTACGCGGCGGCTTGCGGGTGTTTTTGGGCTCTGGCGCCCGTCCGGCGTGCGCCAGCAGCTATCCTTTTTGCAGCGCTGTGGCTGCTCGCCGAGCTAGCGCGTGGCCAGTGGTGGACAGGCTTTCCGTGGGGCGCCGGCGGCTACGCGCATGGGGGCGGCCCGCTGGCCGTGCTGGCGCGCAGCGTGGGCGTCTATGGCATCGGCTTTGCCGCCGCCGTGCTGGCCATGGCGCTGGCGCAAGGGCGCCTGGCCGACCTGCGCCGGGCCCGCTGCTGGGCCGGCGCGGCCCTGGTGCTGCTGGCCTGGGCCGGCCTGGCCTGGCAGCGCGAGGCGGCCGTCAGCGATGTGCAGCGGGATGCCGGCGCGCCCCTGTCGCTGGCCCTGCTGCAGGGCAACATTGCGCAGGACGAGAAATTCCAGTCCGGCAGCGGCGTGCCCCAGGCCCTGGCCTGGTATGGCGAGCAGCTGCGCACAGCCAGCGCCCAGCTGGTAGTGGCGCCCGAGACGGCGATTCCCCTGCTGCCCGGCCAGCTCATGCCCGGGTATCTGCAGGGCATTGCCCGGCGCTACGGCAGCGGCGATCAGGCGCTGCTGCTGGGCATCCCCCTGGGCAGCCTGGAAAAGGGCTACACCAACTCCGTCATGGGCTTCGCCCCGGGCTTGGGCGCGCCGTACCGCTACGACAAGCACCACCTGGTGCCCTTTGGCGAGTTCATCCCGCCGCTGTTCAAGTGGTTTACCGAGCTGATGAACATCCCTTTGGGCGACTTTGCCCGAGGCGCCGTGGGCCAGCCCTCGCTGGCCTTCGCCGGCCAGCGTCTGGCGCCCAACATCTGTTACGAAGATTTGTTCGGCGAAGAGCTGGCGGTGCGCTTTCGCGACCCTGCCCAGGCTCCTACCATTTTGGTCAACGTCAGCAACATCGGCTGGTTCGGCGACAGCGTGGCGATTGACCAGCACCTGGCCATCAGCCGCATGCGCGCGCTGGAGTTCGAGCGCCCCATGGTGCGCGCCACCAACACCGGCGCCACCGCCGTCATTGACCACCGCGGCGCCACCATCGCCCTGCTGGCGCCGCACACCCGCGGCGTGCTGCTCGCGCAGGTGCAGGGCCGCGCCGGCGCGGCCACGCCCTATGCCTGGTGGGCCGGGCACCTGGGGCTGGCGCCGCTGTGGCTGCTTGGGCTGGCCGTGGCGCTGCTGGCCTGGGGGCGGCGCGCGCGGCGCACGTAAACCCGAGCTGCTTGACCTTGAACGGCGGTCAAGCGGCCCCGAACTTGGATAATGGGCGCTTTTGCGGGCATGCGCCCTTTTCCACCCGCCTGCAGGGCGGCCAAGCTCCTGCGGCTTTTTTGCAGGCACGCAAGAGCACATCAACCTCACAACAATGGCTGAATCCTTCTCGTACGAACAGTTGATCGCCTCTGGCGAGGGCCGGCTGTTCTCGTCGGACAGCGGGCGCCTGCCCCTGCCGCCCATGCTGATGTTCGACCGCATCACCCACATCGACAGCGACGGCGGTGCGCACGGCCTGGGCCGGGTCGTGGCCGAGCTGGACGTGAAGCCCGACCTGTGGTTTTTTGCCTGCCACTTCCAGGGCGACCCGGTCATGCCCGGTTGCCTGGGGCTGGACGCCATGTGGCAGCTCATCGGCTTTTACCTGACCTGGCTGCGCCTGCCCGGGCGCGGACGTGCCCTGGGGGCGGGCGAGGTCAAGTTCACCGGCGAAGTCGGCCCCGACGTGAAGCGGGTGACCTACGAGATCGACATCAAGCGCGTGATCAAGCGCAAGCTGAACATGGCCATCGGCGACGCCCGCCTGCTGGCCGACGGCAAGGAAATCTACGTGGCCCACGACCTGCGCGTGGGCCTGTTCCTGCGGGAAGACAACGGCGGCGGCCAGGGGGCGGCGACGACATGAGCAAGAATCGGGTGGTGATCACGGGCGCGGGCATCGTCTCGTGCATCGGCAACGACTTAGGCGCGGTGGAGGCCTCGCTGCGCGAGGGTCGCTCGGGCATCCGCGCCGTACCGAAGTTCACCGAACTGGGCCTGCGCAGCCAGGTGGCCGGCGTGCCCGAGATCGACATCGAGTCGCGCATCGACCGCAAGCAGCTGCGCTTCATGGGCGACGCGGCGGCATACGCGCAGATCGCGCTGGAAGATGCCATTGCCCAGGCAGGCCTGACGCCCGAGCAGATCAGCCACCCGCGCACCGGCCTCATCATGGGCTCGGGTGGCGGCTCCCCGGCCCACCAGATCGAAGCGGCCGACACGCTGCGCGAGAAGGGCATCCGCCGCGTTGGGCCGTACCAGGTCACGCGCTGCATGGGCTCGACCGTGTCGGCCAACCTGGCGACCAACTTCAAGGTCAAGGGCATCAACTACTCCATCACCTCGGCCTGCTCCACGTCGGCGCACTGCATCGGCGCAGCGGCGCAGCAGATCGCCTGGGGTGCCCAGGACGTGATGTTCGCGGGCGGCGGCGAAGAGCTGTCCTGGGGCCTGGCGATGCTGTTTGACGGCATGGGGGCGATGTCCAGCAAATACAACGACCAGCCCGAGCGGGCGTCGCGCCCCTATGACGCCACCCGCGATGGTTTCGTCATCGCCGGCGGCGGCGGCGCGGTGGTGCTGGAGAGCCTGGAGCACGCGCAGGCGAGAGGTGCCACCATCCTGGCGGAGATTGTCGGCTTCGGCATCTCGTCGGACGGCGAGGACATGGTCGCCCCTTCCGGCAAAGGGGCCGTGGCGGCGATGCAGCAGGCGATCGAAGGCCTGGAGGGCCCCATCGACTACGTCAACACCCACGGCACGTCCACCCCGGTGGGCGACATGCAGGAAGTGCGTGCCATGCGCGAGGTGTTTGGCGACCAGGCGCCACCGTTTTCCTCGACCAAGTCGCTCACCGGTCATTCGCAGGGCGCCACCGGCGTGCAGGAGGCGATCTACTGCCTGATCATGCTGCAAAAGGGCTTCATCGCCGGTTCGGTGAACGTGGAGACGCCTGACCCGGAGCTGGGCGATATGCCGCTGGTGACGAAGACACGTGACGCGCAATTGACGCAGGTGCTGAGCAACAGCTTCGGCTTTGGCGGGACGAATGCGAGTTTGGTGCTGCGCCGCTGGGATGTTGCCTGAGGCTTCGTTCCTCTCTTGCCTTTGCGCTTGAAAAGCCGCTTCCGCAAGAAGCGGCTTTTTTCATGCCCGGCATCCATGCATTTTTTATAACGCATCCAGCGGACTCAAAATGGCGCGTCAGCCCTTGTTCAGCACGTGCGTGTAAATCATGGTCGTGCTGACGTCGGCATGGCCCAGCAATTACTGCACCGTGCGATTGTCATAACCTGCTTGCAGCAAATGCGTGGCAAACGAATGGCGCAGCAAATGCGGTGAAACCGGTTTGTCGATCTGCGCCATTTTCGACGCTTCACGCACTGTGCGCTGCACCGATTCGGGATAAACATGGTGACGCTGCTCCAGCAGCTCGCTTGTGCGCGCATCCGGGCGCGGGTCCATGGAGCACGCTGGAGACGGAAACACCCACTGCCAGGCCCAAGCTTTGTCGGCATTCGGATATTTCACTGCTAGGGCATGAGGCAGGTGTACCCGGCCCAACCCGGCGGCCAAGTCTTTCTGATGCAGTGCTTGTGCCTTGTGCAGTTGTGCCTGCAGTGGCTCGATCAAGTTTTCTGGCAATACCGTTACCCGGTCTTTGCCGCCCTTGCCCTCCCGGATCACGACCTCGCGCCGTGTGAACTCCACATCCTTCACGCGCAGGCGCAGCGCCTCCATCAATCGCATGCCTGTGCCGTAGAGCAGACGGGCAATCAAACCCATCGTCCCATTATCCATGTTCATCAGCAGCGCGCGCACCTCGCTGGTCGTCAGTACGACCGAGAGCCGCTGCGGCCGTTTCGCTTGCACCACCTCGTCGAGCCAGGGAAGATCGATCGCCAAAACCTGCTTGTAGAGATACAGGGTCGCCGCCTTGGCCTGGTTCTGTGTCGATGCCGATACCTGTCGATCTACGGCAAGATGGCTCAAAAACGCCTCCACCTCGGGCGCGCCCATTTCTTGCGGATGGCGCTTGTTGTGATACAAGATGAAACGTCGCGCCCAGTCCAGGTATGCCTGCTCAGTGCGAATGACGTAGTGACGCGTACGCAGGTGAGTAAGCATACGGTCCAGAAGCTTAGGCGCCTGGGCGGATGAACCCGAGGTTTCGGACGATGTGGCAGTGTCGGCAACCATCCGCAAATTTTTAGGTTTGCCTAAATGGTTGGCAAGACCGTGTTTACGAGGAGGACTGCGGGTCGAGTCCGTTGTTATCGTTCGCCAAAACGAACCTTGAGGTTCGTCTAATTCTAGTTAGCCCGCTCAGAAATCGCGTTATTCAAGCCCATGCTTTATTCACCGGTATTCATTCACCTTCTCAAGCGTTAATCGGCTGGGTGTTTTGCTGCGTGACGGGCTTCGCCCTTGGGTGCTGCGCCAGTTTCGGGCCTTTTTGGCCTCTAGCGCTTGCGCAGTAAGCGCCACCAGCTATCGTTTTGCAAGCATTGCGCCGCCTTCGTGGCGCAATGCTTTTTCGCGGTTTGCACCCGTCGTCAAGTTGGGGGTCCCCTTTTTGGCTTCTGTGTCTAACTCTGCGCTCAAGCGGACCCGCATTCTGCGGGCCGCTTACCTTGTCCGTTAGGCACTATGAACTTCTCAGACATTCTCGGCATCATTGGAATTGTTCTCGCGGTGATCAGTCTCGTGTATGCCGTCTATCAAACGCGCGAGAAGAAGAAACTCGAAGAGTACGTTCGCTCGCAAGCCTGGTACATCTATTCGAAGGCTAATAACGTAACAGGCATCGCACAGGCCGGTCTCGGCGCATACAAGCAGGCGCACGCTCAGAATTTGAACACGCAAGTCTTAGAGCTCATGGCCAAGACCGACGCTTTTGGGCAAGACCTGTTCAGAGAGACAATTCGCCAAATCCAACTGGCCGAGCCCGATTTCACGCACAACCAAATCGATATATGGGTCTTAGACGGAAAACTGGACAAAGACCACGCCGCTCTCTTCAAAGCACTCTGCGTCTCGAGCAGCACACCTAACAGTTCGTCCAAGCGGACGCCTCACGGCGCCGCTTAACTCCGAAGTTAGTCCCGTCAAATAATCGCTTTATTCAGGCCATGCTTTTCAAAACGGCATTTCCCTTCTCAAGCGTTATTCAGCGCTGGGTTTGCTGTTTCTCCGGGCTTCGCCTGGAGGCGCTGCGCTGGTTTTCAGTCTTTTTGGCCTCTAGCGCTTGTGCAGCAAGCGCCATTAGCTATCATTTTACAAGCGTTGCGCCGCCTCCGTGGCGTAGTGCTTTTTCGCAGTTCGCGCCCGTCGTCAATTTGGGGCTTCCCGTTTTGGCTTCTGGGTCTAACCGGGCAGTCAAGCCGACCCGCCTTCGGCGGGCGGCTTACTTTCGGCGTTAGGCCCTTCTGCGAAATGTATCCCAGCTTGCTAGTCCAACATGTCTACGCCCCGACTCCTTCCTGAGCAAGATGCACAGCATTTGGAGCGACTTCTTCGCTTGCTAAAGCCTTCGACGGAAGACCCGACTTATTTGGTACTCAAGTCGCATCTTCTCGCTGAGGAGGTTCTCTATCGGTTTATCGAGAAGCAATCCTTTCGAAGCGAGGCGCTCAGCGACGCTCGCCTCGGCTTTGCTCAGCTATTAGCGCTATGTCGCGCCTTTCATCGATATAGCAAAGAAGACTGGTGGGGTTGGTCAGGTCTCAAAAAGCTAAATACGTTGCGCAACTTACTCGCGCACAACTTTGAACCAAAAGACCTTAAAGAAAAGATAGTTGAATTTTCAGTTTTTGTCGCAGTAGAGATTGGAGTTACCAAAGACGGCTCAGAAATCGGACAGGAGTATGAAAAGCTCGCAACTAGCGGCACGCACCCATTTGTTCTTGCCCTCGTCGCGCTACATGTGTCCACCTACACAACTTTGGGTTTCAGTCCAAACGAACGGTGGTCAGCTCTCCAGAGTGATGCATAGAAGCCCAAAGCCCAACGATCAATAGCGTGTAGAGCACCAATGAAGCGAAACACAACTGCAATGGATCCAGCGCCTAACTGTGCGCTCAAGCCGACCCGCCTTCGGCGGGCGGCTTACCTTGTTCGTTAGTCCCATTCCGAAAATCGTATGCTGAAAACGTTTGACTCCTTTCGTAGCCACTGCCGTTCTTTGAAGGGCAAAGTTCTCTATACAGGAACAAGAAGTAAGCCATTTCATGTTGAAGTAGAAGGCAACACGGTTTATTTCACTCCAGAATCATCGGGCAAGCGGCGCACGGCAAATAGTGAAAAAACTGAGCGTGTACTGGCATTGCTGGCAGAAACTAACGAATGGACACCTGGAACATATCAGGCCATTAGCTATCACGCCTCATATATTCTTGCAGTTGCCAAAACCGCGCGTGTCTAACACTTCGTCGCAGTCGACCGCTTACGGCGGCGGCTGAACTCAACCGTTAGCCTACTCAGTAATCGCTTTATTTAGCCCATGCTTTTTTTACCCGCATTCACTTTTGCAAGCGTTTATCCGCTGGGTGTTTTGCTGCGTGCTGGGCTTCGCCTTGGGGCACTGCGCCAGTTTCAAGCCTTTTTGGCCTCTAGCGCTTGCACAGCTTGCGCTAGCAGCTATCATTTTGCAAGCCCTGTGCCGCTTCCGTGGCGCAGTGCTTTTTTGCGGGTTGCGCACGTCGTCAAGCTGGGGTTTCCCGTTTTGGCTTCTGGGTCTAACTCTGCGCTCAAGCGGACCCGCATTCTGCGGGCCGCTTACCTTGGCCGTTAGTCCCATCACCCGCTTTATGCACGCAGCCACTTGTTCCAGGACTCGGCCCTGCTCCAAAGGTTTTCAAGCCTTTTCAGCCTCTAGCGCTTGTGTAGCAAGCGCCACTAGCTATCATTCTTGCAGCGCTGCGCCGCTTTCGTGGCCCAGCGCCTTCTCGTGGGCTGCACCCTTCTTCAGGTCCGGGCTCGTCCTTTTGGCCTTCGGGTCTAACCCTGCGTTCAAGCCGACCCGCCTACAGCGGGCGGCTTACCTTGGCCGTTAGCCTATTCAACAAGAACTTCTATGCTCGAATTGCGGCGAAATATAGGTAGTCTAAGTAAGCTAGCAGCGATCAGCTTGGGAAGCATCATCATGGTTTTAATTGATGTACTTCTCGCAAAAATTTTTCCAACAGTTTTTCTACTTTCAATATTTGCATCGGTATTTATCGGCGCTTTTTTGGTCGGCACATTCTCTAGAAGTCATAGCTTGCTGCTAGGGCTAGGCATTGGTCTTATCAACATCGTTGTCGCCATAGCCCTCTATTTCTGTATATCCCCACCAGTGCCTATCTCCGCCTCAGTGTTTCCCCCAGCCCTAGTTAGCATCTTTTCCGGCCTCGCGGGTGGCGCAGCAGGCACACGCATGAAAGCTTGGTTTGCTATCACACTCTCGGTCTAACCCTGCGCTCAAGCCGACCCGCATTCTGCGGTCGGCTTACCTCACCCGTTAGTCCCATCACCCGCTTTATGCACGCAGCCACTTGTTCCAGCACTCGGCCCTGCTCCAAAGGTTTTCAAGCCTTTTCAGCCTCTAGCGCTTGTGTAGCAAGCGCCACTAGCTATCATTCTTGCAGCGCTGCGCCGCTTTCGTGGCCCAGCGCCTTCTCGTGGGCTGCACCCTTCTTCAGGTCCGGGCTCGTCCTTTTGGCCTTCGGGTCTAACCCTGCGTTCAAGCCGACCCGCCTACAGCGGGCGGCTTACCTTGGCCGTTAGGTCTTTATGGCGCTTCTAGCAGAGTCTTTGGTCGATGAGTGGCTGAACCGAAAGGGGTTCTTTACAGTCCGCGGCATAAAACACGGCGTTGGGGAGATTGATCTACTCGGAGTGAGGCCGACTGGCAATTCGTTAGAGGCGTGGCATGTGGAGGTACAGGCGAGCTTCCGCCCAATTGGATACATCGCTCCGCTAACAAACGAATCGCTTGATGGTTTCGCAAAGTCTAAAACAAGCATGAAAGCTCGCTCGCAGGAGCATCTCGCTCCAGCCGTAGCAGCTTGGGTGAAGAAGAAATTCACTTCACCAGCCAAGCAAGCCGCACGCGAGATGGCTTGGCCGGGGCAGATGTGGAAGCACGTTTTAGTTCATGCTGTTGTGCGAGAGCCCGAAGAACTTGCGCTCATCCGAAGTCATGGTGTTGAGATAGTGCCGCTGCACAGGGTCCTCGCTGAGCTTGGGCACGGAGAGGCCGCCGGCATTCGGGGCAGCGCTGGCACCGACCTGTCCGAAGTCATTGAATACTTCTACAAACATTCTAGTAGCAGATCATTCAGTGAAACGTAAGCCTTTAATCATGCGGATGGCTACGCCGCCGCTTATTTAGCACGTTAGGCGACACACACATGCTTCAGTACCTGGTCGGGGTCGGACTTGCAGTTTTTGGATTCGCGCTGCTCGTTGAGACTCATGGAATACTCGGCGTTGCGTGCCTCATATTTGCCTTTGGTGTCATAAATAGTGTTCGGCAGGACGCTTGGATGTCGTTCGGCGTAGGGGATTCCGATCAATCTGACGGTGGCGGTGGAGACTAGACATGTCGCCTAACAATTTATTCAAGCCGACGCCGCTTCGCAGCGCGGCTTGCCTTACTTCAGGCAGTGGGCCGGTTGTGTAGAAGCATTGCATATGGAGATTTCGGCGTACATTCGTAACCATGCGAGCGAACACGACGTACGCGTTTGCACGGCGGGCAACGTGCAGCAATTCGAGGTGGCAGCTAAGCCCAACGCACACGGTAGTTTACTGAACGGCGGCAAGCTTCTTATCGCAGCGCTCGCAATCTGCTACTGCAACGACCTATACCGCGAGGGAGCCCGCATCGGCATTGAAGTAAACGGCTGCGAAGTGGTTGCCGCAGCGCGATTCAATGGCATCGGGCTCGGCTCGGAGTCGGTCGTCTATCATGCCCGAGTCGAGTCGTCGGCAACGCCAGAGCAAATTGATCACCTGCTGGCGGAAACCGACCGTCTGGCGGAGGTACACAACACGCTCAGGTCGGGCTGTAGCGTGCAGAGGATGGCGTGGGATGAGCCCGCTGCCTGACAATTGCTCCAAGCGGACGCCACTTCGTGATGCGGCTTGACCCAGGTGTTGACCGTCGCAATACCGCCCCACCGCTTTGCCGAAACCGAATAGGCTTGCCTCGGCCGCGGGCGTCTTCCACTTTCACCATCGCCAGATCGATCATTCCTAGGAAACAAGATGGCAACGGCAAAGAATCAGGTGCCCGTTCAGAAACTCGTACGCTTGACGGCAAAACCGGGGCGGCAGGCGGAATTGAGAACCGCGCTTCAGGTTCTTGAATCCGCTACGTGCGCAGAGCCGGGCTGCATTGAGTTCACTCTTCTTCAGTCAATCTCTGACGACGAACAATTTGTTCTTCTGGAGCATTTCGTCGACGACGAAGCATTCAAACTGAATATGCAGCTCCCGCACACCCAGGCCTTCTTCAACGCGCAGCTAGTGGCATCGGTACATGCGACCGACGTCACTGGGTTGGTTTGTCCGTAGGCATTTTCACAATGCCAACTTTCCGTGCCGGTGAGAGGTCCGATCGGCCAAGCCGTTCCGGTTTTCCTCGGTAAAGCATCACAATGTATTTGAGCTATCTATGAGCGAATTATTGAATTTCGGGAAAGAGATTCTTGCGAAGCAACCATTCAGCGTATTGCTCGGTGCCGAGCTGACCATATTAGATCGTGGTAATGCCGAGTTGGTGATGAAAATCGACAATCACCACAGGCAGCAACATGGCTTCGTCCATGGTGGCGTTGTCAGTTACTTGGCGGATAACTGCTTGACCTATGCCGGGGGCTCGGTCCTAGGCGATTGCGTTACTTCCGAATATAAAATCAACTACGTGCGCCCTGCCCTTGGTGCCAAGTTGACAGCACGGGCTTCCGTGGTCTCGTCAGGTAAGCGCCAAGCTGTGTGCCAGTGCCAAATCTTTTGCCATGAAGGGGGCGAAGAGAAGTTGGTCGCTGTTGCGCTTGGGACTATTGCCAAAGTCGACTTGCCAACCTGACCAGGCACTGACCGTGCTCGCTCTTTTCTGTTCTGAGGCTTCGACGCGGCCCTACGCTTCCCCTGTTGCCGTTTCGACCGTTGCGGACTGTCGTGGTCGCTGAGTACCGCCAGCGGTGCGTCGTTGGCTATTAGATTGGAAACGCTCAGGGTTTTTCACTGTTCGCCGGTAGCGTGGGCTGTGCACCCGTTGCCCGACCAGGCCGCAAGCTCTCGGCTCCTGCTCTCGCACGGCAGCCAATCAGCTTGGCGCGGTGCCACGCCCACCACCACCCACATGCAGCAAACATCACATGAACCAGGACGACATCAAGGCACTCTTTGACCAGCAGGCCGCCAGCTATGACACGCAATGGGCCAAGACGCAGCCCATCCGCGAGTGCCTGCACCTGCTGCTGGATGCGGCCTTTGCCGAGCTGCCGGCCGATGCACGCATCCTGTGCGTCGGCGTGGGCACGGGGGCCGAGCTCGCGCACTTGGCGCGCCAGCATCCGGGCTGGCGCTTCACGGCGGTCGAGCCGTCCGGCGCCATGCTGCAGGTCTGCCGCGATCTGGCGGAGCAGCAGGGCTTTGCGCAGCGCTGCGTATTGCACGAGGGCTATCTGGACACCCTGGCGCCCGCCACGGCGGCGGCAGGGCAGGGCGACAGCTTCGACGCCGCCACCTGCTTTCTGGTGTCGCAGTTCATGGTCGATCCTGCCGTGCGCTCGGGCTTCTTTCGCCAGATCGGCCAGCGGCTGCGGCCCGGCGGCATCCTGGCCAGCACCGATCTGGCGTCCGACGTGCGTTCGCCCGAATACGAGGTGCTGCTGCGCGCCTGGATGCACATGATGGTGGCGGCAGACGTGTCGCCCGAGGCGATGGAGCGGATGCGCAAGGCTTATGCCACCGACGTGGCGGTGCTGCCGCCCGGCCAGGTGGCGGGCATCATCCAGGCGGGCGGATTCGACACGCCGGTGCCGTTTTTTCAGGCAGGGCTGATCCGTGGGTGGCTGTCCCGCTGGAGCGGTGGTCCGGCGGACTGATGCGTCGTGGCGGCGCCCGGCAGGCACCGTGACGGGCGGGCGGCCCTGCTGCCGGTCCAGGCGGATGCGCGGCAGGGCGGGCAGGGCGGCAACGCACCAGGCCTGACCGCAGCGCCTTCGACCCGGCTGGCGGATGGGTGGCTGCCGGCGCGTCCGACGTCCGTGCGCCGGCAGCACCACAATCGGCGCGTTTCCCCTTCCATCTTCCGCAGGAGGCTCCGTCCATGTCTGTCCGTGCCCTGGCGCTGTGGTGCGCCGCGTTCTCCACCGTGCCGGCAGTGGCGCAGACCGCCGCGTCCCAGCCTGCTGCCGGCGCCAGTCCTGCCACCCGGGCGGCCCAGCCGGCGCCCGCCAACTGCCCGGCCCTGCTGCAGCACACCTTCCCCCGCCTGCAGGACGAAAGCCCGCAGTCCCTGTGCCAATACGCCGGCAAGGTGCTGCTGGTGGTCAACACCGCCAGCTACTGCGGCTTCACCTACCAGTACGAGGGGCTGGAGGCGCTCTACAAAAAGTACAAGGACCGCGGCCTGGTGGTGCTGGGCTTTCCGTCCAACGACTTTTTGCAGGAAAAAAGCGACAACAAGGACATCGCGGATTTTTGCTACAACACCTACGGCGTGGCCTTTCCGATGTTCGCGCGCACGGCGGTGCGCGGCTCGGACGTCAATCCCCTCTACCGGCAACTGGCGCAGGCCACCGGCCAGAAGCCGAGCTGGAACTTCAACAAGTATTTGATCGACCGCACGGGCCGCTCGGTCACGCACTACGGCAGCAAGGTCGAGCCCCAGGACAGGGCGTTTGTGCAGCAGCTGGAGGCGCTGCTGGCGCAGCACTGATCGGATGCTCCGTGCGGCGCACCTTGGGGCAGATGCCTGGCGCTGCCCGAGCAGGCAGGGCCCCTCACCGCACCAAGAAGACGCAGGCGCTGCGGATCAGACCTTGAGCGAGCGCTCGATGTCGGTCAGCTTGTAGCGCGCCAGCGCCAGGTTGCCCTTGGCGCGGTCCAGCACCAGGTACAGGAACAGGCCATCGGCATTGGGCACCAGGCGGATCAGGTGGTACTGGTCGGCCAGCGTGATCAGGATGTCTTCGATGCCCTTGCGGATGCCCAGGGTCTCCATGGTCTTGAGCTTGGCGCGAACGACCTGCGTGTTGCCGGCAGCGGCCAGGTCCAGGTTCATGCCGCCGCCTGCCTGTGCCAGGCACATGCCGCTGCGGTAGTCCACCAGCGCGGCTGCCAGTGCGCCGTCGATGGTCATGGCGGCATCCATCGAGGACTTCAAGTTTGTGGTCATGTCGGTTTCCGTTTTCTGTTCGTGATCAAGATAGTCGGTGACGCGCTTCAGCTTGCCGAGCTGCTCCATCAGCACGAACCACAGCGTCTTGGGGTCGCTGTCAGGCAACTGGTATTTGTGAATGTCCGGGCGCGGGTGCTGGGCCATGTGCCTGGAGATCTCCATGTCCTCCATCACGGCATTGGGCAGCACCAGGAGCCAGATCGCCGCAGCCGTGCGCAGGGCGTCATGCGCCAGCAGGGCCGGCAGCATGGACAAAACGCCGGGGCCGACCAGCACGGCCACCGCATCAGGGCCGCTGGCCAAGGCAGGCAGGTCGGCAGCCCTGGCCGGACGGTACCAGCTGATCTGCGGCGAGCCGCCCACCCGTCCCAGCGGCATGTTCTCCCAGGCACCGTAGGTGCCGGCGCCGCTGACGCCCAACTGCGCAAGCGCGTAGGCGCCCATGCGCGATGTCAGGTCGAGGACCGCTACGGCAGGAACGCGCATGTCAAAAGCCTCCAGGCGGCACCGCTTCGTGCGGCAACACCGACGGACATGCTGCGCCTGCCCTGCGGCTGGGCCGTTTCGGGCGGGCACCTGGGTGTGCCTGGTCATTCAGTAGCGGTAGCACGGCGTGCAACTCCTGTTCGAGCCTCCCTTGGATTCGCGGAGTTCCTTGGATGGCCAGCCGGATACGGAAGGCCATCAATGCAATTCGGGTGGATCAGTAGCGATTTGTTTCACCCGCTTCGCGCGCAATGTATCGGGGCTGCGGCTCACAAGCGGCGCCTGATCCGGGAAAACCCTTTACTTCGACTGGCTTCTTCGACAAATCCACGCACACAGCCCGGGAAACTGCGTGCTATCGCCGCCATCGCCCTGGGCCGAAGCGCTTCTAGAATGCAGCTCCAGCGCCACAGCGCTCATGGGACTGGAGCGCCACGACCTGGCGCTCCAGTCCTGTCCTTGTCCCGAAACGACCGCGCGACACAATCGCGCGCCAGGAGACCGCGGATGACCACGCACACAGCCCCCCTGCGGCTGCATGTGCCCGAGCCCACTGGGCGACCGGGTTGCAGCACCGACTTTTCCTACCTCTCCACCTCGCCGGCCGGCGCGGTGCGCAGGCCCCCCACCGACACCCCCGCCGCCGACACGGCCGACCTGGCGACCAGCTTGGTGCGCGTGCTGGACGACGAGGGCCGCGCCGTCGGCCCGTGGGCGCCCAGCGTTCACCCCGAGCGCCTGCGCCGCGGCCTGCGCGCCATGATGAAGACGCGCATCTTCGACGCCCGCATGCTGATGGCGCAGCGCAAGAAGAAGCTGTCGTTCTACATGCAGTGCCTGGGCGAGGAGGCGGTGGCCGTGGCGCATGCGCAGGCGCTGGCCGAGGGCGACATGTGCTTTCCCACCTACCGCCAGCAGGGCCTGCTGCTGTCACGCGACGACGTGCCCATGAGCGAACTGATCTGTCAGCTCATGAGCAACGAGGGCGACCCGCTCAAGGGCCGGCAGCTGCCCGTCATGTACTCGTACAAGCGCGCGGGCTTCTTCTCCATCTCGGGCAACCTGGCCACGCAGGTCATCCAGGCGGTGGGCTGGGCCATGGCCTCGGCCATCAAGGGCGATACGAAGATTGCGTCGGCCTGGATCGGCGACGGCGCCACCGCCGCGGCCGACTTCCACACCGCGCTCACCTTCGCCCATGTGTACCGCGCGCCGGTCATCATCAACGTGGTCAACAACCAGTGGGCGATTTCCACCTTCCAGTCGATTGCCGGCGGCGAGGGCACCACGTTCGCGCAGCGCGGCGTGGGCGTGGGCATTGCCTCGCTGCGCGTGGATGGCAACGACTTTCTGGCCGTGTACGCGGCGTCCCGCTGGGCAGCCGAGCGCGCCCGCACGAACCACGGCCCGACGCTGATCGAGTGGGAGACCTACCGCGCCGGCCCGCACTCCACGTCGGACGACCCGAGCAAGTACCGGCCGGCCGATGACTGGCAGCGCTTCCCGCTGGGTGACCCGATCGCGCGCCTGAAACAGCACCTGATCGCCATCGGCGAATGGACGGAAGAGCAGCACGCCGCCGCGCACAAGGAGCTGGAAGCCGAGGTGCTGGCCGCCGAGCGCGAGGCCGAGCGCCACGGCACCCTGCTGGAGGGCCGCGCCGCCAGCGCCGCGACCATCTTTGAGGGGGTCTATCACGAGATGCCGGAGCACCTGCGCCGGCAGCGCCAGCAGATGGGGGTTTGACCATGGCCACGACAGAAGACACCGCAAGGGCCATCCAGCAGGCCGAGCCCATCACCGCGCAGCAGCAAAAGCGCGATGAGCAGCGCGCCGAGGCGCAGGCGCCCGACGCTGCCCGCGTGCCCATGACCATGATCCAGTCGCTGCGCTCGGCCATGGACGTGATGATGGAGCGCGACGACAACGTCATCGTCTATGGCCAGGACGTGGGCTACTTCGGCGGCGTGTTCCGCGTCACCGAAGGCCTGCAGGCCAAGTACGGCAAGACGCGCTGCTTCGACGCGCCGATCTCCGAGGGCGGCATCGTCGGCACGGCCATCGGCATGGCGGCCTATGGGCTCAAACCCGTGGTCGAGATCCAGTTTGCCGACTACTTCTACCCGGCCACCGACCAGATCGTGTCAGAGGCGGCGCGCATGCGGCACCGCTCCAACGGCGACTTCACCTCGGCCATGACGATTCGCATGCCCTGCGGCGGCGGCATCTACGGCGGGCAGACGCACAGCCAGAGCCCCGAGGCGTTCTTCACCCACGTCTGCGGCCTGCGCACGGTGATGCCCAGCAACCCGTACGACGCCAAGGGCCTCTTGATTGCCTCCATCGAGTGCGAAGACCCGGTCATCTTCCTGGAGCCCAAGCGCCTCTATAACGGCCCGTTCGACGGCCACCACGACCGGCCGGTGGTGCCCTGGTCGAAGCACGCGCTGGGCATGGTGCCCGAGGGCTACTACCGCGTGCCACTGGACAGGGCCGTGGTCTTCCGCCCCGGCAAGGAGGTGACGGTGCTGACCTACGGCACCATGGTCTGGGTGGCCGAGTGCGCCGCGCGCGAGGCCGGTGTGGACGCCGAGGTCATCGACCTGCGCTCCATCTGGCCGCTGGACCTGGACACAGTAGTCAATTCGGTCAAGAAGACCGGCCGCTGCGTCGTGGTGCACGAGGCCACGCGCACCAGCGGCTTTGGCGCCGAGCTGGTGGCGCTGGTGCAGGAGGAGTGCTTCTGGCACCTGGAGGCGCCCATCGAGCGCGTCACGGGCTGGGACACGCCCTACCCGCACGCCCAGGAATGGGACTACTTCCCCGGCCCCGCCCGCGTGGGCGCGGCCTTGAAACGCGCTGTCGGCAAGGAGGCATGACATGGGTATTTACGTGATCCGCATGCCCGACATCGGCGAGGGCATTGCCGAGGTGGAGCTGGTGGCCTGGCACGTGCAGCCGGGCGACGTGGTGGCCGAGGACCAGCCGATCGCCGACGTGATGACCGACAAGGCGACGGTGGAGATCCCGGCGCACGTGCCGGGCAAGGTGCTGGCCCTGGGCGGCGCCGTGGGCCAGGTGCTGGCCGTGGGCGCCGAGCTGGTGCGGCTGGAGGTCGAGGGCGAAGGGAATTTGAAGGAAAATTCGGCCTCAGCGCTTGCCAGTCAAGCGCCAGCAGCTATCAATTCAGTAGCAAATGCGCCCGCTGCGGCAGCGCCGGCCCCAGCGCCTGCTGCCGCTCCGGCGCCCGCGCCCGCCGCGCCGCGCGAGGCGCCGGCGCCGGCGGCTGGCGGTGCGCGCGGCGCCGCACGCACCGCGCCTGCCGCCGTGGCGCGCAGCGCTGGCGAGCGCCCGCTGGCCTCGCCCGCGGTGCGCCGCGCCGCGCAGGAGCGGGGCATCGACCTGCGCTACGTGCACGGCAGCGGCCCGGCCGGCCGCATCTCGCACGAAGACCTGGATGCTTGGGCCGCCAGCGCCGGCCAGCCCGCCGCCCAGGGCCGCTCGCAGTACGTGGAGCGCCACGGCGAGGAGCAGATCCCCGTCATCGGCCTGCGCCGCAAGATCGCGCAGAAGATGCAGGAGGCCAAGCGCCGCATCCCGCATTTCAGCTACGTCGAGGAGATCGACGTGACCGAGCTGGAGGCCCTGCGCCAGCGGCTGAACCAGCTGCACGGCGCCACGCGCGGCAAGCTCACGCTGCTGCCCTTCCTGGCGCGTGCCATGGTGCTGGCCCTGCGCGACTTTCCGCAGATCAACGCCCGCTACGACGACGACGCGGGCGTGGTCACGCGCTACGAGGCGGTGCACCTGGGCGTGGCGACGCAGACCGACGGCGGCCTGATGGTGCCCGTGCTGCGCCACGCCGAAAGCCTGGACCTGTGGCAGAGCGCTGCGTCAATAGCCCGCGTGGCCGAAGGGGCGCGCACCGGCAAGGCCGCGCGCGACGAGCTCTCGGGCTCGACCATCACGTTGACCAGCCTCGGGGCGCTCGGCGGCATCGCCAGCACGCCGGTCATCAACCACCCGGAGGTCGCCATCGTCGGCGTCAACCGGATGGTGGAGCGGCCGATGTTCCAGGGCGGCCACGTGGTTGCGCGCCAGCTGATGAACCTGTCCTCGTCGTTCGACCACCGCGTGGTCGACGGCATGGACGCGGCGCGCTTCATCCAGGCCATGCGTGCGCTGCTGGAAACCCCGGCGCTGCTGTTCGTCGAGTGAATGACATGAAACACCCCCTGAGTCGCCTGCGGCGCCTTCCCCCTCAAGGGGAACGACGCCAGTGGCCGGGCAAAGCCCGCTCCACGGCGTCCGCTGGCTTGGCCTGCTCCGCGGCCATCGGCTCCTTTGCGGTTTACGGTCTGCGGGCGGCGCACAGCGCGATAGAGCAATTGATATGAAAGAACTCTCAACGAAGCTGCTGGTCATCGGTGGCGGCCCTGGCGGCTACGTGGCCGCCATCCGCGCCGGGCAGCTCGGCATTCCCACGGTGCTGGTGGAGGGCGAACGCCTGGGCGGCACGTGTCTCACCATCGGCTGCATCCCGTCCAAGGCGCTGATCCACGCGGCCGAGGTGTTCGAGCAGGCGCGCCAGCACGCGACCGGCTCGCCCCTGGGCATCCGCGCGGGCGAGCCGACGCTGGACCTGGCGCAGACCGTGCGCTGGAAGGACGGCATCGTGCAGCGCCTCACGGGCGGCGTCGGCGGCCTGCTGCGCAAGGCCGGCGTGCAGGTGCTGCAGGGCTGGGCGCAGATCGAGGACGGCAAGACCGTCACCGTGCGCGGCGCAGATGGGCAGGCCGCGCAGCGCGTGCGCTGCGAGCACTTGCTGCTGGCCACCGGCTCCGAACCCGTCGCGCTGCCCAGCATGCCGTTCGGCGGGGCCATCTGGTCGTCCACCGACGCCCTGTCGCCCGACGTGCTGCCGCGCCGCCTGGTGGTGGTGGGCGCGGGCTACATCGGGCTGGAGCTGGGCATCGCCTACCGCAAGCTGGGCGTGGAGGTGACGGTGGTCGAGGCCGCGCAGCGCGTGCTGCCCAGCTACGACGAGGAGCTGACGCAGCCGGTGCTTGAATCGCTGAAGAAAAGCGGCGTGGTGCTGCACCTGGGCTGCAGCGTGCTGGGCTGGGACGAGCAGCACGGCGTGCACGTGCGAAACGCCCGCGCCGACGAGTTCGCCCTGCCGGCCGACCGCGTGCTGGTGGCGGTGGGCCGCCGCCCGCGCACCACAGGCTTCGGGCTGGAATCGCTGCAGCTGGACATGACCGGGCGCCACGTGGTCATCGACGCGCACTGCCGCACGTCCATGCGCGGCGTATGGGCGATTGGCGACGTGACCGGCGAGCCCATGCTGGCGCACCGCGCCATGGCCCAGGGCGAGTGCGTGGCCGAGCAGATCGCGGGGCACAACCGCCGCTTCGAGCCCATGGCCATTCCCGCAGTGTGCTTCACCGACCCCGAAGTCGTGGTCGTCGGCAAGACCCCCGCCGAGGCGCGCGCCGCCGGGCTGGAGTGCATCGACGCCGCATTTCCCTTCGCCGCCAACGGCCGTGCCATGACGCTGGAGGCCACCGGCGGCTTCGTGCGCGTGGTGGCGCGCAAGGACAACCACCTGATCCTGGGCTGGCAGGCCGTGGGCCGCGGCGTGGCCGAGCTGGCGGCGGCCTTTGGCCAGTCCATCGAGATGGGCGCGCGGCTGGAGGACGTGGCCCACACCATCCACGCCCACCCGACGCTGGGCGAGGCGGTGCAGGAGGCCGCGCTGCGCGCGTTGGGGCAGGCGCTGCATATTTGAGCGGCAGCATCAGCCATCGGGCCTTTGATTGGGGTCAGATTCCAATTTGCAGCGAAATTGGAATCTGACCCCCAATTTTCAATTTCTTGCTGGTTTCGCCGTGGAAGTACAATGTCTATACATTGTTTAAACAACTGGGGCTAGCCATGAGCAACGCGCAAGCCATCGTCGGCATCAAGAAATGGGGCAACAACCTGGGCGTGCGCCTGCCCGGCAACGTGGCCCGTGCCGCGCAGCTGCAGGCCGAGCAAATGGTGCGCGTGACGGTGAACGACGAGGGCATCACCATCACCCCTTTACCCAACGCCGCCCCCACGCTCGCGCAGCGCCTGGCGCAGTTCGACCCCGCGCGCCACGGCGCAGAAGCCATGGCAGTCGAGCCCGTGGGCGCTGAAAAATGGTGACCTCCAAGGCGGCCAAGCCTGCCGCGCGCCGCCAGCAACCCTGGATGCCTGAGCGGCAGGACATCATCTGGATCAATTGCACTCCGCAGGCCGGGCGCGAGATGCGCGATCTGCATCCCCTCCTGGTGCTCTCGCCCCGTGTCTTCAACGACCGCACTTCGCTCGTCATCGGCCTGCCCATGACCACCGCCGAATACAACGCCGACAACCCCTTCGCCGTCGCGGTGGGGCAGGCAGGCGGCCGGAAAGTGGGCAAAGTCAGCTATGTCCTGTGCCACCAGCCCAAGTCCTTCGACTGGCGCGCGCGCCAGGCGGCGGCGCATCCCTTGAAGCGGCTGGCCGACGGCCTGTTTGCCGAGTGCTGCGCGCGGCTCAACCAGATCGTGGAGCTGGGGCGGTGACGCTGTCGCCGCGCGCTTGAGCTTTGGGCGGCAGCTCTGCAGCTGCCAGGCAAGAGGGAAAACGCCAGCGCCTAAAATGGTCGGTTCGCGCACGCCCAGCCGTGCGCCCTCTCCATCGACTCCCCCGCCATGCTGACCTTCCAACAGATCATCCTGAAACTGCAGTCCTACTGGGCCGAACAGGGCTGCGCGCTCCTGCAGCCCTACGACATGGAAGTGGGAGCCGGCACCTCGCACACCGCCACCTTCCTGCGCTCCATCGGTCCCGAGCCCTGGCGCGCCGCCTATGTGCAGCCCAGCCGCCGGCCCAAGGACGGGCGCTACGGCGACAACCCCAACCGCCTGCAGCACTACTACCAGTACCAGGTGGTCTTGAAGCCCGCGCCGGCCAACATCCTGGAGCTGTATTTGGGCAGCCTGCAAACGCTCGGCTTCGACCTGAAAAAGAACGACATCCGCTTCGTCGAGGACGACTGGGAGAACCCCACGCTGGGCGCCTGGGGCCTGGGGTGGGAGGTGTGGCTCAACGGCATGGAGGTCACGCAGTTCACCTACTTCCAGCAGGTCGGCGGCATCGACTGCAAGCCCGCCACGGGCGAGATCACCTACGGCCTGGAGCGCCTGGCCATGTACCTGCAGGGCGTGGACAACGTCTACAACCTGACTTGGACGGAAAGCCCCGACGGCACCAAGCTGACCTACGGCGACGTCTATCACCAAAACGAGGTGGAGCAGTCCACCTACAACTTCGAGCATTCCGACGCCGACTTCCTGTTCACGGCGTTTGCCGCACACGAAAAGCAGGCCCAGCACCTGGTGGCCGAGCAGCTGGCCCTGCCGGCCTACGAGCAGGTGCTGAAAGCCGCCCACACCTTCAACCTGCTGGACGCCCGCGGCGCCATCTCGGTGACCGAGCGGGCCGCCTATATCGGCCGCATCCGCAACCTGGCCCGCGCCGTGGCCAAGAGCTACCTGGACAGCCGCGCCCGCCTGGGCTTTCCCATGGCCCCGCGCGCGCATGCCGACGAGGTGCTGGCCGAACTCGCCCGCCAGGCCGAGCAGCAGCAAAAGAAGGCCGCCTGACGCCTGCCTGCAGCAGCAGCAGCAGCAGAGCCTTCACCGATTTTTCTCACAAAAACAGCCTCCAGCCCTTGCCAGGCAAGCGCGAGCAGCTATCAATTTTTCGTCATGACCGCACCCAACCTGCTTGTTGAACTGTTCGTGGAAGAGCTGCCCCCGAAGGCGCTGCAAAAGCTGGGCGACGCCTTTGCCGGCGTGCTGCACGAGCAGCTGGCGGCCCAGGGCCTGGCGGGCGCGGGCTCGCGCGCCACGGCCTATGCCTCGCCCCGGCGCCTGGCCGCCCACGTCACCCAGGTGCTGGCCACCGCGCCGGACAAGCCCGTGTCGCACAAGCTCATGCCCGTGACGGTGGGCCTGGACGCGCAGGGCCAGGCCACGCCGGCGCTGTTGAAGAAGCTGGCCGCGCTGGGGCTGGACGCCGCAGCGCTGGACAGCCTCAAGCGCGTCAACGACGGCAAGGCCGAGGTGCTGTACCACGAGAGCATGGTGCGGGGCGCCACACTGGCCGAAGGTCTGCAAAAGGCGCTGGACGAAACGCTTGCCAGGCTGCCCATCCCCAAGGTCATGCGCTACCAGCTGGCTGATGGCTGGAGCAGCGTGCATTTCGTGCGCCCGGCGCATGGCCTGGTGGCGCTGCACGGCGGCGACGTGGTGCAGGGAGTGCAGGCGCTGGGCCTGACGGCAGGGCGCGATACGCACGGCCACCGCTTCGAGGCGCAGGCCGAGTCCATCGCCCTGCGTGATGCCGACAGCTATGCGCAGCAATTGCGCGACGAAGGCGCCGTGATCGCCAGCTTTGCCGAGCGCCGCGCCGAGATCGCGCGCCAGCTGGCTGCCGCCGCGGCCCAAGTGGGTGGCGGCGTGCGGCCCATCGAGGACGAAGCGCTGCTGGACGAGGTGACGGCCCTGGTCGAGCGTCCCAACGTGCTGGTCTGCGCCTTCGAGGAGGAATTCCTGGCCGTGCCGCAGGAGTGCCTGATCCTGACCATGAAGGCCAACCAGAAGTACTTTCCGCTGCTGGACGAGGCCGGGCGCCTGACGCACCGCTTCCTGGTGGTGAGCAACATCAGCCCGCAAGACGCCAGCGCCGTCATCCAGGGCAACGAGCGCGTGGTGCGCCCGCGCCTGGCGGACGCCAAATTCTTCTTCGACCAGGACCGCAAGAAGCCCCTGGCCAGCCGCGTGGAGCAGCTGGCTAAGGTGGTCTATCACAACAAGCTGGGCACGCAGGGTGAGCGCGTGCAGCGCGTGCGGTCCATCGCGCGGGCGATCGCCACGCAGCTGTTCCCGGCCCTGGCGCAGCAGCACCAGATCGACGGCACGCAGGATGCGGAGATCGCGCAGGACTGGCTGCTGACCTGCGTGGACAACGCCGCGCTGCTGGCCAAGGCCGATCTCGTCACCGACATGGTGGGCGAGTTCCCCGAGCTGCAGGGCGTCATGGGCAGCTACTACGCCGTGGGCGACGGCCTGCCGGACGAAGTGGCCCACGCCATCGAGGACCACTACAAGCCGCGCTTTGCCGGCGACGAGCTGCCGCGCGAGAACGTCGGCCTGGTCGTGGCCCTGGCCGACAAGCTGGAGACGCTGGTCGGCATGTTCGGCATCGGCAACCTGCCCACGGGCGACCGCGACCCGTTCGCGCTGCGCCGCCACGCGCTGGGCGTGATCCGCATGCTGACCGAGCGCGAGTTGCCCTTGGACTTGCCCGCGCTGCTGGCCGCCAGCCAGCCGGCCTTCGGCGCGCTGATCGACGCCGGCGGCAACGCGCTGCTGGCGGACTTCATCTATGACCGCCTGGCCGGCTCCCTGCGCGAGCAGGGCTACAGCGCCCAGGAGGTGGACGCGGTCATCGCCCTGCGCCCGGCGCGCCTGGCCCTGGTGCCGCGCCAGCTGGAGGCCGTGCGCGCCTTCAGCGCGCTGGCCGAGGCGCCCGCCCTGGCAGCGGCCAACAAGCGCGTGGCCAACATCCTGAAGAAGGCCGAGGCCGAAGGCGCCGTGGACCC
Organism: Pulveribacter suum; assembly: GCF_003013695.1. Taxonomy (GTDB): domain Bacteria; phylum Pseudomonadota; class Gammaproteobacteria; order Burkholderiales; family Burkholderiaceae_C; genus Melaminivora; species Melaminivora suum. The sequence goes on along the minus strand of NZ_CP027792.1, from coordinate 3,301,167 downwards.
GCACGTCAACGAAGGGCTGCTGCAGGAGCAGGCCGAACGCGACCTGTACGCCGCACTCAAGCGCTTCGTGCCCGAGGCCGATGCCCAGTTCGACCGCGGTGACTACACCGCCAGCCTGCAGACCCTGGCCGTGCTGCGCGCGCCGGTGGACGCCTTCTTCGACGACGTCATGGTCAACACCGACGACCTGGCCGTGCGCCTGAACCGCCAGGGCCTGCTCAAGCGCCTGCACCAGGCCATGAACCGCGTGGCCGACCTGTCCCGCCTGGCCGTGTGACGCCGCCGCCGGCCGCGCGCCCCGACACCGCCGCTGCCGCCCGCCCGTCCCGGACCGCCTCCTGGCTGGCCTTTGCGCCGCTGGCGGCCGTGGTGGGGCTGCGCTGGGTGCTGGGCTGGTTGCAGGACCGGGCCGAGCCGACCTCCGCCTGGCCGCTGTCGCCCTTCGCCGGCGCGCAGGATCCGTGGGCCTGGCTGCCCACCGCCGGCCTGGCGCTGCTGGCGCTGGCCGCGGCGCTGCTCGTGCTGCGCGCCGTGCGCCGCCGCTGGGGCACGCGGGCGCTGGGCGGCTTGCTGGCGGCACTGTGGGTCGCCGCGGCGCTGGCCGCCTGCGTGGCCCAGTTGCTGCACTTCATGAACCTGCGCGGCCTGGCGCCGCAGCCCCAGCCGCTGGCCGCCAGCGTGCTGGGCAGCCGCGCCGTGGCGCCCAGCGCCCGTGGGCCGGGCGGCACGCTGCTGGTGCTGCAGCTGCCCGGCGCGGCCGGCCCGCAGCAGCTGCTGGCCGACGACCCGGCCGCCGCCCGCCTGGTGCCTGGCCAGGCCCTGGCGCTGCAGTGGTCGCGCGGGCGCTGGTGGGGGCGCTACGCCACCGGCTGGCAGACGGCGGCAAACCCGCAGGCGCCGGCCAGCGGCGCGGGCAGGGAATAATCCGGCGCATGAAGCTCGCCATCCTGGACCGCGACGGCACCCTCAACGCCCTGGGGGCCGGCGGCCTTATTGCCTCTGCCGCCGAATGGCAGCCCCTGCCGGGCGCGCTGGAGGCCGTGGCCCGGCTGAACCAGGCCGGCTGGCACGTGGTGGTGGCCACCAACCAGCCGGGGCTGGGCGGCGGCGTGTTCGACACGCAGACGCTGGTGGCTATCCACGCGCGCATGCACCGCGAGCTGGGCGCGCTGGGCGGGCGCATCGACGCGGTCTTCTACTGCCCGCACGCCGAGGGCGAGGACTGCGCCTGCCGCAAGCCCGCGCCCGGGCTGATGCTGCAGATCCGCGAGCGCTGTGCGCTGGAGGGCGGCGAGATCGCCGTCATCGGCAGCTGCCTGTCGCACCTGCAGGCCGCGCAGGACCTGGGCGCGCAGCTGCACCTGGTATGCACCGGCCGCTCGGCCCACCTGCAGCCGCACGCGCCGCTGCCGCCCGGCTGGCCGGCCGCCACCCGGACCCACGCCAGCCTGCAGGACGTGGTGGACCTGCTGGCCGGGCAGGGCGGCAGCGCACCGGCGGCGCCTGCCCCTTCTCTTTGCTCTTAAATTAATAGCTTCCAGCGCTTGCGCCGCAAGGGCTGGAGGCCAAAAACACCTGAAAGCAGCCGACACGCCATGGCCTTCCTCCGCTCCCTCCTGCACCTGCTGGTGATGGTCGTCACCGTCGTTCCCTACACCCTGGGCGTGCTGCTGGCCCGGCTCTTCTCGGGTCGCAGCGGCCCGGCCTACCGCGTGGCGCGGGCCTGGCTCACGCTGTGCATCGACGCGGCGCGCTGGCTGGTGGGCATACGCACCGAGGTGCAGGGCATGGAGGGGCTGCAGGCCCTGGGCGCGGGCGGGGCGGTGCTGCTGGTCAAGCACCAGTCCACGTACGAGACCTTCCTCATGCCCTCGCTCATGCCGCGCCCGCTGGCCTACGTGTTCAAGAAAGAGCTGCTGCGCGTGCCCTTCTTCGGCTGGTCCATCGGCAGCCTGGACATGATCCACATCGACCGCGGCCAGCCCACGCGGGCCTTTGCCCGCGTGCTGCAGCAGGGCCGGCGGCTGCTGGCGCAGGGCACCTGGGTCATCATGTTCCCCGAGGGCACGCGCATCCCGCGCGGCCAGCAGGGCGAGTACAAGAGTGGCGGCACGCGCCTGGCCATCAGCGCCGGCGTGCCGGTGGTGCCGGTGGCCGTGACCTCGGCGCGCGTGTGGCCGGCCAAGGCCTTCGTCAAGCGGCCCGGCGTGGTGCAGGTGTCCGTGGGCCGGCCCATCCCCACCGAAGGCCGCAAGCCCGAAGAGCTGATGGCCGAGGTGCAGGCCTGGATCGAATCCGAAATGCGCCGCCTGGACCCCGAGGCCTACCCCGCGCAGCCATGAGCGGCCCCGCGCGCGGCGCCCTGGTGCAGCTGGCGCTGGACCTGTGGGAGGCCATCGACTTGCAGCCAAAACCGGCCGTAGCGCCCGCCCATCAAGCGCTGACAGCTATCGAAACAGAAGCGCCGCAGGCCGGCGCCGCCCTGCGCCACCCCCAGGCCAACCGGCGCATCGCCCTGCAGGGCGTGGCGGTGGACTATCGGCTGCAGCGCGCGCGCCGGCGCAGCATCGGCTTTCGCGTGGATGGTGACGGGCTGTCGGTGCGCGCCCCGGGCAGCGCCAGTATCGGCGCCATCGAGTCGGCCCTGCAGGCCAAGGCCGGCTGGGTCGTGCGCAAGCTGGCCGAGCAGCGCGACTACCAGCGCCGCCTGGAGGGCGCCCGCGTTGCCTGGGGCGACGGCGCCCGTCTGCCCTACCTGGGCGCGCCCCTGACCGTGGTGCTGGATGGCGCCCACCGCGGCGCCCAGCTGGCGCCCGCGGGCGAGGGCGGAGCGCCCGCCACGCTGCATGTGCCGCTGGCGCGCAGCGCCACGCCCGAGCAGGTGCGCGACGCCGTGCAGGCCTGGCTGATGCGCCAGGCGCGCGCCCACTTCACGGCGCGCCTGGAGCATTTCGCCCCGCTGCTGCAGGTGCGCTGGACGCGGCTGGCCCTGTCCAGCGCCCAGTCGCGCTGGGGCAGCGCCCGCGCCGACGGCTCCATCCGGCTGAACTGGCGGCTGATGCATTTCTCGCCCGCCGTCATCGACTACGTGGTGGCGCACGAGCTGGCGCACCTGCGCGTCATGGACCACAGCCCACGCTTTTGGGACACCGTGGCCACCGTAGTGCCCGACTACGCCGCGCTGCGCCAGCGCCTGCGCGACGAGCCCACACCGCCCTGGCAGTAGGGCGGCCTGGGCACAATGCGCCCATGACCGGTACCCCTGCACTGCCCCCGCTGCCCGAGCAACCCGTGCCCGCCCAGGGCTACGCCGGCGACGTCAACCCGCACCTGGCCTGGCAATGGGCGCAGTCCGGCCAGGCGGTGCTGGTGGACGTGCGCACCGACGCCGAGCGCGAATGGGTGGGCGCCGTGCCCGGCGCCGTGCCGGTGGCGTGGAAGCAGTGGCCGGGCATGGCCCTGAACGAGCGCTTTGGCGACGAGCTGCGCGCCGCCGTGCCGGCGGGCGGCCAGGTGCTGCTGCTGTGCCGCAGCGGCGTGCGCTCCATTGCCGCCGCGCGCCGCGCCACCGAGCTGGGCCTGCGCGCCTACAGCATCCTGGAGGGCTTCGAGGGCGACGCCGACGAGCGCGGCCAGCGGGGCCGCAAGGGCGGCTGGCGCCTGCGCGGCCTGCCCTGGAAGCAGGGCTGACGCTCCCAAAAAAATAGCTGCCAGCGCTTGTTTGGCAAGCGCTGGCAGCCGATTTTGGCTTGAAGCCGGGCGTTACTGAGACAGCGGCGGAATGCGCAGCTTCTGGCCCGGGTAGATCTTGTTGGGGTCGCTCAGCATGGGCTTGTTGGCCTCGAAGATCGCGTTGTACTTGTTGGCGTCGCCATAGAACTTCTTGGCGATGGCGCTGAGCGTGTCGCCGCTGACCACGTCGTGGTACTGCGCCTCGGGCTCGGGGTTGGTGACGCTCATCTGGTTGTCCACGCCAGTTACGCTGGCCACGTTGCCGCAGCACAGCGTCACCTTCTCCTTGACGGCCTGGGTGGGCGCCGTGCCGTGCACCGTCACCTTGCCCTGGCTGCCGTCGAACTGCACCTTGACGTCATTCACGCCCAGGTTCTGCGCGGCGATGTAGCCCTCGATGGCCTTGCCCGCCTTGGCGTTCAGGTCCTCTTGCGAAGGCCGTGCGGGGGCGGCGGCACCGGCGGCGGCCGGCGGCGTGGCAGCGTGTGCATCCTTGCCGCCGAACAGCTTTTCTCCGGCTTCCTTGACGAAACTGAACAGGCCCATGGCAAAACTCCTTGTGGTTGCGGGAAACAGTTGGAAAGGGTGCGGGCCACTGTAAGCGGAGCGCCCGCCCGCGCCGTGTCAGACGGGCGCCCGCCTCACCATCGTTGACAAAGCCGCCCCGACGTGCGCGGGGCGCGCCGCCGTTGCGATAATCCGCCCCCATGACATTTCTCGCCATCGACGTGGGCAACACCCGCCTGAAGTGGGCGCTGTTCGAGTCCGCCCGGCCCGGCGCAGCGGTGCACGCCCATGGCGTGGAGTTCCTGGACCATATCGAGCGCCTGGGCGAAGGCCCGTGGGCGCAGCTGCCCGTGCCCACGCACATGCTGGGTTGCGTGGTGGCGGGCGACGCCGTCAAGCGCCGCGTGGCCGAGCAGATGGAGCTGTGGGACGTGCCGGCGCGCTGGGTCGTGTCCTCGTCCGAAGAGGCCGAGGTGAGCAATGGCTACGACCACCCCACGCGCCTGGGCGCCGACCGCTGGGTGGCCATGATCGGCGCGCGCCACCGCATGCTGGCCCAGGGGCCGGCGCGCCCGCTGATCGTGGTGATGGTGGGCACGGCGGTGACGGTGGAGGCGCTGGACGCCTCGGGGCGCTTCCTGGGCGGGCTGATCCTGCCCGGGCACGGCATCATGCTGCGCGCGCTGGAGAGCGGCACCGCCGGTCTGCACGTGCCCACGGGCGAGGTGCGGCTGTTTCCGTCCAACACCAGCGACGCGCTGACCAGCGGCGGCACCTACGCCATCGCCGGTGCCGTGGAGCGCATGTACCAGCACCTGCTGGCGCACTGCAACCAGGAGCCGGTGTGCATGATGACCGGCGGCGCGGGCTGGAAGATGGCGCCCAGCATGACGCGGCCGTTCGAGCTGGTGGAAAACCTGATCTTCGATGGGCTGCTGGAGATTGCCGCGCGGCGCTTTGCGCCGGCGCCCTTGTGAGCGACTGGCGGCCGCCCGCACGGCGCAGCTGAGACAATCGCCTGCTTTGGCCCGGCCGCGCCGGGCAGCACCGCTGCAGTACAAGGAAAGACTTCTCACCCATGATCTTGGTCACTGGCGGCGCCGGCTTCATCGGCGCCAATTTCGTGCTCGACTGGCTGGCCGCCTGCGACGAGCCGGTCGTCAACCTGGACAAGCTGACCTATGCCGGCAACGTGCACAACCTGGACAGCCTGTCGGGCGATGCGCGCCACGTGTTCGTGCAGGGTGACATCGCCGACGGCGCGCTGCTGGCGCGCCTGCTGGCCGAGCACCGCCCACGGGCTATTGTCAATTTCGCGGCCGAGTCCCACGTGGACCGCTCCATCCACGGCCCCGAGGACTTCATCCAGACCAATGTGGTCGGCACCTTCAGGCTGTTGGAGGCCGCAAGGCAGTACTGGAGCGCGCTGGCAGCGACAGAGAAGGAAGCATTTCGCTTCCTGCACGTGTCCACCGACGAGGTCTATGGCACCCTGGCGGCGGACGCCCCGGCCTTCACCGAAGAGCACAACTACGAGCCCAACAGCCCGTACTCGGCCAGCAAGGCTGCCAGCGACCACCTGGTGCGCGCTTGGGCACACACCTACGGCCTGCCGGTGCTCACCACCAACTGCAGCAACAACTACGGCCCGCTGCACTTTCCTGAAAAACTCATCCCTCTGATGATCGTCAACGCCCTGGCCGGCAAAGCGCTGCCCGTGTACGGCGACGGCATGCAGGTGCGCGACTGGTTGTACGTGCGCGACCACTGCAGCGCCATCCGCCGGGTGCTTGAGGCGGGCCGGCTGGGCGAGACCTACAACATCGGCGGCTGGAACGAAAAGGCCAACATCGACATCGTCAAGACCGTCTGCGCGCTGCTGGACGAGCTGCGCCCGCGCGCGGGGGGCAACAGCTACGCCGAGCAGATCGCCTACGTGCAGGACCGCCCCGGCCACGACCGGCGCTACGCCATCGACGCGCGCAAGATCGAGCGCGAGCTGGGCTGGACGCCGGCCGAGACCTTTGAGACCGGCATCAAGAAGACGGTGCAGTGGTATCTGGAGCACCCCGAGTGGGTGGCGCAGGTGCAAAGCGGCGCCTATCGCGACTGGGTCGCCCGGCAGTACGAGGGCGCCGCGGCATGACGCACATCCTGCTGCTGGGCAGCGGGGGGCAGGTCGGCTGGGAGCTGCAGCGCAGCCTGGCCGTGCTGGGGCGCGTCACGGCACTGGACCACGACAGCACGCAGCACTGCGGCGACTTTGCCAACCCCGAAGGCGTGCGCGAGACCGTGCGCGCGCTGCGCCCGGACGTGATCGTCAACGCCGCCGCCCACACCGCCGTGGACAAGGCCGAGGGCGAGCCCGAGCTGGCCCGCTTGCTCAACGCCACCACCCCCGGCGTGCTGGCTGAAGAGGCCGCCCGCTCGGGTGCCTGGCTGGTCCACTACAGCACCGACTATGTCTTCGACGGCAGCGGCAGCCGTCCCTGGACTGAAGCCGATGTGCCCGCGCCCCTGTCCGTCTATGGCGCCACCAAGCTGGAGGGCGAGCAGTTGATCGAAGCATCTGGCTGTCGCCACCTGATCCTGCGCACCAGCTGGGTCTATGCCGCGCGCGGCGGCAACTTCGCCAAGACCATGCTGCGCTTAGGTTCGGAGCGCGAGCGCCTCACCGTGATCGACGACCAATGGGGCGCGCCCACCGGCGCCGACCTGCTGGCCGACGTGACGGCGCATGCCATCCGCCACCTGCAGGCGCGCCCCGAGGACGGCGGCCTGTACCACTGCGTGGCCGGTGGCGAGACCAACTGGCATTCCTATGCAAAATACGTGCTAGCCCAGGCGCAGCAAGCGCCAGCAGCTATCAAAATCAAGGCGACCGAAGTGGCGCCCGTGCCCACCAGCGCCTTTCCCACGCCGGCGCGGCGCCCGCACAACTCGCGCCTCGATACGCGCCAACTGCAGGCCACCTTCGGCCTGCAGCTGCCGCCCTGGCAGCAGGGCGTGGCGCGCATGCTGGCCGAGATCCTCTGATCCCTCTCTTATGACGACACAACGCAAGGGCATCATCCTGGCCGGCGGCTCCGGCACGCGGCTGCACCCGGCCACGCTGGCCATCAGCAAGCAGCTGCTGCCCGTCTATGACAAGCCCATGATCTACTACCCCTTGAGCACCCTGATGCTCTCGGGCATCCGCGAGATCCTGATCATCAGCACTCCGCAGGACACGCCGCGCTTTGCGCAGCTGCTGGGCGACGGCAGCCAGTGGGGCCTGAGCCTGCACTACGCCGTGCAGGAGAGCCCCGATGGCCTGGCGCAGGCCTTTCTGATCGGCGAACACTTCCTGGCTGGCAGCGCGAGCGCGCTGGTGCTGGGCGACAACATCTTCTACGGCCACGATTTCCACGAACTGCTTGAAAGCGCCGACGCGCGCACGGATGGCGCCAGCGTCTTCGCCTACCACGTGCACGACCCCGAGCGCTACGGCGTGGCCGAGTTCGACGGCTCGGGCTGCGTGCTGAGCCTGGAGGAAAAGCCCGCCAGTCCGAAGAGCAACTACGCCGTCACCGGCTTGTACTTCTACGACGCGCAGGTGGTGGAGCTGGCCAAGCGCCTGAAGCCCTCTGCCCGCGGCGAGCTGGAGATCACCGACCTGAACCGCCTGTACCTGCAGCAGGGTCAGCTGCATGTGGAAATCATGGGCCGCGGCTATGCCTGGCTGGACACCGGCACGCACGAGAGCCTGCTGGATGCCGGCCAGTTCATCGCCACCCTGGAGCAGCGCCAGGGCCTGAAGATCTCCTGCCCGGAAGAGATCGCCTGGCGCAGCGGCTGGATCGATGCACAGCAGCTCGAGCACCTGGCCCAGCCCCTGGCCAAGAACGGCTACGGCCAATACCTGCAGCGGCTGCTGCGAGAGAAGGTGTACTGATGAAGGCCACTCGCCTTTCCATCCCTGACGTCGTGCTGATCGAGCCCAAGGTCTTCGGCGACGCGCGCGGCTTCTTCTTCGAAAGCTTCAACCAGCGTGCCTTCGACGAGGCCACCGGCACCCGCCACAAGTTCGTGCAGGACAACCACAGCCGAAGCAGCCGCGGCGTGCTGCGCGGGCTGCACTACCAGGTCCGGCAACCCCAGGGCAAGCTGGTGCGCGTGGCGCGTGGCGCCGTGTGGGACGTGGCGGTGGACATCCGCCGCAGTTCACCTACCTTTGGCCAATGGGTGGGCGCGGTGCTGTCCGAGGACAACCAGCACCAGCTGTGGGTGCCGCCTGGCTTTGCGCACGGCTTCGTGGTGTTGAGCGAGACGGCGGATTTTCTGTACAAGACCACCGACTACTACGCGCCGGAGCATGAGCGCTGCATTGCGTGGAACGATGCGCAACTGGGCATCCAGTGGCCGTATCAGGGGCAGCCCAGCCTGTCGGCCAAGGACGCGCAGGGCGCGGCGCTGGCCTACGCGCCGCTCTTCGACTAGCGCTTCAAGCCCTTCTGCATTGAGCGGTACAGCACGTCCGAGCCGAACTGCGGGTTCTGCGGGTCGAACGAGAACAGGTTGTGCCCGCGCGGCACGCGCTGTCCTTCCCATTCGGGCTCCAGGAAGAACGACAGGAACTGCGCTCCCTGGTTGGCATGGGTGTCCAGCACCTGCATGAGCTCGCTCGGTCCCATCGCCTTGAGCGGATGGAACTCCGTGACCCCGTAGCGCTGCTGGCCCGAGCGGCGCAGCCACTGCGCGAACGAGCGGCCATAGGCCGCCTCGCCATACAGGCTCACGCCCAGGCGGAGTGCGCCGTGGGGGCGCAGCGAGTCCTCGATGGCAAAACGCGTTGCGTCCCAGCCCGGATTGGTGAAGGGAATGATCTGGTGCGTGTAGCGGGGCACATCGGCCAGGCAAGATTGGGCTACCTGCCGGTCGAAGAACTCCAGATAGCGCGTCACCTGCCTTGCCCTGAAGTCGTGCCACAGCGGCACCAGTGGGTTGTAGTAATACGCCGACTGCTCGCGGGGAGAGTCGACGTGGAACTCCGTGCCGGCTACTGCGACCTGGGCGGCAGGCAGTGCGCCGCGCAGCGGCTGCTCGCGTGGCGTGCTCTGTTGGCGGTCCATGATGGCGATGCGGCGCTCGCCCAGTCGCACCAGGTGGCCCGGCCGGTCTTCCAGGAACAGGTCCAGCCGGTGCACGCCGGCCGGCAGGCGACGAAAGTCCAGATCCAGGCGCCAGCCGGTGTCGGCCGTGGCGAACTCGGGACGCGCTGCCAGTACGTCCTGGCGGTTCAGCGTGACCGACGCGCGGCCGTGGGGTTGGCCGTCCAGGTACACATGTACGCGGGGCACATGCCCCGGCACCGGCGCGGCTACGTGCGCCCAGCCGGAGACGGGCAGCCAGCCATGGGCAAAGGCATCGATGTGCTCGGTGTAACGCCTCAAAGGCTGCGAGCGGATATCGCGCGATGGCGAATTGACCTGATCGAATGAAGCGTAGTCGCTGCCCAAAAAGCGGTTGAGCCGCGCGATGCTGTCCCACTGCTGCGCCAGGTGCGCGCGGAAGCCCTGCACGGAGGCGGCAGAATAGTCCGTGATGCGGTAGGGTGACTCGAAGCCCATGCCGCCCTGGAAGTCGGGGAACAGGTGGTGCAGCTCCCCTAGGAGTGTCACGGCCCGTACACGGCTGCGCTCTTCGGGTGCCAAGCGGCAGGTGGCGTCCAGCACGGCGCGCATGGCTTGCACCCGCCGCTGGGTCAGGCTGTTGTTGGTCGTCGCCAGGCTCCAGTTGTAGATCTGTGAGTCGTAGTAGCGGTCGCGCCCGAGGGGGCCGTTCTGCGTCCAGGCCCTGTTGGCGCTGTCGTCTGCCAGCGCGGCCTCGATCGGAGCCTGCGCCTCGAAATGGGTGGAAAACAAGTACAGCACCACCGGGCGGCGCACATCGCGCACCGTGTTTACCAGCCGATCCACCATGGCTTGGTCGATCACCCAGCCCTCGCCGGAGGGCTTGAACAGCTTGAGCAGCGGCACGGCCAGCGTGTAGCCCAGGGTGTAGCGGCCCGGCTGGCCGCCGTCCAGCTGCCGCAGCGTGGCCTCGACCAAGGCACCAGCCGAGCCTTGCGGCGCGGCGCAGCGCTGCGTGAGCGAGGAGGGCATATCCGGCTGCTCCGGCGGTTGGTCGATGCACGGCTCCATCACGCCGATCATGGGCGCCAGCAGCATTTGCGCAGCCGGCTGCCTGGCGTCCTGCGGTTGCGCTGCACGCTGGTGCCACAGGGCGCCGCAGGCTCCGGCAGCCAGCACGCCGACGCCTGCCGAGAGGGCGGCGATTCGGGTGAGGGCGGATGTCGTGGCTGGGGGCATAAGCAAGGAAACTGTGAAGGAAAAGACCTGCCGGGCGGCGTCGGACTGTAAGGCATGGCCATGGAGCCGCGCAGGTACACTTGTTGGCTCTCGTGCCGGGCGGCCTCCTTGAAGATACAGGCCGGCGCGCCGTTTTCCGCTTCTCCATGACGACTTTCTCCACCCTCGACAGCCTCGAGCCCACGCTCGTACAGGGCCCAGACATTCCGCGCCCGCGCCTGGGCGAGCTGCTCGTCCAAGAGGGCAAGGTGAGTGCTCGGGATATCGAGCGTGCGCTGCTGGCGCAGCAGGAAATGGGCGGCCTGCTGGGCCGGGTGCTGGTACGTCTGGGCTTGGTCTCCGAGGTGGATGTGGCCCACACCCTGTCGCGGCAGCTGCAGATTCCCTTTATTGCGGCGGAGATTTTTCCGGAAGCCATGCCGGACGTCGAGGGTTTGCTGCCGGAATTCCTGCAGACGCACGGCGTATTTCCGCTGGCGGCCCCTGAAGGCCAACTGCACGTGGCCATGGCCACGCCGCAGGATCCGTTCGTGCTCAAGGCGCTGCGCCTGGCCACCGGGCGGCACGTGGTGCCTCATCTGGCCCTGGAAAGCGCTATCGAGAAAGCCTTGGCTGAGCCCGTCGAGGAAGCACAGGACGACAATGACGATGGCCTGTTTGGCGATGGCCTGGATGGCGGCGACTTCGTCGAACACCTGAAAGACCTGGCCAGCGAGGCGCCCGTCATCCGCCTGGTCAACACCATCATCGGCCGCGTGATCGACCTGCGCGCCTCCGACATCCATCTGGAGCCTTTCGACGACGGCCTGCACGTGCGCTACCGCGTGGACGGGGTGATCCATCCTGGCGAGGTGGTGCCGCCGCGCCTGTCGGCCGCCGTCGGCTCGCGCGTGAAGCTGCTGGCGCACCTGGACATCGCCGAGCGCCGCCTGCCGCAGGACGGCCGCATCAAGACCCGCGTGAAGGGCCGCGAGCTGGACCTGCGCGTGTCCACCGTGCCCACGGTGCACGGGGAAAGCGTGGTCATGCGGGTGCTCGACCGCGCCAGCGTGCGCCTGAACCTGGACACCATGGGCTTCGAGCAGGACACGCTGGCTCGCTTCAACGACCTGCTGTCGCGCCCCCACGGCATCCTGCTGGTGACCGGGCCCACGGGTTCGGGCAAGACGACCACGCTGTACGCGGCCCTGTCCAAGATCGACTCCGAGGCCAACAAGATCATCACCGTCGAGGACCCGGTGGAGTACCAGCTGGAGGGCATCAACCAGATCCAGGTGCATCCGCAGATCAACCTGACGTTTGCCAACGCGCTGCGCTCCATCCTGCGCCAGGACCCCGACATCATCATGATTGGCGAAATGCGCGACGGCGAGACGGCGCAGATTGCCGTGCAGTCCGCTCTGACCGGCCACCTGGTGCTGTCCACACTGCACACCAACACGGCCGCTGGCGCCGTCATCCGCATGCAGGACATGGGAGTGGAGAGCTACCTCATCACATCCTCGGTCAACGGCGTTCTGGCCCAGCGCCTGGTGCGCACGCTGTGCAGCCACTGCAAGCAGCCCTACGAGCCGGGCGAGCAGGTGCGCGCCAGCACCGGCCTGGCGCGCTTTGCGCAGGCCGGCCAGCCGATCTACCGCGCCGTGGGTTGCGGGCAGTGCCGCCAGTCGGGCTACCGCGGCCGCACCGGCATTCACGAGCTGTTCGTGCTGGATGAACCCATGCGCCGCGCCATCATCGATGGCAAGGACGCGGGCACCCTGCATCTGCTGGCCACGCAGGGGGGCATGCTCAGCCTGTATGAAGACGGCCTGCGCAAGGTGGCCGCCGGCGTGACCACGCTGGACGAGGTGGCGCGCGTCACGCAGGACCAGAGCGATGCCTGATTTCGTCTGGCGGGCGGCCACGGCCTCCGGCAAGGTCGAGGAGGGGCGGCTGTCCGCCTCCAGCAGCGCCGCGGCGCTGCGCCAGCTGCGCGAGCAAGGACTTACCCCGCTGCGCATCGACGATGCGGCCAGTGCGCAATTCACGCCGGGAGCGCCTGCCGCCGCGTCCCCAGGGGCCGCAGTCACCGCGCCTGCGCGCAGCCGGCAGGCCAGGGGGCCGGTAAATGCTGCCGACGTGCTGGCGCTCACCTCCGAGCTGGCCATCATGCTGCGCGCGGGACTGGCGCTGGACAACGCGCTGCGTGTGCTCATCGACATGAGCCACAAGCCCAGCGTAGGGGCGCTCGTGCAGGGCGTGCTGGAGGCCGTCAAGGGCGGCACGCCGCTCAGCCGCGCTCTGGCCGCGCACCGCGAGCTGTTCGGCGACTTCTACATCAACATGGTGCGCTCCGGCGAGGTCAGCGGCCAGATGTCCGCCGTGCTGGACCGGCTGGTCGAGCATATGGAGCGCCAGCGCGCGCTGCGCGAGAGCGTTGTGTCTGCCACCATCTACCCGGCCATCCTGCTGGCCGTGGCCGTACTGTCGCTGATCGCCATGCTCGGCTTCGTGGTGCCGCAGTTCGAAAAGTTGTTCACCGACATGGGCGACGCGCTGCCGCTGCCCACGCGAATCGTGATGGAGGTGGGCCATGCTTTTAGGCAGTACGGCCTGCTGATCGGCGTGGCGGCAGTGGGCGGGTTCATGGTGCTCATGCGGTGGATGCGCTCACCCTCGGGCCGCCAGTGGTGGCAAACGCGGCTGCTGCGCCTGCCGCTGGTGGGCCGCCTGGCGCTGCGTTATCAGCTCACGCTGTTCTCGCGTTCGCTGGGTACCCTGCTGGGCAACGGCGTGCCCATGCTCACGGCGCTGCACATCGCCACCGACACCGTGGGCAACGCCGTGCTGCAGCAGGCGCTGGCCAAGGTGGCGCCCATCGTCAAGGAGGGGGGCAAGGTGGTGCAGGCCATCTCGCTCACCGGCATTTTTGAACCTTTGGCCATCAACCTCATCCGAGTGGGAGAGGAAACGGGCCGCATCGGCCCCATGATGCTGGAGTTGTCCAACATCCTCAACCGCGAGGTGGAAACAGGCATCAAGCGCCTCTTGACCCTGGTCGAACCGGTGCTCATCCTGGTGCTGGGGGTGCTGATCGCCGGCATCATCGTCTCCATCCTGCTCGGGATCCTGTCCATCAATGACCTCGCCGTATAGCTTTCGTTTCTTCCAGGAGCCTTCCCCCATGCAGAGCTTTCGCTCCCGCTGCGCCAGCAGCAGTCCCTCAGGCCGCCGCGCGCGCGGCTTCACGCTCATCGAGCTGCTGGTGGTGCTCGCCATCCTGACACTGCTGGCGGGCCTGGTGGGCCCCCGCGTTCTCAATCAGCTGGGTGGGGCCAAGGCCAAGACGGCCGCCGTGCAGATCGCCGACCTGGACAAGTCCCTGGAGCTGTTCAAGCTGGACGTAGGCCGCTACCCCACCACGGAAGAAGGCCTGGAGGCCCTGGTCAAGAAGCCGGGGAGCGCCAACGGCTGGGCGGGCCCCTATCTCAAGGGTGGCGTGCCTACCGATCCCTGGGGCCATCCGTACCGCTATGCCAACACCAGCGGCAGCGTCGAGCTGCTCTCGCTGGGCGCTGATGGCGCGTCTGGTGGTGATGGCGAGAACGCCGACATCCGCAACACGCCCTGAGCGTCGCGCATAGCGGCGGGATGCTTGCATGCAGCGCGAGCGCGGCTTCACGCTGGTCGAGTTGCTGGTGGTCTTTGCGATCCTGGCGCTAGTGGCCGCGCTCGTGCCTGCCGCCTATGACCGGATGCGTGAAGCGTCCCAATACCGGGATGCCGTACGCACCATGTTCAGCCAGTTGCGAGCAGCCCGTGCCGCGGCCCTGAGCGAAGGGCGCGAAACACGCTTCGTACTGGATCTGCAAAAACGGCAATATGGATGGGACGAGGTCGCGCTCAAGGTGTTGCCCGAGCCGCTGCAGCTGCGCGCTACGGTGGCTGACCGCGATGTTTCCTCGCAGGGCGAGGCCTCCATACGTTTCCTGCCTTCGGGCGGTGCTACCGGCGGCAGCATCGAAATCCTGCGTGCCCCCGGCGTGGGCACGCGGCTGCGTGTGGACTGGCTGTCTGGCCGGGTGACGCCGGAAACGCTGCTGCCATGACGCGACCCTGGCGCCGGATGCAGGGGATGACGCTGCTTGAGCTGCTGGTTGCTTTCGCCATTCTTGCCATGTCCCTGGGATTGCTTTATCGCATCATGGGTACGAGCGCGCGCGGAGCGGGTGACATCGAGCGCTACCAGGGTGCGGTCGTTCTAGCGCAGTCGCTGCTCTCGCTACGCGATACCGTACCCGAGGGCGGTTGGCAGCAAGAGGGCGAAACGGCGGGCTATCGCTGGCGCGTTCAGTCTGCACCCTATGCCACTGGCGTGGCAGGCCCAACCGTGCCCCCCTTATATGAGGTGCTCGTCTCCATTACATGGTTCGACGGCCGGCAACAGCGCGATCTTGAGCTTGCGACCCTGCGGCCGCAACGCAAACCTCCGGCGCAGGTTCGCAGATGAGAAGCTGGCACATGCAGTCGCCTGGCGCGCAATCACGTCATGCAGCGCAGGGCGGTTTCACGCTGGTGGAGCTGCTCGTCGTTATGGTGCTGCTGTCACTCGTGATGCTGGCGACCGGCGCGGCGCTGCGAACTGCCTCCCAGACCGAAGAGCGGGTGGATGCCCGGCTGCAGCGCATGGACGACCTGCGCATTGTCAGCAGCTTCCTGCGCTCGGTACTGGGCAGGGTTTCTGCAGAAAAGACCACCTTGCCCGTTGCCGCAGGGGCCAGTCCCTATTTCTTTGCCGGTAGCGCGGCGACCGTGAGCTGGGTCGGGGTGATGCCCGCGCGCTATGGGGCGGCCGGGCGGCATCATTTCCGGCTGCAATTGCTCGACAGCCACCAGCTCGTGCTGTCATATGTGCCCTGGACGAATGCGGCAAACTTTCCCGATTGGCATTCCGCGAGCACGGGTAGCGTGGTTTTGTTGTCAGATGTGCGGGGCATGGCCCTGAAATACCAGGACGCAACAGACGAGCCTCCCGCATGGGCGCCCGAATGGGCTGAGCCGACTCGCCTGCCCGACCGGATCAGCATCTCGATCAACTCTGGTGCGGGAGACTGGCCCGACTTGGTCATCCCCTTGCGAGTGCTCCCCGCCAGCGATCCGCGCTCCAGCGGGCCGTCTTTCGGAGGCGGCGGCAGATGAGGACGTCGTTCCTGAAACGTGCGAGTGGCGGCATGGCCCTGGTTGCGGTGCTATGGATCGTCGCTGCGCTGAGCGTCATCGCCACTGGCCTGACGCAATCCCTGCGCCTTGAAAGCCGCACTGTCGCGCACGCTAGGCAGGAGGCGCAGGCGCAGGCGCTGGGGGACGCGGCCATTCAGATGACGCTGCAGGCGCTACTCGCAGGCAACCAGCCGGTGGCGCGCCTGACCCGCGTGGAAGTCAGCTTCCACGACGTGCCCATGCAGGTGGAGGTGATGCCACTCAGTGGCCTGGTCGACATCAACAGGGCAGCTGTGCCGCTGTTGCAGCGGCTTTTCCATGTGGCAGGCGGACTCTCGCCGGACGCTGCCGAGGCGGCTGCGCGGGCTGTCGTGCAGGCGCGAGAACAGCGCGACGGCAAGGGTGCTCCCCGTCGCTTCGAAGCCGAGGAGGATCTGCTGCGTGTGCCCGGCATCGAGTATGACCTCTATGCTAGACTCAGCGGGCTTTTTACAGCCGACCTACAAGGGTCTGGGCGTGTCAACCCCCTGGCAGCGCCGCTGGAAGTGCTGGTCGTACTCGCCGGCGGCAACAAGGCCATGGCGGCACAAATGGCCGCACGCCGTGACGCAGGAGAGGCCGCGGTGGACACTACTGCGCTAGATCCAGCGCTGATCGACGCAGCGCTCTCCCGTCGGTTACGTGTACAAGCAACCGTACCCATGGCCGATGGCGGATTCGTCCAGGTGGCACGTAGCGTTGACCTTAGTGCGCGCTCCCCGGATGGTGCTCCCTGGCACACTTTTCGAATGACATCTACTGTCGGTCGCGCCTACGGCGGAAAATCCTGAACGCTCCCATGCCTCTCATTACCGCTGATGCCCGGTTCCTGGGAATCGACATACGTGCCGGAATGCGCGAACTAAGGCAGGCATGGGCGCACGCCCAGCGTGTGGCACCACTGTCGTGGCTGACGCCGGACATCCCCGTGATGCTGCTTCACGCTGATGGCGGCCAGTCCTGGTGGCGGGGACTCGTACGATCAGCCGGCGCGGGCAACCCACCGAAGCCCGCCTGTGTTGCGCTGGAACTTCCCGAAGACTTGCTGCTGCGGCGCACTCTTGTACTGCCGGCGATGTCTGAGGTAGATGCTTCAAGCGCCGTTGCCCTGCAAGTCCAGGCTATGAGCCCCTTCCCTGGGCCCGACTTGGTGTGGGGCTGCAGCATTCAATCCGGTACTGACGGAACACGCCAGGTGGACTTGGCGTTGGCCTCTCGCGGGCAGGTCGCGCAGTACCTCGAGGCGCAGGCCCCTCGGCTGGGTACGCATGCCACCCCGGAAGTGTGGGCCGTAGGCGCCGACTACCCCATTGTGTTTGCCGGGTACGGCGAAAGTGTGCGCCATGCCCGCGAGAGGCGAGGGCGCCACATCCGCTATGCCTTGCTGGCACTGGCCGTGGTGCTTGCCAGTGCACTGGCCCTGACGCCCACCCTGCAATTGCGCGCGCGGGCACTGCAAGCCGTAGGTGCCTACGACGACCTGGCGCGACGCACCGCCGCTCCCGTGCGCGAACGCGAGCGCCTGATGCATTCGGTGGAAAAGCTCGATGTGCTCTCTGAAATGTTGGCCGGACGCATCGAGCCCCTGCGCGTCATCGACCGCCTCACCAAGGTGCTGCCCGACGATACGGCTCTGCAAGGCCTGACCTTGAAGGGGCAGAAAGTCACCATCCATGGTTTGACGGCCAACGCGTCATCGCTGATGCGCTCGCTCGGCGAACAGCCTGGGGTGCGTGACGTGCATGCGCCCAGCCCCGCCATGCGCGTGGGCGGCCCGGAATCCAAAGAAAACTTCGTGATCGAATTCACGCTCGACCCACAAGAATTCGGTGTGGTCTCTATACCTGCGGTGCAGGCCGCGTCCGCGCCCCAGGCGGTCGTGCCTGCTGCTGCCCCCACCGCGCCGCCCTCTGCTGCCAGCCTCCCCGCGCCCGCAACTGCACCGGCGCCGGCAGCTGCTCCTGCTACCGGCCGGCTCGTCCCATCGTTTGGAGGCGGATCGCAGCGACCGCTGCCTTCTGCGCCCCCCAGCTCTGCGAGCGGTAACAAAACCCCATGAACAAGCTCGCGCTGCGTCGCACGGCCGTGCTGGCACTTCTATTTGCCCTGCTGCTGGCCCCCGTCCTGGCCGGTGGCTGGTACGTCATTCGCAAGCACGTCTGGGCGGACGAACGGCTGGCCCAACTGGAACCGCGCTATGCACGCCTGCTCGGGCTTGAGCGCCAACGCGCCGAACTGGAAGCTGCCACCCGCAAGGCGTCGGAGCTGCACGCCGGCTACCTCTACCCGTCGGGACAGGACGGCTCCCAAACAGGCAACCAGGCCCAGCAGAAGGTGCGCGACATTTTTACGGCCGCAGGGCTGCAGATCAGCAGCATGCAAGTGCTGCCTGCCAAGGAAGAAAAAGGTCTGGACCGCATCCCCCTGCTGGTACGCGCCGAAGGCGACATCCTAGGTGTGCAGAGCGCCCTGGCCGTTCTGGGAGGGCAAAGCCCGGTCATCCTGCTCAATGAACTGGACCTCCAGGTGCAGGGCGGGCTGGTCAACGTCAACCCCAAGGCAGCCGTTCGTCTCGCGATCCAGTTCAACCTCAGTGTGCTGAGGGACCGCCCATGACTGGAAAAAAATACGCGCTGCACGCCCTAGTGCTTGTCAATGCCTGTCTGGCGCTGGCGCTGGCCTACCTGTGGCTGAGCCCCGACGAACAGCAGAACAACCTGCGCTGGCGGGCGCCCGAGCCTCAGCTCGTGGACTATGCCGCCATGCTCCCCGCCCTGCCAGGCCCGGCGCAGATCGACACCGGCCAGTTCATCGCCATGCTCGAGCGCCCGGTGTTCTCCCTCACGCGCCGCCCGCCCCCGCCGCCCCCACCGCCGGCCGCCGAAGAGCAGGTTGCAACCGATACCCTGGGCACGGCCCAGCTCTCTGGCATCTTCCAGGGCGCTGGCAACGAAGCCATCATCATCCAGATTGCCGGCAAGCCGCGGCGCGTGCGCCTCGATGAAACGGTGGACGGCTGGAGGCTCTCCTCCGTCCAGGCGCGCAGCGCGACCTTTGCGCGCGGCAGCCAGACGCGAGAGCTGCAGCTGCCCCGCGCGGCCCTGACCAAAGGCGCCGCCAACAATCCCGCGGTGCCCGCGCCGCAGCCGCCGCCGGCCCGAGGGCAGGACGAGGCATCCCCTTCATCACCGCCTTCGCCAGCACCCAGCGCACCGAAGGCGCGGCCGCGCCCCTCCTTTGGGGGCGGTACCCGGTAGGCACCGCCGCAGGCCGCCCCATCGCTTTCCCTTCAAGGGCTGAAACCACATGATTGCATTCCGATTCGTACTCGCCGCAGCGGCGATCGCGGCGAGCCAGGCAGCCGGGGCCCAGGCGCCCGCGCCTGAGCAGGGCACGGCCCAGGCTGCCCAGTCCGCCGCAGCGGCCCCGCAGGACGAAGCCGCCCGCGAGCCCCAGCCCCGCTACATCCGCGGCAACGACCAGGTCATCGCCCCGGCCGCGCCCCAGCCGCGCCTGGGCGGCGCCCCGCTGTCCTTCAGCTTTGAAGAAGCCCCCGTGGCCGAGGTGGCCCGCACCATCCTGGGCGACGTCGTCAAGGCGCCTTACGTGCTGCACCCACCCCTGGGCGGCACGGTCACGCTGTCGACCCGCGTGCCCATCCCCGCCGACCAGGCCGTCTTCCTGCTGGAAAGCGCCCTGCAGGCCAACGGCCTGGCCATGGTGCGCGACGCGCGCGGCACCTACCACGTGGGCCGGGCCGATGCGCTCAAGGGCATTGGCGCCACCGTGCGCCAGGTGGGCGGCAAGAACGAGCCGCTCGCGCCTGGCTATGGCGCGATCATCGTGCCCCTGCGCTACATCGGCGCGGGCGAGATGGCCGCCATCCTGCGGCCCCTGGCTTCGCCCGACGCCATCGTGCGTGTGGACAACGTGCGCAACCTGCTCGTGCTGGTGGGCACGCGCAACCAGGCTGAGGGCTGGCTGGACCTGGTCAACACCTTCGACGTGGACTTGCTCAAGGGCATGTCCGTTGGCATGTTTCCGCTGAAATACGCCACCATCAAGGAGGTCGAGGCCGCGCTGCGCCTGGTCAGCGGCGCTCCGGCCGCTGCAACTTCCGGCGGCGGCGCAGCGGGGCAGGGCGCAGCGGCCGGGGCCGCCACCACGCGTGGCACGGCGCAGGCGGCCGGTGCCGCGCCCGCGGCGGCGGCCATGCTGGGCGAAGGCAATCCCCTGTTCGGCGCGCTGCGCATCATGCCCGTGGAGCGGCTCAACGCCATTTTGGTCGTCACCCCCCGCGCCGCCTACCTGGAAGAAGCGCGCCGCTGGATCGAAAAGCTCGACCAGCCCAGCGACAACGGGGCCGAGCCCCAGCTGTTCATCTACAAGGTTCAAAACGGCAACGCCCGCCATCTGGCCGGCGTGCTGTCCGGCATCTTTGGTGGAGCGCAGGCGGGCGGTGCCTATGCGGCCAACAGCGGTGTGGCACCCGGTCTTGGGGCAGCCACCGGTGCGTCCTTCGGCCAGCCCTTTGGTAGCACGGGCGGTGCCTTCAATAATGGAATGGCAGGCGCGGGCACGCCCTGGCCCGGCAGCACCCTGGGCGGGCGCACGGGCCCGCAGGGCGCCTACGGCAGCGGCGGCGGCTTTGGCAGCGGCGGGGCTTTCGGCAGCGGGTTCAGCAGCACCTTTGGCAACCAAAACCGCATGACCCAGGGCGCCCCCGGAACAGGCCAGGCGCCGGTCACGGCCAACATCGGCGGCGTGCGCGTCATGGCCGACGAGCTCAACAACACCATCCTGCTGTGGGCGACCAAGGGCGAGTTCGAGAAAATCGAGGCCACGCTCAAGCGGCTGGACCTGCCGCCCACGCAGGTGCTGATTGAAGCCTCCATCGTCGAGGTGACCTTGAACGACGACCTGAACTATGGCCTGCAGTGGGCATTCAGCGGCAGCGTCGGGTCAGACTACCGTGGGGCGGGGCAACTGGGCGCCGGCGGCGTCACCCCAGGCACTGGCAGCCTGGCCGACACCGCCGCCAAGGGCTTCACCTATTCGCTGGTCAACTCCGCCGGGCAGATCCGCGTGGCCCTGGCCGCGCTGGCCAACAAGACTTCGGTCAAGATGATCTCCAACCCCTCGCTCATGGTGCTGGACAACCACCTGGCCATGATGACCGTGGGCAACCAGGTGCCCGTGCAGACCAGCACCATCGACATCGTCACCAGCGGCAGCGCCGTCACCAGCACCGTGCAGTACCGCGACACCGGCGTGAACCTGGCGGTCACCCCCTCGGTGAACGCCGGCAACCTGGTCACCATGCAGATCGACCAGACCGTGACCGACACCGCCACCACCGCGGCAGGCGGCAGCAGCGCGCAGCCCATCTTCTTGCAGCGCCAGATCAGCAGCAAGGTGGCCGTGCGCTCGGGCGAGTCCATCGTGCTGGGCGGCCTGATCAAAGACAGCCAGAGCACCGGCAAGAGCGGCGTGCCCGTGTTGCAGGACCTGCCCCTGGTGGGCAACCTGTTTGGCACCAACACGCGCGAGGGCGGCCGCACCGAACTGCTGGTCATCATCACCCCCAAGGTCGTGCGCACCGACCCCGAGATCCGCGAAGTCAGCGAGGAGCTGCGCGACCGCCTGCGCGGCCTGCAGGCCATCGAGTCGCAGGGCCGCGCGCTGCCGTCGCCGCCCACCGAGCGCTCCGTGGTCCAGCCGGCAAATCCCCAATGAGCGATCGGACCATTTCTTGACAACCCCAACCAACCTTTGCATGAGGAAACCAGCAACATGAATTCTGTATTGCAACCTCTTTTGGCAAAGTGCCTGCGCGCGGCCGGTGTGGCCGCCATGGGCGCCATGCTCGTGGCCTGTGCCACGACACCCGCCACGCCCGAGGACATCGTCGGCCAGCGCGTGCAGGCCTATTGGAAGGCGCGCGCCGAGGGCGACTTCGCCAAGGCCTACTCCTTCCTGTCGCCTGCCTACCGCAAGCTGTATACCGCCGAGCAGTACCGCAACCAGTTTGGGCCCGGGGCCGCCATCCGGGGCGGCGAGGCGGCGTCCGTCAAGTGCGCGGCGGAAAAATGCGACGTCCGCGTGAAAATCACCTCCACCCCCAGCATCCCGGGCCTGAAACTCGATACCATCGCCACCTACCTTGACGAGGTGTGGCTGCTCGACGGCGGCCAATGGTGGCTGTACCACGACCTGTAAGGCGCGTAGTGCGTACGCCGTTTTGCCGGATGTCAGGTGGCGAACTTTCCGATCGTTGTTGTTTTTCAACAAAACAAAAACAGCCGTCGTAACGGCGGGTGCGTTCCCGGGGCGCTGTGCTACGATTCCTCGGCGTAATCAATCGTGGTAGTTGCGCTTACCAACTTTCTTAACTGGAGTTTCTGTATGAAAAAAAATGTGATGGCCCTGAGCATCGCTGCCATGATTGGTGGCCTGGGCTTCGCAGGCGCTGCTTCGGCGGCCGTGATCACTGGCACTACTGGTGCGACAAACGCTGCTGCCAGCATCCAAGCTGGCGAGATGGCCAAGGCAACTGCAACTAGCCTGACGCTCGCTGAAGGCGGTGTGGGCAATGCGCTGATCGTGCCTTACTTCACCACGCAGAACGGCAACATGTCGGTCTTCCACGTGACCAACACCGACACCGACAACGGTAAGGTGGTGAAGGTGCGCTTCCGCAGCGCCGCCAACTCCGACGACATTCTGGACTTCCAGCTGTTCCTGTCGCCCGGCGACGTGTGGACGGCTGCCGTGTTGGCCGATGAGAACGGCCTGAGCCAGCTGGTGACCAGCGACAACACCTGCACGGTGCCGCATATCCCCAAGAACACGTTCATCCCCTTCCGCAAGGGCAATCTGCCGGCCTTCGCGGCAGACCAGAACCAGTTGACGCGTGAAGGCTATGTTGAAATCTTCAACATCGCCGACATCACCAACGTCAAGACCTGGGACGCCGCCGGCGCCGTGTCGGCCACTGGCACCCAGTTCTCGCCCCTGTACAAGGCGACCAAGCACGTGAACGGCGTGGCGCCCTGCTCCGCCGCCGGCGAAGCGCGCACGCTGCTGGACGACCTGGCTGTGACCAACTTCACCGAGCCCACGGCTGTCGCTGCCGGCCTGCAGACGCCCAGCGGCGGTCTGATGGGTGACTGGTACATCCAGAATATCGCCCAGAGCACGACGTTCGCGGGTGTGACGACCACCATCACGGCTAACGGCCGCGCCAACTTCACGCACTTCCCGCAAGTGGCCCAGCCTGCGACTGCCACGGCAAACGACGTGACGGCCGATGCACTGTTCCGTACCACGTTTGTGCGCGACGCCGTCGGCGCTCCGGTCACAACCGCGGCCAAGACGCTGCTCGATGAAGACGTGCCGGACCTGTCTACCCCCATGCTGCCGGCTAACGCTGTTGCCGAAGGTGCGCGGGCCCAGGCTTCCGACCTTCTGGCCGCTCTGGCCGTGACTTCGGTCACGAACCAGTACGCGTTGAACGCTCCGGTGCAAGGCAAGACTGACTGGGTCTTCTCCATGCCTGCCCGTCGCTACAACGTGGTGGCCAACTATGGCGCCGTGAGCGGTGCCTCCGGTGCTTCGGGCCCGACCGCCGCCAATGCCAAGTACCGCCTGTTTACCGACCTGTCTGCTGCTGCGACGCAAGATGACAACTGGTTCTACACCGCAGTAAACGCCGCTGCTGCTCCTGCCGGTTATGGTGCGGGTGGCACTGGTCAGAAGGCTGCCGGCAATACCACCGTGGATGCCGCCACCGGGAACATCTGCGTGTACGCCGATGGTCAGAAGTTCTGGGATCGCGAAGAAACCACCGGCACGACCGGCCCGACGTTCTCGCCCGGCTCGACGACCAAGGCCAGCTTCTGCGGCGAGGTCAGCGTGCTGGCCTTCAACGATACCGGCAAGTCGGTGCTGGGCGCCGAAGTGGCCCGCTCCAACACCACGCTGGGCTACGTGTCGGGCTGGGGCCGTCTGGACACCACCAACGCTGACATGGGCCTGCCGCTGACGGGTGCTTCGTTCATCAAGCTGACGAACCCCTCCGCTGCCGCCGGCATGATGGGCACCTACGGCATCACCTGGCCGCACCGCTTCACGAAGTAATTCGTGGGCACTTCATCGCGGTAACGCGATCTGAAAAGGCGGGGATTCTTCCCCGCCTTTTTTCATTTCTCTTGCGGTTGTTTACCTATGAAGCTTTCGACGATCCCTTTTCTGACGCTGCGGGGCGCGGCCGTGGCGGCGCTGCTGGCGGGTACGCCCTGGGCCTTCGCAGCCGATGGCCAGGTCCTCATGCAGGGCGAACGGTTTGCCATCACCTCCGCCGACGTGGAGGCTGACGCGCGCCTGCGCATACCGCCCGACGTTCGGTCGCAGGTGCTCTCGCGCGCGCAGACGGTGGGGCAGATCGCGTCCAACCTGTACATCTACCGCGCCTGGGCCCACGACGCGCAGGCCAAGGGGCTTGAGCAAGACCCCGAAGTGGCTGCCGCACTGCGCGTGGCGCGCGACAAGGTGCTGTCCGACGCCTGGCTGGCGCGGCTGGAGCGCGAGCATGCGCTGAGCGACGCGGCGGCGCTGGACATGGCGCGCGCGATGTACCGAGCCAAGCCGGAGCGCTTCAAGATTCCCGAGCAGGTGCATGCCCGGCATATCCTGATCGAGGGCACCACGCCCGAAGCCCGTGCGCAGGCCGAGAAGCTGCTGGCCGACCTGAAGGGCGGCGCCGACTTTGCAAAGCTGGCGCAAGAGCATTCTGCCGACAAGAGCAATGCACCCAAGGGGGGCGACCTGGGGTTTTTCGCCAAGGGCCGCATGGTGCCCGAGTTCGAAGAAGCCGCCTTCGCGCTGAAGAACAAGGGCGATCTGAGCGGGGTGGTGCAAACCCAGTTTGGCTATCACCTGATCCAGCTGGAAGGCCGCACGCCTGAAGGCATGCGCCCCTTTGAAGAGGTGCGCGACGAGCTGGTCAAGGAAGTGCGTGCGACGGTGGTCAACGATGCCCGCATCGCCGAGGCGCAGAAGATCCAGGCCAGCGGCAAACCCGACAACGAAGCCATCGAGGCCTTCGCCGCGCGTCATGCCAAGCAGGCGCCCGCGGCTCCTGCGCCTGCTGCGCAGAAGCAGCAGTAACCCGCACTTGCTGTCAAAAAGATAGCTGCCAGCGCTTTCCAGGCAACGGTTTGCGCATGAAAACCACCGCAAACCCTTGTATATCAAGCGCTGGCCGCTCTTACTTTTGATAGCTTGATCCTGGCGAGCATACGGCCGGCAAAACGTGGTAATTTCGCCGGCTTTGCCTTTCACAGGACAGGGGCCGCCGCCTGGGCCGCCCCGCAATGACATGCTGCACGCGTTTGGCGCCGAGCTGCGCACGCTTTGGACTTCGCGCTCCCTCTTGTGGGTGCTCACCCGCCGCGAGGTGGCCGCGCGCCACGCCGGCACCGCCGCGGGCATCGCCTGGCTGTACCTGCAGCCGCTGCTGGTGGTGGCGGCCTACTACCTGGTGTTTGACGTGGTGTTTTCCATGCGCCTGGGCGAGGGCGCGCCGGCGCGGGCCGTGGGCACCTACCTGATCGTGGGCGCGCTGCCGTGGATGGCGTTTTGCGACGGCGTGGCGCGCGGCATGAACAGCCTGCTCGACGCGGGCGGCCTGCTGCAGAAAAACCCTTTGCCACCGGTGCTGTTCGTCGTGCGCGCGGTGCTGGCCAGTGCGCTGGTGTTCGCGCCGCTGCTGCTTCTGGTGGCCCTGGCGTACACGCCGCTGCATGGCTTTGCGCTGCCGGTGGTGGCGCTCATTCCCTTGCTGGCGCTGCAGTGGCTGATGTGCGCACTGCTGGCGCACGTGCTGGCCATTTTGGCGGTGGCGCTGCGCGACACGGTGCAGCTGGTGGGCTTTTTGCTGTCGGTGGGCATTTACCTGTCGCCGGTGCTGTTTCCGATGGCGCTGTTTCCGCAGCAGTGGCGCTGGGTGCTGTGGCTGAACCCGATGACGGCGCTGGTGCAAGGCTACCAGCAGGTGCTGCTGCAGGGGGCCTGGCCGCCTGCCGCCGTTTGGTGGGTGTCGCTGGCATGGCTGGCCCTGCTGGCGGGGGCGCTGAATGTGCTGGTGGCCCGCAGCCGCGACCAGCTGGTGGACTGGCTTTGATGGGCAGCGCAGCAATATGCCCGCCCGCCCCGCCCGCGGGCGTGGATGCACGGCTGAGCCTGCTCAAGCTGCTGGCGGCCTTGGCGGTCGTGCTGGTGCATACGACCATGGTGCGGGTGTCGCAGGTCGACGTGCACAGTGCCGGCTGGTGGCTGGCCAATGTGGGCGACGCGGCCGGGCGTATCGGCAGCGCCATGTTCGCGATGGTGGGCGGCGCGGTGCTGTTGGCCCGCCCGAGCGAGCAAGCGCCCTGGCGCTTCATCGGGCAGCGCATGGCGCGCCTGCTGCCGGCGGTGGCGTTCTGGAGCGTTTTCTATTTTGCGTGGCGCCAGTGGATGTGGGGCGGCATCGACTGGAGCGTGATCCGCCGCGACCTGGTGCTGGGCTCGCCGTGGTACCACCTGTGGTTCATGTACATGATGCTGGGGCTGTACCTGGTGGCGCCTGCGCTGCGCCTGGTGGTGAAGGGCGTGGGCGAGGGGCCGGCGTGGCGCTATGTGCTGGTGGTGGCGGCCGGCATGACGTGGTTTGCTTCGGCCGCGCAAACGCTGCAAGGCCTGTCGCACGCCAGCTTCATCGGGCTGGTGCCGTTTTTCGTGGTGTATTTCCTGGCGGGCTACTACCTGCTGCGCCGCCCGGTGCATCTGCCTTCGCGCTGGTTGTGGCTGGGCGGCGGGCTGTGCATCGCGGCCATGGCGCTGGGCGTGGCGTGGTCCTACCCGCACTTGCGCGAGGGGGCTTTCGTGCTGTTTTATAGCAACCGCAGTCCGTTTGCGATGGGGCTGACGTTCTGCGTGTTCCTGCTGGTGGCGCGGCTGCAGCCGCGGGCGCTGCCTGCGTGGGTCAACCGCCTGGGCGCGGCAACGCTGGGGGTCTACGCCATTCATCCTTTCTGGATCGACATGCTCGGGCGCTGGGGCTGGAGCCTGCAGCGCGCGGGTGACGGCTGGATCGTGCTGACGCTGCTGGTGTTCGCGCTGTCGATGGTGACGTCGCTGGGGCTGAGTGCCGTTCCCGGCTTGCGTCGTCTGGTGAATTGATCGGGTCATGAAGCAACTGGCAAATGAGGCCGTACTGCGGCTGCGCGACGTGGGCAAGGAATACCGGCTGTATCCGTCACCGCGTGCACGGCTGAAGGCGCTGTTGACGGGTCGCGCCACGCACCGCAGCCACTGGGCGCTGCGGGGCGTGTCGTTCGAGTTGCGCAGGGGCCAGTGCATCGGCGTGATCGGCGACAACGGGGCGGGCAAGAGCTCCTTGCTCAAGCTGCTGGCAGGCACGTTGCAGCCCTCCACCGGCACGGTCGAACGCGTGGGCCGCGTCACGGCGATCCTGGAGCTGGGCGCGGGCTTCCACCCGGATTTCAGCGGCCGCGACAACCTGTATTTTGGCGGCAGCCTGATTGGTATCGACCAGGAGGAGATGCGCCGGCTGGAGCCGGAGATCGTGGCGTTTTGCGAGCTGGGCGAGGCGCTGGACCGTCCGGTCAAGACCTATTCATCGGGCATGACGGTGCGCCTGGCCTTCGCCCTGGTCACGGCGGTGCAGCCCGACGTGCTCATCATCGACGAGGCGTTGGCGGTGGGCGACCAGCATTTTCAGAAGAAGTGCGTGGAGCGCATCATGGCGTTCCGCGAAAACGGCTGCACCATTCTTTTTTGTTCGCACAGCCCCTATCACATCCGCCACCTGTGCGATGCGGCGCTATGGCTCAAGGGGGGCGAGGTGGAGCAATTTGGCCCCACCGAGCCGGTGCTGGCCGCGTACGAGCTGCACACGCGCCAACGCCAGGCCGACTTCGAGCCGCAGGCCGCGCCTGCCGGGGCTGTGCCCGCGCCTGCGCCGCCCGCCCGCGCCAGCCAGGCCGAGGGCGCGCGCATCCTGTCGGTGGAGGTGGCCAACCTGGAGCCGCAGGAAGGCGGCCAGCCGGCGCTGCTGCAGGGGCAGGACCTGGTGGTGACGATCACCGCGCGCGGGCGCGGGCAGGAGCGGCCCCACATCGGCTTCATGATCGAGCAGTCGCAGGGCGTGGGCATCACGTCGCTGGGCACGCATGAGGAAGGCGTGGCGCCGCGCTGCATCGCAGAAGGGGTGTGGCAGGTGACGCTCACCTTTCCGCAGCTGCCCCTGCACAGCGGTGACTACGTCATCAGCGCCTATCTTTTCGATGCGACGGGCCTGGTGGTGTATGACGAGTGGCTGCATTACCTGCATCTGCGCTTCGTGGCGCCCAAGCTGATGCCGGGCCTTGTGCAACTGCCGCACCGATGGGAGTGAGGGCGCTGTGGCGGCGCGCAGGCACCGAGGCGCGCGACTTGGTGGAGCTGGTGCTGCTGCCCGGCCTGGCGGCCGTGCTGCCGTGGCGCTGGTGCTTTGCTGTCTTCAAGCGGCTGGCGCACTGGCCATGGCTTTACGGCGCACAGTGCCGCCAGGCTCTCGAGCAGGCCCGGTTACATGGCTGCGTTGGCGACGACGAGCGCGCCTGGCTGGCCGAGCGCAGGCTGGTGACGCTGCTGGACCATGCCGACCATTACCTGCTGCGCACCCGCGGGGCGGACTGGCTGCGCCGCCATGTCCAGGTGCAGGGGCAATGGGAGGCCACGGGGCAGGCCGCCCTGCTGTGGACCTTCCACTGGGGCATGGGCATGTGGGCGTTGCGGCATGCGCGCGCCCACGGGCTGCGCGCGCCCATGGTGCTGGCCGCGCCGGGCGGGCCGGATTTCGTGGGGCGCGCGGTGTTTGGCTGGTATATCCGCTCGCGCATGCGCTCGGTGGAGCTGGCGCTGGACGAGCCGGTCATCTTCGTGCCTGGCGGAATGGCCGGTGTGCGCAGCGCCCTGGAGCAGGGCCGGCAGGTCGTGGTGGTCATGGACGTGCCGCAAGATCAAGTGGCCGTGACCTGCGTGACGACGCTGCTGGGCCGGCCCGTCAGCGTGCCGGCGGTGCTGCCGCAGCTGGCGGCGCGTCAGGGTTTGCCCGTGACGGTGTTCTACATGGGCGTGGATCTGCGTACCGGGCGCCGCATACTGCGCATTGCGCCGCTTGGGGTGCACCGCGACCCGCAGGCGCTGGCCGATGCGGCCTTCGCGCATCTGG
The DNA here is from genome assembly GCF_003013695.1 of Pulveribacter suum. Lineage (GTDB taxonomy): Bacteria > Pseudomonadota > Gammaproteobacteria > Burkholderiales > Burkholderiaceae_C > Melaminivora > Melaminivora suum. The sequence goes on along the minus strand of NZ_CP027792.1, from coordinate 3,272,058 downwards.
ACCACCTGCTGAGGACGGCGCCGGCGGCGTGGCACCTGTGGGCGCAGGCGCCACGTTTCTTCGTGGCGCGCGATTGAGAGGATGTTTTCTATGAACTGGACCGTGCGCCTTCGAGAGCGCCTTTTCGGCCTGGCGCCCTGGGATGCCGCGCGCATCAGCGACGAGTGGTTCCGCGCGCACTTCGACTACGCGGCCGACGTGGTGCACCAATGGCTGGCCGGCAGCGGGCTGGACGTGCGCACGGCGCGGCTGCTGAACTTTGGCTGCGGTGACGGCATCACCGACCTGGCGTTGGTGCTGCGCCATGGCGCCACGGCCATTCACGGCGTGGACATCCGCCGCGAATACGCCAAGCTGCCGCGCATCGCGCGCGAGCAGCTGGGCATGGCGCGCATACCCGCGGCGCTGACGTTCGAGACGATCGCGCCCGGCGCGCCGCTGGCCGGGCGGCACGCGGGGGTGGACGGCATCATGAGCTGGTCCACCTTCGAGCATGTGCAGCGCGAGCAGCTGCTGCCCATCCTGCGCGACCTGCACGCCTGCCTGCGCCCGGGCGGGGTGTTCTTCCTGCAGATCGAGCCGCTGTTTTATTCACCCTGGGGCTCCCACCTGCGCCGCTACGACGAGGTGCCCTGGCACCACCTGCTGGTGCCCGAGGAGGAGCTGTGGCGCATCATCGAGGCGCACCAGGGGCCCATCGCCGCCGACGAGGTGGATTTCGGCTTTGCCGACTTCGGCGTGGAGGGCTACAAGCGTTTCGTGTTCAAGGAGTACCAGCAGCTCAACCGCCTGACGGCGGACGAGCTGGTCGAGCTGTGCCGCCAGGCCGGGTTCGCGGTATTGCGTGAACAGCGTGGCCAGGTGGACCTGCCCCTGCCGCCGCAGCTGCTGCAAAAATACCCTGAGTCATGGCTGCGCAACAACGAGATCTTCCTGCTGCTGGGCAAGGCATGAGCCGGGCCGGGCTGGCGCGCGCCGCGCCTGCTGCAGGGGCGGCTGCGCAGCAGAACGCGTTCAACCTGCTGCGCATCGTGGCTGCGCTGGCGGTCATTTTCAGCCACCACTTTCCCATCACGGGCACCGAACCACCATCGTGGCTGCACTCCAACATGGTGGGGGGCGTGGCGGTGATGACGTTCTTCACCATCAGCGGCTACCTGGTCATGCTGAGCTGGCAGCGCGAGCCGCACTTGCGGGTGTTTGCAGGCAAGCGGCTGCTGCGGCTGTGGCCGGGGATGCTGGTGGCCGTGCTGGCTGACATGCTGCTGTTTGGGCCGGTGTTCACCAGCCTGCCCCTGCGCGACTTTCTCACCCATCCGGACAGCCTGGAGCATTGGCGCAACCTGCTGCTGGTCAAGGCCTACGTCAACATGCCAGGCGTGTTTGCCGGCAACCCGCTGGCGGGCCTGATGAACGGGCCGCTGTGGACCATACCGATGGAGCTGCTGTGCTACGGCGCCCTGGCTGCCGCGGGGGTGGCGGGCATTCTGCGCAGCCGGCCCATGGCAACCGCGGTGGGGCTGACATACATTGGTTTCTTTCTTGTCTGGCGCAATGCCGATCTGACCGGAACCATGCGGCACTGGTTCGAATACCCGGCTTACTTCGTGTACGGCAGCCTGATCGCCCTGTACCGCGATGCTTTCATTGCGCATGCGCGCCGGCTGCTCGCGCTGCTGGCGCCGGTGGCGGCGATTCTTTTCTTCGCGCTGCAACTGGAGCACACGGCGGGGTTGTTGCTGCTGCCGCCGGTGCTGATCCATGCGGGACTGCAGCGTGGGCGGCTGTTCGAGCGGCTGCATCGGCTGGGCGACCCGTCGTACGGCATCTACTTGCTGGGGTGCCCCATCCAGCAGGCGGTCCAGGCAACCTGGCCGCAGCTGGGTTTCGCGCCGGGCATGCTGCTGGCTATGGGGCTGGCGACCCTGGCCGGCTACGCATCCTGGCACGTGGTGGAAGGGCCGGCGCTGCGCCTGAAGCGGTTCCTGTCACAGCCACCGCACCGTGATGCGGTCGAACTCCAGCGTCCAGGGGCTTGAGTAGTTGCGGGCGAACACGAGGCCGAAGGCGAAGCCGGTCAGCTTGTCGTTGATGAGGGCGCCTTCAGGGTTGCGCGTGTCATGCACCAGTTGGCTGGTGATGAGCTGGCCGTCCTGCCAGATCCAGTAGGCGAAATGGTTGTCGCTGTTGACGTGCAGATGCACGTCATACCAGACGCCATCGCGCAGGGAGGGGCCGCAGTGGTGGCCATTCCAGACGGTGCTGGCGGGTGCCTGGCTTTGGGGCTGCAGGGTCCACCACGATTCCGGCTGGCTGGCCATGGCGCCGGGGCAGGGGTTGACCGTTCTGGAGAGGTCTCCCACGATGAACCCGCGTCCGCGGTTGTACCAGGAGGTGCTTTCGCTGCGCCCGGAGACGAGAAAATGCGCTCCGGGGTTGGTGGCGAACAGGTCGTTGGAGCGGAAGCGGAACGTGAGTACCTGCGTCGTGGCCTGCGCAGGCTTTTCGGTCGCAAAGGTGTGGTGAAGAAAGCCGTGCCCGGGCTTGGCGATGCGGTGGGCCGGCAGGGTCTGCGTGCCCCAGGGATAGGTCTCGCGCACGTAGTCGGCAGCCTTGCCGTCCGGCTGGATTTCGCGCACGAAAACCACCTTGGACGGCGTGGCGACAGAAGGCGCCGCGGCCGGGGTGGACGAGTGAGACGTCAGGGCCAGCGATGCCCACAGCATTGCGCAGGCAAGCAGCGGGACCAGAGCGATCTTGCAGGTTCTATTCATGGGGGCGCGCGGCGCGGCAAGCGCGGCCGCAAGATGTTCATTCTGCCATTACGATCGCGTTGGCCTGCTGCATGGCCAGCGTGGGGCAGGCGCCGCAGCGTGAACGCGCCCGCACTGCAGTTTTGGGATGGAGTCCTGTTGATGCGCAACCGTTTTGACGGGCTCAGGCTTGTCGCCGCCCTTAGCGTCTTCATTTCGCACGGGTTGTTCCTCTACAAGAGCGTGCTTCCCGTGCCTTTCCCGGGCCACAGCCTGGGCTCGCTGGCGGTTTACGTCTTCTTCTTCATCAGCGGTCACCTGGTCTGCCAAAGCTGGGCGCGCGAGCCGCAGTGGCGAGCGTTCTGGCGCAAGCGGGCGCTGCGCATCTTCCCCGGCCTGGTGGTGGCGGTGGCGTTCTCGGTGTTCGTCATCGGCTGGGCGGTGACTACGCTGCCTGCCGCCGACTACCTGCGCGCGCCGCTGACCTGGCTCAACCTGGCCAACAACGCTGCCGCGCTGGCGACGGTGCAGACGCTGCCAGGGGTGTTCGAGCACAACCCGTTTGCGCGAGCGGTCAATGGCTCCCTGTGGACCATCCGCTACGAGCTGCTGATGTACTTGGTGCTGGCCTTGCTGGCCTGGGGTGCCCGCGGGCGGCGCTGGTTGTACCCGGCGATGGCCTGTGCGCTGGCGCTGCTGTGGATGCTGGCGCGCTGGCGCGGGTGGGATGCTGCCATCGAGGCGCAGCTGGGCCTGGTGGCGGACGTGTTCCGCTGGCGCGACTTCTGCGGATTTGGCGTGCCGTTCTTCATCGGCAGTGCCTGCGCCGCCTATCGCGTGCGCCCCCACGGGTGGATGGCCGCCGCGGCATTGGCCGCCGCTGCCTGCGCGGCGTTGGTGGACGGCGGCGCACTGCGGCAGATGGCGGTGTGGGCCTTCATCGCCCTTGGTACGTTTTATGCGGCTTTCGCGGGCCGGCCGCGCATGCCCGCGCTGGGGCATGAGCGGGTGGACCTCTCGTATGGCATCTATATCTACGCCTTCCCCGTGCAGCAGGCGGTGACGGAGCTGAGCTTGCGCCACGGCTGGTCGCTGGCCATGTGCATGGCGTTGTCGCTGGCGCTGGTGGTGCCCCTGGCGCTGCTGTCGTGGTTTGCCGTTGAGCGGCCCGGCATACGCCTGGCGCGCAGGCGCCGCGCAGCGGCGCTGCAGGCGCCCGCTGCAGCGTCGTAAGAAAACGCGGCAGCGGGCGAGGTGTTTAGCCTGCCTTGCGCGCCGTGATCACGAAGCCCTGCACCGGCTGGCCCTTCTCATAGCGCAGGATGGTGGCTTCCGTTTCGACGGCGAACCCTGCCGCGCGACAGAGCCCTTCGACGTGGCTGCGCTTGTGCTGGTAGCGACCGGTGTCGGGGTTCAGCACCAGCTCGGGCCCTTCTTCCGGCCCGGTCTCGCACGAAAGGATCAGCTGGCCGCCAGGCGACAGGACGCGCGCGGCTGCGGGCACGGTGCCGCTCAGGTCGCCTGCATAGACGCAGACGTCCAGAGCCGTGATCACGTCGAAGGATTGTTCTGCCGTATCGCGCAGGGTGTCATGCAGGTCGGACAGCTCCAGGCTGTCATAGACGCCGCGGCGGCGTGCCTGCTCCAGCATCTTGGGCGAGATGTCCACGCCAGCCAGGCGGCCCTGCACCTTGCCCAGGTGCTGGCCGAGCAGGCCTGTGCCGCAGCCCAGGTCGAGCAGGTTGAGCTTTTTGTCGGGGTGGAGCACACGAATTTTCTGCGCCACCTGCCGGGGCAGGTGGTAACGCAGGCCTTGTACCAGTTGCTGGTCGAAGACGTGTGCTGCACTGTCGAAAATGTTGCGGTTGAGCTCGGCGGGTTGATGTGCCGGGGTGTGGCCGTGCGCCCTGGCGTCGTAGTAGGCATAGACGGCGTTGCCAGGGTCCAGGGCAAGCAGGGCGGCAGTGACTTCGGCGGCGTCCTCAAGGCGGCCTGCGGCCAGCAGCGTGTGCATACGCCCTTCCAGAGCCTCCATGTCCTGGGGTGACTGGGTGAGGAGCATGTCCCACTGAGCCAGGGCCTCGTCGTAGCGTTTCAACTCGCTCAGGTTTCTGGCCAGCAGGCGCCGCCAAGAGGCGTTGGCAGGGTCACGTTCCAGCCCTTGCTGCAGATGGCCCATGGCAAGCTGACGCTGCCCACTCAGTTGGGCGACGTTGATCGCGCCTTCCAGCAGCGCTGGGTTTTGGGCATCGAGGGAGAGGGCGGTGGCGGCGTTCTCCAGAGCTTCAGGAAACTGGCTTTGCCGTGCCTGCATCTGCGCTACCTCCATGATGGCTGGAGGCCAGTTAGGTGCCAGTTCCAGTCCGCGCTGCATGAGTTGGAAGGCTCCTTCGACATTGCCGCCCTTTTCCGTCATCAGTCCGGCCATCAGATAGACGCGTGGATCATGGGGCAGCTGCTCGCGGGCCTGGTTGAGAAGGGCTGCGGCCTCATCCAGCTGCTCCTGCTGGATGAGTGCGCGCGCCGACTCGATCAGGCCCAAGTTGGGGTCGGAAGATGCATTCATGGTGGCGGCCTTTGGCATTTTGAAAGGGACGAAGGGAGAGGCGAGTGCACAGCGCGTGCACTGATCTCTTGTGAATTCGCGGGATCGGGAGAGTTGGTTTTCACGCTTGCAGCCAGCTCTTAACCCGCCGCTGCACATGGGGCGGAATGCCGCGCGCCACCGTGCGCAGCAGCGGCAGCGAGCGCAACCAAGCCAGGGCCGTTACTGCACCGGTCCGGGCGGCCTCGACAGGCGTGGGCTCGGGCAGGTACTGCGAGAGCACGGCGGCGTCCACTGGGGTCGCCTGAGGTACCCCGGCAGGCATGGGCAGGTCGGCTAAATAGTCGTGCGCATAGCTCCAATCGCTGCCATCCGTCGCAACGGAGGCCGTCGACGCCAGGGCAGGCGGAGTGGCAGGGGCGAAATGCTCCGCACGCAGCCGGCTGAAGAACGCCACCCAGCCCTTGCCGTCTTGTCCCCAGGGGCAGACCCAGCTCCAGGCCCGGCCGGCGACACGCTCGGCAAAGGCCCCGATGTCGGGCACGGCCACGGGCAGGCCGGCCTGCAGCGTGGCGCTCAGGGTGTAGCTGTAGGTCTCGGGCCACTGGGCGGGGAACCAGACGATGTCCGGCTGCAGCCATTCCAGCAAGCCTCGCAGATCTTCTTCCTTGTACTGGCCGTAAGTGGTCAGCCGCGTGCGCGGCTGGGTGCGCAGGTGGCGGTAGCCGTAGCCAAGCAGGTGGAATTCCACCGGCGCGCCTTGGCGGGCGGCTTCCAGTGCGGCGGCCTCCAGCACGTCGGCGCCCTTGATGGCGCTCAAGGCGCCGATCACGGCGACCTTGAGCGGGCGGTTGCCCTGCAGCGGCTGCGGGGCGGGCGCGGGCAGGGCAGTGCCCGGTGCGATGTCGGTGTGCGGTACGGCGCGCACGCGGGCGGCCGGGGCGAAGGCGGCGATGCGGCGGGCAGCATCGTGGCTGGGGGCCAGCACCTGGCGGGCGCCAGCCAGCAGGCGGGCGTTGGCGCCGCGCCACTCGGCCACGCTGGCTACGCCGGGCAGCAGCTGCGGCGTGGGCATGGCCGGGGTGCAGCAGGCGCACTGGCCAGGCGCAGGCTCGCCCGCGTAGCGGCCGTCGTTGCCGGTGAGGGTGATGTGGGTGCAGTAGCTGAAGTAGTCGTGCGCGGTGAAGTCGTAGGGCACGTCCAGCAGCGCCGGCAGGTCGCGCACGGGCTGGCCGTGGCCCAGCAGGTGGTGGTAGTGCACATGGCACACGCCCAGGGCGCGCAGCACGGCCAGCAGGTCGTCCCACTGGTCGGCCAGACGGAACGACAGCTCAAAGCCCTCGTTCTCGCCAGCCATGCGCAGGATGACGCTGCCGCCCGGCGCGGGCGACAGGGTCAGGAACTGCGCCCGGCCCCGCAGGTGGGCAGCCAGCTCGCGCACGTGGCGCACGGTGCCGCCAGCGCGGTCGTGCAGCACGGCCAGCACCACGGGTGGGCCTTCGCTCTGGAGGCGGGCCGCATCCAGGGCCAGGCGCCAGGGCCGGGCCGGGTCTTCCTGCACGAAGGCATGCACGTCGCGGGCATAGGCAGGGTGCAGGCGGGCCAGCGTCTCCATGGCGGCGCGCTCGCGCGGGCTCTTGCTGTCGCCGAAGCTCACGCCCCCGGTGTGCAGCACGAAGGTGTCCAGCAGGTGCAGGTTGCGCCAGCCGGCCTTGGCGGCGCGCTGGCAGAAGTCGTTTTCCTCACCGTAGCCCTTGCCGAAGTTGTTCGTGTCGAACAGGCCGACTGCATGGAGGCAGTCGCGGCGGATGTACATGCAAAAGCCCACGCCGGTGGGCACGTCCACCACGGCGCCGGGGTTGGTGCGGGCGGCCAGCGCGTCCAGGCGCGCCGTGTCCCAGCCGGGGGGCAGCGGGTTGTCCTCGCAAAAGCGCGGGTAGCTGCAGATGGTGGCGTTGGTGGACAGGGGCGTGACGCTGGCCACGCGCGCGTCGCCGTAGGCGGCGGCGCGGATGCGGTCCAGCCAGTCATTGGCCACTTCGGTATCGCTGTTGAGCAGCAGCACGTCGTTGGCCTGTGACAGCGCCATGCCGCGGTTGACAGTGCCGACGAAGCCGAGGTTTTCCTCGTTCTCCAGCAGGGTGATGCGCTCGTCCTGCGCGGCGCGCTCGCGCAGCCAGGCGGTGACCTCGGGCTCGGGGCTGCAGTCGTTGATGACGATGAGGCGCCAAGCGCACTGGACCGGCGCTGCCAGCACGGATTCGATGCACACACGCGTGTCGTCCAGGCCTCGGTAGACAGGGACGATGATGTCCACCGGGTGGCCCGGCGGCTGCATCGGCTGGGGCGCGGGCCGCGCGGCGGTGCGCAGGTGCTTGGGGGTGCGGCCCAGCAGGCGGTCGAGGGTCATCTTGGCATGCACCAGCGGGCGGGTGGCGCGGAATACGGTGGAGTTCTCGATGGATTTCAGGTGCGCGGCCAGTTCGCCGTATTCACTCTGGATGCGGGTGAGCTGGTGCTCCAGCTGGGCGACGTTGCGCTGAAATTGCGCGGACTCATTCTGAAAGCTGTCGCTCTGGGCCTGCACACGCTGTGTTTGTGCACGGCTTTCTGCGAGGGCGCGCGTGAGGTTGTCCATGTGCTGCTGGCGCTCCTGCAGTGCGCTGATGCGATCTTGCAGCGGCTGCACGGCCGCCGACAGCGCCAGGTAGTCGGCCGACATGGGCCAACCCAGGTCCACCTCCAGTACCGCGGCCTGCGCCAGCTGCTGCGCGGGGGCCGGCAGCTCGAACCACGGGTCGTCCCCGGTGAGCAGCAGCATCGTGGGCGATGCCGCAGGGGCATGCCAAACGATCTGCTGGTGCGGAGTGGCGGCCAGCAGAGAGCGGCCCGCCTCCAGCGCCGTCCACTGCCACAGCGGCTGGCCCGCCCCGTCCAGCAGACGCAGCGCGTGCAGATGCACAAAGCCAGGGCGGTCGGCCGGGTCCAGGCGGATGGCGGTGATGGGGGTATCGCCCATAGGCAGCTCGAAGCGCAGTGTCTGGCGCTCGCTACCCATGGCGCCGGTGGCCGTGCGCTTGCCTTCTTCCGCATAGCCCTGGCCGCGCGCCACATACAGCTGGGCGGTGAACAGGGCCTGGGCGGGCCCGGGGTCGAGTGCGCCCTCCTGGCCATCACGAATAGCCTGGGCCACCGGCTGGGCTACGCCGATGAACTGGTAGGCCAGCGCATCAGGCGCGGCCAGCAGGTAGCGGGCCACGGCCGGAGGCAGCTCGTCGAAGCGGGCCTGGAATTCGGATTCGGGCAGTTCGCGTCGGATGGTCTCCAGCGACCGGACGGCCCAGCGCTGTTCGCCCAGGAAGCGCGCCAGCGAGCGGCGCGTGAAAAAGCGCAGGTGGGTGCGGTCCAGCAGCCCTTCCTCGCGGTAGCGGAACTCGCCCTGCAGCAGCTCGGCCACCAGCCCGGCATAGCCGGCATTGGGCACGGATACCATCAGCCGGCCCGTGCCGGGTTTGAGCAGCTCGCGGCAGGCGGCCAGCACGCGCTCGGGCGCGCGCAGATGCTCCAGCACGTCGGCGCAGACGATGCAGTCGTAGTGCTGCGCGGGGAAGGTGCCCAGCAGGTCGCAGACTTCCAGGTCGGCCACCACCACTTGGCGGTAGTACGGGCGGGTATGGCGGGCCTCGGCCTCGCTCCAGGTCAGGCCGTCGCTGGTGCAGTTGCGCGTTTCCTTTAGGTACTGGCCCAGGGCGCCGCTGCCGCAGCCCAGGTCCAGCACGGTGGCGCCGGGGGCGATCAGCTCGGCCAGTGCCGACAGCGACGTGCGCTCTCCGGGCCGGATGCTGCGCAGATAGACGTGCAGGTCCTCGATGTTCTGTGTCATCCCGGAATTATCGGTGGGCGGCCGGGCCCGGCGCTGCTGCGACAATGGCGGGTTGATGCAAGCAGCTCCCTTTAGCGATGGCGGCCTGGTGGTGTCCGTGGTCAGCCATGGCCACGGCGTGGCCGTGCGCGCGCTGCTGCAAGACCTGGCCGGGCTGTGCGCCGGCAGCGTCACCCGGGTGGTGCTGACGCTGAACCAGGCGGACGAGCCGCCGCCTTTTCCTGAAGACCAATCGTGGCCGTTCGCCCTGCAGCTGCGCCGCAATGCGCGGCCCCTGGGCTTTGGTGCCAACCACAATCGCGCGCTGGCTGGGGCGGCAGAGGCTTTCGTGTGCGTGCTCAATCCCGACGTGCGGCTGCAACCGCAGGCGGGCGACGCCCTGGCAGCGCTGCGGGCCGTGGCGTGCCGGCCGGGCGTGGGCTGTGCCTACCCGGCGCAGGTGGACGCTCAGGGCCGGGTGCAGGACAGCGAGCGCGCCCTGCCCACGCCCGCTGCGCTGTGGCGCCGCCGCGCGATGGGGCGGTCGGAGGCCCGCGTGGACTGGGTGAACGCCGCCTGCCTGGTGCTGCCGCGCGCGGCCTGGGCCGACGTGCGCGGGTTCGACGAGCGCTACTACATGTATTGCGAGGATGTGGACCTGAGCCTGCGCCTGCGCCTGGCCGGCTGGCGGCTGGAGCGGGCGCCGGTCGCGGTGGTACACGCGGGGCAGCGCGCCAGCCACCGCCGCCTGGCCCACCTGGCCTGGCACCTGCGCAGCCTGCTGCGCCTGTGGTGCTCGCCGGTGTATCGGCGTGCCCGCACTTTGTTGCCACCGGATACGCGGGCTGCGGATAGGATCGGCGCCCCATGATCTGGCTGTCCCTCGTTGCCTTTGCCGTCGCTGCGCTGTGCGCGGGCGTCATCATCCGTTGGCTGGGCGGGCGTGCGGCCGCGTATGGCGAGGGCATGCCCCAGCGCTTTCACGTGGGCGAGGTGCCTCGCCTGGGCGGCGTGGCGCTGCTGGCGGGGGTGCTGGCGAGCTGGCTGCTGGGCGTGTGGGAGACGACGCGCGCTGGCGATCCGGGCTCGCTGCGCCTGGGCCTGTGGGTGGGGGGCTGGGTGGCGGCGCTGCTGCCGGCTGCCCTGGGCGGCATTGCCGAGGACATGACGCAGCGCCTGACGGTGCGCTACCGGCTGCTGCTGACGCTGGCTTCGGGCGCGCTGGCCATCGCTCTGCTCGGGCTGAACGTGCCGCGCCTGGGCGTGGCGGGGCTGGACAGCCTGCTGCAGACCGTGCCCTGGCTGGGCGCCGCCATCGTGCTGCTGGCCATTGCCGGGCTGCCGCACGCCTTCAACATCATCGACGGCTACAACGGCCTGGCGGGGATGGTGGCGCTCATCGTGTGCCTGGCGCTGGCCCACGTGTGCCTGCAGGTGGGCGACCGCAGCCTGGCCGCGCTGCTGGTGTGCGTGGCAGCCGCGACCGGCGGCTTTCTGGTCTGGAACTACCCGCGCGGCATGCTGTTTGCCGGCGACGGCGGGGCCTACATCTGGGGCGTGACCATCGCCCTGGCCAGCCTGTCACTGGTGCAGCGCAACGCCGAGGTGTCGCCCTGGTTTCCCATGCTGCTGCTGCTGTACCCCGTGGCCGAGACGCTGTTTTCCATCTACCGCAAGCTGGCGCGGGGCGACTCGCCCGGCATGGCGGACGCGCTGCACTTCCACCAGCTGATCTACCGGCGCATCGTGCGCGGCGTGTTCCACGAGGACGAGGCCCGCCGGGTGCTCAAGCGCAACAACCGCACTGCGCCCTACCTGTGGGCGTTCACGCTGCTCACCGTGGTGCCGGCGGTGCTGTTTTGGCGCAACACGCCGGTGCTGATGGTGTTCTGCGCGCTGTTCGCAGTGGCCTACGTGACGGCCTACCTCGGCATCGTGCGCTTCAAGGTGCCGCCCTGGATGCGGTTCTGACGACTGGCCGGCGCACCGAGTGGGATGGGGCACAATTTGCCCTCCGTTTCCATCTGCAACCGCCTGCCTCGCCATGACCGACCTGCAATCCATCGCCCCGCGCGACAAAGCCGAAATCCTCGCCCAGGCGCTGCCCTACATCCGCCAGTTCCATGGCAAGACCATGGTCATCAAGTATGGCGGCAATGCCATGACCGACCCGGCGCTGCAACAGGACTTTGCCGAGGACGTGGTGCTGCTCAAGCTGGTGGGCATGAACCCGGTGGTGGTGCATGGCGGCGGGCCGCAGATCGAGCAGGCCCTCAAGCGCCTGGGCAAGAAGGGCGAGTTCGTGCAGGGCATGCGCGTGACCGATGCCGAGACCATGGAAGTCGTGGAATGGGTGCTGGCCGGCGAGGTGCAGCAGGACATCGTGGGCCTGATCAACCAGGCGGGCGGCAAGGCCGTGGGCCTGACTGGGCGCGATGGCGGCATGATCCGCGCGCGCAAGCTGCGCCTGCTGGACCACAAGGACCCGGCCGTGGAGCACGACGTGGGCCAGGTGGGCGACATCGTGGCCATCGACCCCAGCGTGGTCAAGGCGCTGCAGGACGATGCCTTCATTCCCGTGGTCAGTCCCATCGGTTTTGGCGATGACAACGAGAGCTACAACATCAACGCCGACGTGGTGGCCAGCCGCCTGGCGACCGTACTGCAGGCGGAAAAGCTGGTGATGCTCACCAACATTCCCGGCGTGCTGGACAAGGCCGGCGAGCTGCTGCCCGAGCTCACCCCGCAGCAGATCGACGGCCTGATCGCCGACGGCACCATCTCCGGCGGCATGCTGCCCAAGCTGGCCGGCGCCATCGACGCCGCCAAGGCCGGCGTGAACGCCGTGCACATCGTCGATGGCCGGGTGCCGCATGCCATGCTGCTGGAAATCCTGACCGACCAGGCCTACGGCACCATGATCCGCAGCCAATAGCGGCGGCCCGAATGCCCTTGGCGGCGCCTTGGCAGTGCGCCGCAGATTCATAGTAAAAAGTGGCTCCGGCGCTTACTGGGTAAGCGTTGGAAGCTCTATTTTTGGTAGCAACAGGCCGCGCCGGCCCCTGACGACGCCCTTCATGTCCGACACGCAGACCCTCGCCCTCGACGCCACCCCTGCCGCCACCGAGCAGCCGCGCCGCCGGCCGCGCCCGGGCGAGCGGCGCGAGCAGATCCTGCAGACCCTGGCCGCCATGCTGGAGCAGCCCGGCGCCGAGCGCATCACCACCGCCGCGCTGGCGCGCCAGCTGGGCTTCAGCGAAGCGGCGCTGTACCGCCACTTCGCCAGCAAGGCGCAGATGTTCGAGGGGCTGATCGACTTCATCGAGACCAGCGTCTTCACCCTGGTACGCCAGATCACCGCGCTGGAGGACAGCGCCCAGCAGGCCGACGACGGCGCGCGCCGCGCCGCGCGCATCGTGGCCATGGTGCTGCAGTTCGGCGAGCGCAACCCCGGCATGGTGCGCGTGATGGTGGGCGACGCCCTGGTGCTGGAGCACGAGCGGCTGCAGCAGCGCATGAACCTGTTCTTCGACAAGCTGGAGGCCAGCCTGCGCCAGTGCCTGCGCGGCGCGCTGCAGGTGGGCGGCGACGCCGTGCCCACGGCCGCTGCCCAGGTGCGTGCCGCCGCGATGGTGGATCTGCTGCGCGGGCGCCTGCAACGCTATGCGCGCACCGGCTTTCAGCGCCAGCCCACCGAGCAGCTGGAGGCCACCCTGGCGCTGCTGGCCTGAAGGCGGGTGCGGGAATTAGGGGTTTACCCCTAAAGATCGGTCGGCAAGGCGTGCCGACTGGTCAGGCAGGCGGCTTTTGTGCAAAATAGCACGATCGTTCGTTTTGCTTTGTCCATGCCTGCCTCCTCGCCTTCCATCCCTTCCCTGGCTGCCAAGCCGGCCGCCCGCGCGCCGCGGCGCGATGGCCGGGTGCTGCACAAGGGCCAGCAAACCAAGGCAGCCATCATCGAGGCCGCCCTGGGCCTGGCCACGCACATCGGGTTGGAGGGGCTGTCCATCGGCGCGCTGGCCGATGTGACGGGCATGAGCAAGTCCGGCGTGTTCGCCCACTTCGGCTCGCGCGAGGAGCTGCAGATTTCCGTGGTGCGCGAATACCACCAGCGCTTCGAGCAGGAGGTGTTCTACCCCGCCATGGCCGAGGAGCGCGGCCTGCCGCGCCTGCGCGCCATGTTTGCCCACTGGATGCAGCGCACCTCCATCGAGATCGACTCGGGCTGCATCTACATCAGCGGCGCCGTCGAGTTCGACGATCGCCAAGGACCCGTGCGCGACGCGCTGGCCGGCTCGGTGCTGACCTGGATGGCGGCCATGAAGCGCGGCATCCAGCAGTGCAAGGAATGCGGCCAGCTGCAGGCCGATGTGGACGAGGACCAGATGCTGTTCGAGATCCACGGCCTGATCCTGGCGCTGCACTACGAGGCACGCTTTTTGAAGACGCCCGGCTCCCTCGGCCGGGCCACCACCGGTTTCGACAACATCCTGGCCCGCTACGCGGCCTGATCTTTCCTGCCCCCTCTTTCGTTTCAACACCGTTTTTTTCCAGGAGCCACCCGCATGCCCATCTACACGCCCCCGCTGCGCGACATGCAATTCGTTCTGCATGAAGTGTTCAAGGTCACCGACGAGTTCAAGGCCATGCCGGCGCACGCCGAGGTGGACGCGGACACCATCAACGCCGTGCTGGAAGAAGCCGGCAAGTTCGCCGCCGGCGTCGCCTTCCCGCTGAACATCAGCGGCGACACCGAGGGCTGCAAACTCGACACCGCGACGCACGAGGTCACGCCGCCGAAGGGCTTCAAGGAGGCCTACCGCCAGTACGTCGAAGGCGGCTGGCCGGCCTTGTCGTGCGACCCCGAGTTCGGCGGCCAGGGCCTGCCGCACACGGTGAACCAGTGCCTGTACGAGATGCTCAACAGCGCCAACCAGGCCTGGACCATGTACCCCGGCCTGTCGCACGGTGCCTATGAGGCGCTGGTCGCCCACGGCACCGACGAGCAGAAGAAGACCTACCTGCCCAAGCTGGTCAGCGGCGAGTGGACCGGCACCATGTGCCTGACCGAGCCGCACTGCGGCACCGATCTGGGCATGCTGCGCACCAAGGCCGAGCCCCAGGGCGATGGCACCTACAAGATCACCGGCAACAAGATCTTCATCAGCGCCGGCGAGCACGACTTCACCGAGAACATCGTGCACCTGGTGCTGGCCCGCCTGCCGGACGCGCCCAAGGGCAGCAAGGGCATCAGCCTGTTCGTGGTGCCGAAGTTCCACGTCAAGGCCGACGGCTCGCTGGGCGAGCGCAACCCCATCTTCTGCACGGGCCTGGAGCACAAGATGGGCATCCACGGCAACGCCACGGCGCAGATCGCCATCGACGGCGCCACCGGCACCCTGGTGGGCGAGCCCCACAAGGGCTTGGCCGCCATGTTCGTGATGATGAACGCCGCACGCCTGGGCGTGGGCAACCAGTCGCTGGGCCTGACCGAAGTGGCTTTCCAGAACGCCCTGGCCTACGCCAAGGACCGCATCCAGATGCGCAGCCTGTCGGGCAAGAAGGCGCCGGACAAGGAAGCCGATCCCATCATCGTGCACCCCGACGTGCGCAAGATGCTGCTCACGGCCAAGGCGTATGCTGAAGGCGCCCGCGCCCTGCAGGTTTTCTGCACCCTGCTGCTGGACAAGGCCCACGGCCACCCCGACGAGAAGGTGCGCAAGGACTCGGACGAACTGGTCGCGCTGCTGACTCCCATCGTCAAGGCCTTCGTGACCGACAACGGCCACGTCGCCACCAACGCCTGCATGCAGGTCTTCGGCGGCCATGGCTTCATCAAGGAATGGGGCATGGAGCAGTTCGTGCGCGACAACCGCATCAACATGATCTATGAAGGCACCAACACCATCCAGTCGCTGGACCTGCTGGGCCGCAAGGTGCTGGGCAACAACGGCGCCACGCTCAAAAAATTCGGCAAGCTGGTCGGCCAGCTGGTGCAGGAGGAAGGCGTGAACGAGAAGATGGCCGAGTTCATCAACCCGATCGCCTACCTGGGCGACCAGATGACCAAGTTCACCACCGAGATCGGCTTCCGGGGCTTTCAGAACCCCGACGAAGTGGGCGCCGCTGCCGTGGACTACCTGCGCGTGGCCGGCCACCTGGTGTTCGGCTACCTGTTCGCCCGCATGGCCCAGGTGGCGCTGCGCGAGATCGCGGCCGGCAACACCGACCCGTTCTACGTCGCCAAGCTGCAGACGGCGCGCTTCTACTTCGCCAAGCTGTTCCCCGAAACCGCGACGCTGATGCGCACCGCGCGCGCCGGAAGCAAGGTGCTGATGGACACGGACGCCGCCCTGGCGTAAACCACAAGCCGTGCGCCCCGCCGCGTGCGGGGGCGCGCTCCCTGTTTCGTGTTTTCAAGCCTTTTTGACCTGGAACCCTTATGAGACAAGCGCTAGCAGCTATTGTTTTTGCAGCAATCGCCGCCCCCACGTGGGCCCAGATGAGCCCCGTGGGCCTGTGGCGCAGCATGGACGACAAGACCGGCGAGGCCAAGTCCGAGATCCGCATCGAGGAGCATGGCGGCGCGCTGGAAGGCCGTATCGAAAAGCTCCTGCGCAAGGACGCCGACCCGGCCGCCAAGTGCGTGGAGTGCAAGGACGCGCTCAAGGACCAGCCCATGGTCGGCCTGCCCATCATCACGGGCGCGAAGAAGGCCGAAGGCAAGGACGTGTGGGAGGGCGGCAAGATCCTCGACCCGGAAAACGGCAAGCAATACACCCTGCGGCTGACGCCCGCGGACGGCGGCCAGAAGCTGGAAGTGCGCGGCTCCATCGGGCCCTTCGGGCGCACGCAGACCTGGCAGCGCGTCAACTAACCCCCCCGAAGCGCCTGCGGCGCCTCCCCCCCCGAGGGGGCGCACCCAGCGGACCGGCACAGCCGGATCCGCGGCTGCACTCGCATGTCGGCGCTGTGTGGTGAATCGACTAGGAATATTTGAATGTCTCGTTTCAACGTGAGAAAAGTCGCCGTGCTCGGCGCGGGCGTGATGGGCGCGCAGATTGCGGCCCATCTCGTCAACGTGAAGGTGCCGGTGGTGCTGTTCGACCTGCCCGCCAAGGAAGGTCCGAAGAACGGCATCGTCACCAAGGCCATCGCCAACCTGAAGAAGCTCAAGCCCTCGCCGCTGGGCGTGGCCGACGACGCCGACCTGATCCAGGCGGCGAACTACGAAGAGCACATGCACCTGCTCAAGGACTGCGACCTGGTGATCGAGGCGATCGCCGAGCGCATGGACTGGAAGCAGGACCTGTACCACAAGATCGCCCCGCACGTGGCCAAGCACGCCATCCTGGCGAGCAACACCTCGGGCCTGTCGATCACCAAGCTGTCCGAGGCGCTGCCTGAAGCCCTGCGTCCGCGCTTTTGCGGCATCCACTTCTTCAACCCGCCGCGCTACATGGTGCTGGTGGAGCTGATCAACACGCCCACCACGCAGCCCGAAGTGCTCGATCAGCTCGAAGCCTTCGTCACCACCGCTCTGGGCAAGGGCGTGGTGCGTGCGCACGACACGCCCAACTTCATCGCCAACCGCGTGGGCATCGCCGGCATGCTCTCGACCATGAAGGAGGTCGAGAACTTCGGCCTGACCTTCGATGTGGTGGACGACCTGACGGGCAAGAAGCTCGGCCGCGCTTCCAGCGGGACGTTTCGCACCGCCGACGTGGTGGGCCTGGACACCATGGCGCACGTCATCAAGACGCTGCAGGACAACCTCAGCCTGGAGACCGACCCGTTCTACGAGAGCTTCGGCACGCCGCCGGTGCTGGCCAAGCTGATCGAGCTGGGCCACCTGGGCCAGAAGGCCAAGGCAGGCTTCTACAAGAAGGTCGGCCGCGACATCCTGCGCTTCGATCTGGAAGGCGAGGAGTACGTGCCGGGCGGCCAAAAGGCCGACGAGGTCTATGGCCGCATGCTGAAAAAGCCCGCCGCCGAGCGCCTGAAGCTGCTGCGCAACGCGGAAGGCGCGCAGGGCCAGTTCCTGTGGGCCATCCTGCGCAACAGCTTTCACTACGCTGCCGTGCACCTGGCACAAATAGCCGACACCGCGCGCGACGTGGACCAGGCCATGCGCTGGGGCTTCGGCATGAAGCAGGGCCCCTTCGAGCTGTGGCAGCAGGCCGGCTGGCTGGAAGTGGCGAAGATGATCCAGGAGGACATCGACGCGGGCAAGGCACTGTCCAAGGCGCCGCTGCCCGAGTGGGTCTTCAAGGGCCCCGTGGCCGAGGCCGGCGGCGTGCATACGGCGCAGGGCTCGTGGAGCGCGCGCAGCGGCAAGTTCGTGCCGCGCCGCCAGCTGCCTGTCTATGAGCGCCAGTACTTCCCCGAGAAGCTGCTGGGTGAAGACAACCTGCCCGACTGGCGCACGGCCGGCACCACCGTCAGCAACACGGACGCGCTGCGCGTCTGGACGCTGGACCGCGAGGTCTGCCCGGCGGGAGGGCGCGTGCTGATCGCCAGCATCCAGAGCAAGATGCACGCCATCAGCCCGGACGTGATGGAAGGGCTGGTGGAAGCGGTGGACCTGGCCGAGCGCGAGTACGACGGCCTGGTCATCTGGTCGGGCGACGCGCCGTTCTCGGTTGGCGCTGACTTGCAGGCCACCATGCCCGCGTATGTGGTCGCCGGCATTGGTGCCATCGAAGAGGTGGAGCACGAGCTGCAAAAGCTGATGCTGCGACTGCGCTACGCCCAGGTGCCGGTGATCTCCGCCATTCACGGCATGGCGCTGGGCGGCGGCTGCGAGCTGGCCATCCACAGCGCGCGCCGCGTGGCGCACATGGAAAGCTACATCGGCCTGGTCGAAGTGGGCGTGGGCCTGGTGCCCGGCGCCGGCGGGCTGACCTACATCGCCCGCCGCGCGGCCGAGAACGCCGCCGCCAGCACCGGCAAGGATCTGCTGCCCTTCCTGACCGAGGGCTTCTCCGCCGCCGCCATGGCCAAGGTGGGTACCAGCGCCATCGAGTCGAAGAAGCTGGGCTACCTGCTGGAGTCCGACCTCATCGTGCCGCACAAGGACGAGGTGCTGTTCGTCGCTGTCAACGAAGCCCGCGCCATGGCCGCTGGCGGCTGGCGCGCGCCCCTGCGCCGCCTGTTCCCCGTGGCCGGGCGCAGCGGCATCGCCACCATCCGCGGCCAGCTGGTGAACATGCATGGCGGCGGCTTCATCAGCGAGCACGACCAGCACATCGCCACCCTGATCGCCGAGGTGGTCTGCGGCGGCGACGTGGACGCCGGCACGCTGGTCAGCGAGGAATACCTGATGGCGCTGGAGCGCAAGGCCTTCTGCGCCCTGATCGAGCACCCGAAGACGCAGGAGCGCATCCTGGGCATGCTGAGCACCGGCAAGCCGGTTCGGAATTGATGACCAACCCCCTGAGCCGCTGGGGGCCTGGCAAAGCCAGATCCACGGCGCCTGCTGGCCTGGCATGCGCCCGTGCCATGCCTCAGAGGTTATGCGCCAGTGCCATCAGGCAATAGACAAGGACAACCATCGTGAAACAACAGCAAGACGCCTACATCGTCGCCGCCACGCGCACGCCCATCGGGCGCTCGCACAAGGGCTTTTTCCGCAACTACCGGCCCGACGACCTGCTGGCCACCATCCTGAAGTCCGCCCTGGCGCAGGCGCCGGGGCTGGATCCGCAGGCGATCGAGGACATCGTCTGCGGCTGCGCCATCCCCGAGGCCCAGCAGGGCCTGAACGTGGCGCGCATCGGCGCGGTGCTGGCGGGCCTGCCCACCAGCGTGGGCGGCATCACCGTGAACCGCTTTTGCGCCTCGGGCCTGTCGGCCGTGGCCATGGCGGCCGACCGCATCCGCGTGGGCGAGGCCGACGTGATGATCGCCGCCGGCGTGGAGAGCATGAGCATGGTGCCCATGATGGGCAACGCGCCCAGCCTGTCGCCCTCGATCTTCGAGCGCGATGGCGACGTGGGCATTGCCTACGGCATGGGCCTGACGGCCGAGAAGGTGGCGCAGCAATGGAAGGTGCCCCGCGACGCGCAGGACGCGTTTGCGCTGGAGTCGCACCGCCGCGCCATCGCCGCGCAGCAGGCGGGCGAATTCAAGGACGAGATCACGCCCATCGAGGTGACCGACCGCAGCGTGGACCTGGCCACCGGCGAACTGGTGCAAAAGACCCGCACCGTCGATCTGGACGAGGGCCCGCGCCCCGACACCACCCTGGAAGGCCTGGCCAAGCTGCGCACGGTGTTTGCCGCGCGCGGCACGGTGACGGCGGGCAACAGCTCGCAGACCAGCGACGGCGCCGGCGCGCTGATCCTGGCCAGCGAAGCGGCCGTCAAGCGCTTTGGCCTGACGCCGCTGGCGCGCTTCGTCAGCTACGCCAGCCGCGGCGTGCCGCCGGCCATCATGGGCATCGGCCCCATCGAGGCCATCCCCGCCGCGCTGCGCTACGCGGGGCTCAAGGCAGAAGACATCGGCTGGTACGAGCTGAACGAGGCCTTTGCCGCGCAGTCGCTGGCCGTCGTCAACACCCTGGGTCTGGACCCGGCCAAGGTCAACCCCATGGGCGGCGCCATCGCCCTGGGGCACCCGCTGGGCGCCACCGGCGCCATCCGCTCGGCCACCGTGGTGCACGCGCTGCGCCGCAAGCAGCTCAAGTACGGCATGGTCACCATGTGCGTCGGCATGGGGCAGGGCGCAGCGGGCATCTTCGAGCGCGTCTGAGCGCCCCGCAGGCACGGCCTGCCGCGGGGCTGCAGTGCCCCGCGCCGGGCCCGCCGGCCCTGAAAATGCAGGGAAAAACGCCTGTAGGCCGCGCCAGTCAAGCGGTAGGCGCTATCAAAATTGATAAACGACAAGAAAAATGACGGCCGCGCCAGCAGCGGCCCAGGAGACACGGATGCAGCAGCTCACCCTGGCGGCCGATGGCGGCGCCAGCCTGGCCCTGCGGCGCTACGCGCCGCTGGCGGGGGTGTCGCCCCGGGGCAGCGTCGTCATCGGCGGTGCGTTCGGCGTGCCGCAGTCGTTCTACGGCCCGTTTGCGCAGTGGCTGGCGGGCCAGGGCTGGGCCGTCACCACGTTTGACTACCGCGGCCAGGGCGCCTCGCTGCACGGCCCCCTGCGCGGCGTGCAGGCCGACCTGGCGGCCTGGGCGCGCGACTATGACGCCGTGATCGCCCACGCCGCCCAGGCCCTGCCGGGCCACCCGCTGTACCTGGTCGGCCACAGCCTGGGCGCGCAACTGCCGGGGCTGCTGCGCGAGCACCCGCGCGTGGACGGCCTGCTGAGCGTGGCCGCCGGCAGCGGCTACTGGCGCGAGAACGCGCCGCGCATCCGCCTGGCCATGCCGTTCTTCTGGCACGTGCTGGTGCCGCTGTCGGTGCGCCTGTGCGGCTACTTTCCGGGCAAGCGCCTGCGCGCCGTGGGTGACCTGCCGGCCGGCGTGGCGCTGCAGTGGCGCCGCTGGTGCCTGCACCCGCGCTACAGCGTGGGCGCCGAAGGCGCGCCGGCGCAGAGCAGCTACGAGGCCGTGCGCTTTCCCATCCACGCCTGGAGCATGACCGACGACGAGCTGATGACGCTGGCCGGCACCGAGTCGCTGCTGGCGCTGTACGCCCACGCGCCGCGGCAGATCGAGCGCATCGCACCGCAGGACGGGCGCGCGCCGCGCATCGGCCACTTCGGCTTCTTCCGCGACCGCTTCGCGCGCACGCTGTGGCCGCGCGCAGCGCAGCAGTTGGCGCAGTTCGGCGCCGCGCGCGTCGCCGGCACGACGGCGGCCTGAGCGCCTTGCATGCACACTGGCACGTCATGACCGACATCAACACGACCACCCGCGACGACGCCCACCCGCTGGACGAGGCGCTGGCCCTGCAGCCCGGCGCGCCGGGCCACTACAGCGGCCGCTCCACCCCCGCCTACTGGAACATGGTGGGCCCCTTTGGCGGCGTCACCGCCGCCACGCTGCTGGCCGCCGTGCTGCGCCACCCCCAGGTGCTGGGCGAGCCGCTGTCGCTCACGGTGAACTACGCCGCCGCCATCGGCGAGGGCGACTTCACGGTGCAGGCCGTGCCGGTGCGCACCAACCGATCCACCCAGCACTGGACGGTGAGCGTGCTGCAGCCGCCCGCGCCGGGCGCCGAGCCGCAGGTGACGACCACCGCCACGGTGGTCACGGCCGTGCGGCGCGAGACCTGGAGCGCCGCCGACATGGCACTGCCCGCCGTGCCCGCGCCAGCGCGATGCCCGCAGGTGGGCCCGCTGTTTCCCGTGCAGTGGCTCAGGCGCTACGAGATGCGGCCCGTAGGCGGGGCCCTGCCGCCCGAGTGGGACGGCCGCGAGGCCGACAGCCTGTCGCAGCTGTGGATGCGCGACGCGCCGGCGCGGCCGCTGGACTTCCCCGCGCTGGCCGCCATGGCCGACATCTTCTTTCCCCGCGTGTGGCTGCGCCGCGCGCGCCAGGTGCCTGCGGGCACCGTCTCCATCACCGTTTATTTCCACGCCGGCGCCCCGCTGCTGGCCGCCACCGGCACCGGCTACGTGCTGGGCCAGGCGCGGGCGCAGGAGTTTCGCAACGGCTTTTTCGACCAGACGGCCCAGCTGTGGAACGAGGCCGGCGCGCTGCTGGCCACCAGCCACCAGATCGTCTATTACAAGGAGTGAACCCCCCATGAGCCGCCCCCAGGACGCCGCCGCCCCCGCCCAGGACATCCTGGTGCACACCGAAGCCGGTGTGACCACCATCACCTTCAACCGTGCCGACAAGAAGAACTCCATCACCGAGGCCATGTACGCCAGCCTGGCCGATGCGCTGGCCCAGGCCGAGGCCGACGCGGCCGTGCGCTGCGTGGTCTTGCAGGGCGACATGGCCATCTTCAGTGCCGGCAATGACATCGGCGACTTCCTGCGCCAGTCCGCAGCCGGGGCCGCGTCGGACGACGCCGAGCGCCCGGTGTGGCGCTTCCTGCACACCCTGGCGGCGTTCCCCAAGCCGGTGTTGGCGGCCGTTTGCGGCCCGGCCGTGGGCATCGGCACCACGCTGCTGCTGCACTGCGACCTGGTCTATGCCGGCGACAACGCGGCGTTCTCGCTGCCCTTCGTGAACCTGGGGCTGTGCCCCGAGGCGGCATCCAGCCTGCTGCTGCCGCAGATGCTGGGCTACCACCGCGCGGCCGAGGTGCTGCTGCTGGGCGAGCCCTTCCTGGCCGAGGCGGCGCTGGAGGTCGGCCTGGTCAACCGCGTCGTGCCCCCGTCGGAATGCAACCTGCTGGCGCAGACCCAGGCCAAGAAGCTGGCGGCCAAGCCGCTGTCGGCCCTGATCGAGACCAAGCGCCTGATGAAGGCCGGCCAGGCCGCCCAGGTGCGCGAGCGCATGCGCGAAGAGGGCGCCAGCTTCGCCCGCCTGATGGCCGGCCCGGCCGCCCGCGAAGCGTTTTCCGCGTTCATGCAAAAGAGGCACCCGGATTTCAGCAATTGCTGAAATCCGCGGCCGGCGCAGCAGGCCGCGCTGCGCAGCAGCGGGGCAACTTTCGCCAAAAGAGGCACCCGGATGTCAGCAATTGCCGACATCCGCGCCAGGCTCGTGCCCCATGCCCCAGCCCCGCCCGCGGGGCTTTTTAGTGGGTCAAAATGGCCTGCAGCGCGCGCCAGTCGTGCGTAGGCAGCTACCTTTTTAATAGCAAAGTATTTTCCATGTCCAGCCCGAACCTCACCCCGGCCGTCGCCTTCGAGCCCGAGTTCATCCAGGGCCTGACGCAGATCTTCGAGGAGCGCATCCCCTTCAACCGCGTGCTGGGCCTGGAGATCACCGAGGTGGCGCCCGAGCAGGTCACCGGCCGCATCGCCATGCGGCCCGAGCTGGTGGGCCACTTTGCCTACAACCGGCTGCACGGCGGGGTGATCAGCGCCGGGCTGGACGCCATCGGCGGGCTGGCCATCATGGCCGCCATCGGCGCGCGGCACATGGAGGACGCGCCGCTGGCGCGGCTGCACCGCTTTTCGCGCCTGGGCACCATCGACCTGCGCGTGGACTACCTGCACGCCGGCATCGGCGAGCAGTTCGTTTTGCGCGGCCAGGTGCTGCGCCTGGGCTCGCGCGTGGCCAACACGCGCATGGAATTCCTGGACGGGCAGGGCCAGCTGCTGGCCACTGGCGCAGCGGCCTACATCGTCTCCTGAGGGCATCCCACGCCGCGGCGGCCCTGTTTGGCGCTGCAAGGCCTGCAAGCGCATGCTACGAACGAGCGCTTTGGTTACCTCTCTTGCCGGATACCAAAGGTCTGCGGGCGGGCTGGCGCCTAGCATGGGCAGGTCTTTTTCAGGAGTTCCGATGGCCGTGCAAAACCCCTTCTTTGGCAAGCGAGATAGCAACAGCGACAGCTTCTCCACCCGTCAGCCCTCTTCGGTGCTGGGTGGCACCACCACCCGGCCGGCCACCAGCGCCGCCTCCACCGCAGCACCCTCCATGGCCAGCCACTCCAGCGCCCCAGCGTCCATGTCCTCCGCTTCCGCCGAGGCCGACAGCTCCACCACCTCCACGGGGGGCAGCAAGCTCACCGTTGGACCCAACATCAAGCTCAAGGGGGTGGAGATCACCGACTGCGACACGCTGGTGGTGGAGGGCACGGTGGAGGCCACCATGGATTCGCGCGTGATCCACATCGCCGAGCAGGGCGCCTTTCGCGGCTGCGCCGAGATCGACATCGCCGAGATTCACGGCCAGTTCGACGGCCAGCTGACGGTGCGCGAGAAGCTGGTCATCTTTGGCTCGGGCCGCGTCAGCGGCAAGATCCGCTACGGCAAGCTCGTGATCGAAGAGGGCGGCCAGCTCAGCGGCGAGATCGAGTGCGCCCTGGGCAGCAGCGCCGCCGCGTCGCGTTCGGCCGCGGCCGCCAGCTCGCACACCAGCGCCGCCGCCGGCAGCCCCAGCACCAGCTCCGCCACGCAGGCCCTGGCAGTGGCCTGATTGCCCCGCTGCAGCCCAGACAAGGGAGCCGCCATGGCTCCCTTGTTGCTTTGGCGGCGGGCATTCAGGCCTGCACTGCCGGGGCAATGGGGCGCGGGCGCCCGTTCTCGTCGATGGCCACGTAGGTCAGTTTGGCCTCGGTCACCTTGGCATAGCGGCCCTGGGTGCGGATGCGCTCGGCATAGACCTCCACCTGCACCGTCATGGAGGTGTTGCCCACGCGCGTGACCTCGGCGAAGAACGACAGCAGGTCGCCCACGCGCACCGGCTGCTTGAAGATGAACTCGTTGACGGCCACGGTGGCCATGCGGCCCTGGATCAGCCGCGCGGGCAGCACCGAGCCGGCCAGGTCCACCTGCGCCATGACCCAGCCGCCGAAGATGTCGCCGTTGCTGTTGGTGTCGGCGGGCATGGGGATCACCTTGAGCACCAGCTCCTTGTCGCTGGGCAGTTCGTGGTGGACGTGTGCGGTATCGGTCATGGAGGCAGAAAAAGGAAAGCGGCAACGGCCCGGGGGCCGCAAGGCGGGGTCGCATTGTCCCGCAGCGCCGGCGCGGGCGCACGCACGCGGGTTTGCACCGGCCGGCACAATCGTGGCCAGGGCTGACAGCCGGCCCGCTTGCCCTCCTGCCTGCCGTTCACTTTTTCGCTCAGCCCATGCGCCGCTTCGGCCCCGATTCCGCTTCTCCTCCTGCCGCCGCCGATCCGGCCGCCTCCCGTACCGACTGGGCGACGCTCGCGCGCCTGCTGCCCTACCTGTGGCAATACAAGTGGCGCGTGGCGGCTGCCGTCGCCTTCATGGTGGCGGCCAAGGTGGCCAATGTGGGTGTGCCGCTGCTGCTGAAGGAGCTGATCGACGCCATGACGGTGCCGCTGGGCAGCAGTGCCGCGCTGCTGGTGGTGCCCGTCGGCCTGGTGGCGGCCTACGGCCTGCTGCGCCTGGGCAATTCGCTGTTCAACGAGCTGCGCGAGCTGGTCTTTGCCAAGGCCACGCACGGGGCGGCGCGTTCCATCGCGCTCAAGACGTTCGAGCACCTGCATGCCCTCTCCCTGCGCTTTCACCTGGAGCGCCAGACCGGCGGCATGACGCGCGACATCGAGCGCGGCGTGCGCGGCATCGAGTCGCTGGTGTCGTTTGCGCTGTTCAACATCGCCGCCACGCTGGTGGAAGTGCTCTTGGTGCTCACCGTGCTGGCCACGCGCTTCGATGCGTGGTTTGCCGGCATCACGCTGGCCGCGCTGGTGCTGTACATCGGCTGGACGGTCTGGGTGACGGAGTGGCGCATCCAGTTTCGCCGCCAGGCCAACCAGTTCGACTCGGCCGCGCACAGCAAGGCCATCGATTCGCTCTTGAACTACGAGACCGTCAAGTACTTCAACAACGAGAGCTTCGAGGCGCGCCGCTATGACGAAAGCCTGGAGCAGCTGCGCCTGGCGCAGCTGAAAAGCCGCAGCACGCTTTCCCTGCTCAACACCGGCCAGCAGGTGATCATCGCCGCGGGCCTGGTGGCCATGCTGTGGCGCGCCACCGAGGGCGTGGCCGCCGGGCGCATGACGCTGGGCGACCTGGTCATGGTCAACGCCTTCATGATCCAGATCTACATCCCGCTGAACTTCCTGGGCGTGGTCTATCGCGAGATCAAGCAGAACCTGACCGACCTGGACAAGATGTTCACGCTGATGGACCGCCACCAGGAGGTGGCCGACGCGCCGGGTGCTGCGCCGCTGGCGCTGTCGGGTCCACCGGCCGTGCGTTTCGAGGACGTGCACTTTGCCTACGAGCCGGCGCGGCCCATCCTGCAGGGCGTGAGCTTTGAGATCCCGGCCGGGCAGACGGTGGCCGTGGTCGGGCCGTCCGGCGCGGGCAAGAGCACGCTCAGCCGGCTGCTGTTTCGCTTCTATGACATCCAGCAGGGGCGCATCGTCATCGCCGGCCAGGACATCCGGGGCGTGACGCAGCAGTCGCTGCGCCGCGCCATCGGCATCGTGCCGCAGGACACCGTGCTGTTCAACGACACGGTGGCCTACAACATCGCCTACGGCCAGACCGATGCGACGCAGCAGGAGGTGGAGCAGGCCGCGCGCGCGGCGCGCATCCATGACTTCATCGCCGCCCAGCCCCGGGGCTACGAGACCATGGTGGGCGAGCGGGGCCTGAAACTGTCGGGCGGCGAGAAGCAGCGCGTGGCGATTGCCCGCACGCTGCTGAAGAACCCGCCCCTGCTGATATTCGACGAGGCCACCAGCGCGCTGGATTCGGCCAACGAGCGTGCCATCCAGGCCGAGCTGCGCGCCGTGGCGCAGGGCAAGACCACCCTGGTGATCGCCCACCGCCTGTCCACCGTGGTGGACGCGCACCAGATCCTGGTCATGGACGCGGGCCGCATCGTCGAGCGCGGCACGCACAGCCAGCTGCTGGCCGCAGGCGGGCGCTATGCGCAGATGTGGGCGCTGCAGCACCGCAGCGAGGTGCCGAATTCGGCATGAAAAAAGCTGCCAGCGCCCGTCTGGCGGGCGCTGGCAGCTCTCAGTTTTATAGCAAGATTACTGCTTGCGGGCGGCAATGGCCTTCTCGGCCGCGTCCACCAGGTTCGCGCCGATCTGGCCCTTCCACTTGTCGAACACCGGGCGGGTGGCCTTGGCAAAGGCATCGCGCTCGGCGGCGCTCAGCTCGGTCACCTGCACGCCGTTGGCGGCCAGGTCCTTGAGCAGCGGCTTGCCTGGCTCGACCATGCCCTTGCGGGCGATGGCGATCTCTTCCTTGCCGGCCTCGATGGCGGCCTGGCGCACAGCTTCGCGGTCAGCGGGAGTCCAGCTGTTCCACACTTCCTTGTTGACGACGAAGACCAGCGGGTCGTTGATGTAGCCCCACATGGTCACGTACTTCTGCGCCACCGTGTGCAGCTTGGCGGCGGTATAGACGGACACGGGGTTTTCCTGGCCATCCACGGCGCCGCTGGCCATGGCCGGCTGCGCATCGGCCCAGCTCATCTGCGTGGGGTTGGCGCCCAGGGCGGTGAAGGTGTCCAGGAACAGCGGCGAGCCCACCACGCGGATCTTCAGGCCCTTCAGGTCGGCGGGGCTCTTGATGGGGTGCTTGGAGTTGCTGATCTCGCGGTAGCCGTTCTCGCCCCAGGCCAGGGGCACCACGCCGGCTTTCTCCAGCGTCTGGAAGATGCTCTTGCCCACTTCGCCCTGCGTCACCGCGTCCACCGCGGCGTAGTCGGGGAACAGGAAGGGCAGCGAGAACAGGTTCAATGCCTTCACTTGCGGCGACCAGTTGATGGTGGAGCCGATGGCCATGTCGATCACACCCTGGCGCAGCGCCGAGAACTCGCGCGTCTGATCGCCCTGGATCAGTGACACGCCGGGGTACAGCTTGATGTTGATGCGGCCACTGGTCTTCTCGCGCACCTTGCTGGCCCAGATCTCGCCGCCCTTGCCCCAGGGGAAGGCCGTGCCCAGCACCAGCGACATGCGGTATTCGCTCTTGTAGCCGGCGGGCGCCTGGGCGTGCGCGGCGGGCAGGCCCAGGGTGAGCAACGCGCTCGCGGCGGCCGTGGCGGTAAGGAACGTGCGCAGTTTCATGGGAAAGGTCTCCTTCTTGGGGTCAACGAACAAAACGGGAAAGCCAGCATCAGTAGCCCAGCCGCTGCGGCAGCCACAGCGCGATCTGCGGCCACACCACCACGGCCAGCATGGCCACGCACATGGCCAGCACCAGCCAGATGACCCAGCGCGTGGTGGCCTCCATGCGCACCTGGGCTATTTTTGCCGCCACCATCAGGTTCACGGCCATGGGCGGGGTGAACTGGCCGATGGCAATGGTCAGCACCAGCACCACGCCGAACCAGACCACGTCCCACTGGTAGTGCGCCATGATGGGCGCCATCAGCGGCACGAAGATCAGCATGATGGAGATGCCGTCCAGGAACATGCCCAGCACCAGCAGCAGCACGATGATCAGCGCCAGCACGCCGCGCTCGCCCAGGCCCGAGGCAACGATGGCCCGCGTGACCGGGTCGATCACGCCCAGCGTGGACAGCGAGAACGCGAAGATGCCCGCCAGCGAGACCACCACCAGGATCACCGCCGACAGCTCGCCCGCTTCGCGCAGGATGGGAAACAGGTCGCGCAGCCGAATAGTGCGGTGCACCACCATGCCCACGAACAGGCCGTAGAACACGGCCACCACGGCCGCCTCCGTGGGGGTGAACCAGCCCATGCGCATGCCGCCCAGGATGAGCACCGGCGCGGCCAGGCCCCAGGCAGCGTCCTTCAGGCTCCGCCAGAACGGCGGGCGGGACAGGGCGGCTTCCAGCTGGCCCATCTGGTGGCGCCGCGCCAGCCACACGGCCGGCACGATCAGCGCCAGCCCCGCCAGCACGCCGGGGAACATGCCGGCGGCGAACAGCGCCGGTACCGAAGCGCCGGGCACCAGCACCGAATAGACGATGAAGGCCACCGAAGGCGGGATGAGGATGTCGGTGGCCGCGGCGCCCGCCACCACGCTGGCCGAGAACGCGGCCGGGTAGCCGGCACGGCTCATGGCGGCGATCATCACCCCGCCCACGGCGGCGGCCGTGGCCGGCCCCGAGCCGGAGATGCCGCCCATGAACATGGCCACGCAGATGGCCACCAGCGGCAGCATGCCGGGCCCGCGCCCGACGATGGAGATGGCAAAGTTCACCAGCCGCAGCGCCACGCCCGAGCGATCGAAGATCGAGCCCACCAGCACGAACATCGGAATGGCCAGCAGCGGGTACTTGCCCAGGCCGGCGTAGAAGTTCTGCGGCACGGCCAAGAGGCCGAACCACTGCGTCTCGGCGTTGGCCAGCGCAATGGCCGCGGCCCCCGCCAGGCCCAGCGCCGCGCCAATGGGCACACCCAAAAACATCAGCGCCAGGAAGGCAACGAACAGCAGCGTGGCGATCATGGCCGAGGCCCTTCCTCGCGGGCGTCGGCAGCCAGGTACCGCGCATCGCTTTGGCGCGTGCGGCGCACCAGCAGGCCCACGGCCCGCGCGGCGATCAGCAGCGACAGGATGGGCAGCCAGACGGAGTACCACCATTGCGGCACGCCGATACCGGGGGACGTCTCCTCGAAGCGGTAGTCGTCCCAGACCACACGCACGGAGAGGACCGCGATCAGGGCGAACAGCAGCGCCACCAGCAGCGCGCCCAGCTGCGCCAGGCGCCGGCGGCGCGCGGCGGAGCCGGCCGCGCAGAAGAACTCGATGCGGATGTGCTGGTCGCGCGCCACCGCCGAGGCGCCGCCCACCAGGGCCAGCACGATCATCAGGAAGATGGACAGCTCCTCCGTCCAGGCGAAGGAGGAATTGGAGAAGTAGCGCACGATCACGTTGGCGAACGTGATCAGCGCCAGCAGCGCCATGGCAGCGACCGTGAGCCAGTCCTCCAGGCGCAGGAAGCGGGGAGCGTCGTCAGTGGCGGGCGCGGCGCGGCGGTCGGGGCCCTGTTCGGGCGACCCGGTGGGGGGATGGGAAGGCATGGGGAGGCGCAGG
Source organism: Pulveribacter suum (assembly GCF_003013695.1). Taxonomy (GTDB): domain Bacteria; phylum Pseudomonadota; class Gammaproteobacteria; order Burkholderiales; family Burkholderiaceae_C; genus Melaminivora; species Melaminivora suum. The sequence continues at coordinate 3,242,382 of NZ_CP027792.1, read as the reverse complement.
CGGGAAGTCGGACATACGGCAAACGAGGGTCGCTTCAGCCCGCCGGTGTCGTGCACCGCAGGCCCTGGACGGCGTGCCGAGGCAGAGGTGGCGCCTGGCCGGCCTATTTTGCAATCAAATGCGTCCTGCACCGGCGCAGGGTGTTCCCCAACGGGACAAGGCAGCGGGGCGCGCGGAGGCCGGCCCGATAATGCGCGCCATGGAAACCAAATGGCTCGAAGACTTCGTCAGCCTGGCCGAGACGCGCAGCTTCAGCCGCTCCGCGCAGCTGCGGCACGTGACGCAGCCGGCGTTTTCGCGCCGCATCCAGGCCCTGGAGGCCTGGGCCGGCACCGACCTGGTGGACCGCAGCTCCTACCCCACCAGCCTCACGCCGGCCGGCCTTACGCTGTATGACCAGGCGCTGGAGGTGCTGCAGGCGCTGCAAAACACCCGTGCGGTGATGCGCGCGCACTCCAGCACCAGCAGCGACATGATCGAGTTCGCCGTGCCGCACACGCTGGCCTTCACGTTCTTTCCGGCCTGGGTGTCCAGCCTGCGCGAGAACTTCGGCCCGCTCAAGAGCCGCCTGATCGCGTTGAACGTGCATGACGCCGTGATGCGCCTGGTGGAGGGCGGCTGCGACGTGCTGATCGCCTACCACCACGCCTCGCAGCCCTTCCAGCTCGACCCGGAGCGCTATGAGATGGTGACGCTGGGCCAGGAGTCGCTGGCGCCCTATGCCCGCCCCGGCGCCGAGGGCCAGCCGCTGTACAGCCTGCCTGGGCAGGCCGGCGAGCCGCTGCCCTACCTGGGCTATGCGCCCGGCGCCTATCTGGGGCGGGTGACGGAGCTGATCCTCAAGCAGGCCACCACGCCCATCCACCTGGACCGGGTCTATGAGACCGACATGGCCGAGGGCCTGAAGGCCATGGCGATGGAGGGCCATGGCGTGGCCTTTTTGCCCTACAGCGCCGTCAAGAAGGAGTTGCGCGCGCGCAAGCTGGTGAGCGCCGCGCCGCCGGCCATGCAGCAGGAGCTGCAGATGGTGATGGACGTGCGTGCCTACCGCGAAAAGCCGTCGCGCAAGGACGCGAGCAAGGGCCTGGCGCAGTCGCTGTGGGACTACCTGGTCACCCACGGCAGCCACGCGGCCGTGTGAGCTGCCTCCAAAACGCCGCGCTGTCCCTTAAGGAAACACCGTAGATTCCAGCATCCCTTGCGCCAGCTCAAGGGCGCACAATACGCGCTTGACCGGATGCTGGCCGGCCCGCCATCCGCGGGCCTGTGTCGCTGGCTCATCGCTGGCGCATCCAATCGTTTTCGCTTCACGTCATACCCACAAGGAGATATCCATGAAAAAGCATTTGCTGGCTGCGGCCATCACCCTCCTGGCCGCAGGCAGCGCCCTGGCGCAGGCCGGCGACACGCTGGCCAAGATCAAGTCTTCGGGCGCCCTCACCCTGGGCGTGCGCGAGTCTTCCGGCCTGGGCTATACGCTGGGCAACGGCAAGTACGTGGGCTTTCACACCGAGATGAGCGAGCGCATCGCCGACGACATCCAAAAGCAGCTGGGCCTGGCCAAGCTGGACGTGAAGTACCAGCCCGTGACCTCGCAAAACCGTATCCCGCTGGTGACCAACGGCACGGTGGATCTGGAGTGCGGCTCCACCACCAACAGCGCGGCACGCCAGAAGGAAGTGGCCTTCGCCGTGACCACCTACGTGGAAGAAGTGCGCATTGCCGTGAACGCCCAGTCCGGCATCACCGGCATCAAGGACTTGAACGGCAAGACCATCGTCACCACCACCGGCACGACGTCGGTGCAGACGCTGCGCAAGAACAAGCGCGCCGATGGCCTCACTTTCAAGGAAGTCATGGGCAAGGACCACGCCGACAGCTTCCTGATGCTGGAGACGGGCCGCGCCGACGCCTTCATCATGGACGGCTCCATCCTGGCGGCCAACATCTCCAAGTCCAAGGCCCCGCAGGACTACAAGATCGTGGGCGAAGTGCTGTCGGTGGAGCCCATCGCCTGCATGCTGCGCAAGGACGACCCGGCCTTCAAGAAGGCCGTGGACGACTCCATCAAGCGCCAGATCGCCGACGGTTCGCTGGCCAAGCTGTATGACAAGTGGTTCATGCAGCCCATCCCCCCGGCCAACGTGAAGATCGGCCTGCCGCTGTCCGATGCCACCAAGGACGCCTGGGCTCACCCCAACGACAAGCCCATGGAGTCCTACGAAGTCAAGTAAGCGCGCCTGAGCGCGTGCCGCCCCTTTTTTCTGCCTGCGCGGCCGGAAAAAGGGGCGTTTTTCGTTGCCGGGCACAGCGCCCGGCGAACTGACTGAACTGGTTAACTGAAAGGGTGTTCCTATGAACTGGGAATGGCAGGTGTTCTGCCAGGACACCATCACCATGGAAGTGGGTGCGAGCTGCTTTGGCAAGGGCGGCGACGTGACCTATCTGGACTGGATGCTGTCGGCCTGGGGCTGGACGGTGTCCGTATCGCTGTTGTCGCTGGTCATTGCGCTGGTGGTGGGGGCGCTGGTCGGCACGCTGCGCACGCTGGAGGGCCGGCCCTGGGTCGTGCGCCTGGGCAACGCCTGGGTGGAGCTGTTTCGCAACATCCCGCTGCTGGTGCACATCTTCGTGTGGTACCACGTCGTGCCCGCCATCTTTCCGGCGATGAAGTCGCTGCCGGGCTTCGTGCTGGTGGTTTTCGCTTTGGGCTTCTTTACGTCGGCGCGCATCGCCGAGCAGGTGCGCTCGGGCATTCAGGCACTGCCGCGCGGGCAGCGCTACGCTGGCATGGCCATGGGTTTTTCCACCTTCCAGACCTACCGCTACGTGCTGCTGCCCATGGCGTTTCGCATCATCATCCCGCCGCTGACCAGCGAGACCATGAACGTGTTCAAGAACTCGTCGGTGGCGTTCGCCGTGTCGGTGGCCGAGCTGACCATGTTCGCCATGCAGGCGCAGGAGGAGACCGCCCGCGGCGTGGAGGTCTATCTGGCCGTCACCGGCCTGTACGTCATCTCGGCCTTTGCCATCAACCGCGTCATGGCCTTCATCGAGAAGCGCGCACGCGTGCCCGGCCTGCTCGCCGCCGGCGCGGGAGGGCACTGACATGGTCAATCTGAACATCGACTGGTCGTTCTTCACCTGGGACCTGTTTTCCAGCTTCGTGCTCAAGGGCCTGTACTTCAGCGTGACGCTCACCGTGATCGCCACCCTGGGCGGCGTGGCGCTGGGCACGGTGCTGGCGCTGATGCGCCTGTCGGGCAAGAAGTGGCTGGACCTGCCGGCCACCATCTATGTGAACGGCATGCGCTCCATCCCGCTGGTGATGGTGATCCTGTGGTTCTTCCTGCTGGTGCCCATGATCATCGGCCGGCCCATCGGCGCCGAGGCTTCGGCCATCATCACCTTCGTGGCGTTCGAAGCGGCGTATTTCTCGGAGATCATGCGCGCCGGCATCCAGTCCATCTCGCGCGGACAGGTCTTTGCCGGACAGGCGCTGGGCATGACCTATGGCCAGAACATGAAGCTGGTGGTGCTGCCCCAGGCCTTTCGCAACATGCTGCCGGTGCTGCTGACGCAAACCATCATCCTGTTCCAGGACACCTCGCTGGTCTATGCCATCGGCGCCTACGACATGCTCAAGGGTTTTGAGATCGCGGGCAAGAACTATGGCCGCCCCATCGAGGCCTACCTGGCCGCCGCCGTCGTCTATTTCGTGCTGTGCTATGCGCTGTCGTGGCTGGTCAAGCGCCTGCACAAGAAGATTGCCATCATCAGATAGGGTGAACCCCCTGAGTCGCTTCGCGCCTTCCCCCCTGAAGGGGGGACGCCACCGGTGCTGCGGGGCGGCCCTTGCACGGTGGCCCTGGCCTGGCGCATGCCCCAGCCTCCGCCCGGCGGCCATCTGATACGGAGAAAGAGAAGTGAGCCAAATGATTGAACTGAAAAACGTCTCCAAGTGGTATGGCACCTTCCAGGTGCTCAACGACTGCTCCACCAACATCCAGAAGGGCGAGGTGGTGGTGGTCTGCGGCCCGTCGGGCTCGGGCAAGTCCACGCTCATCAAGACCATCAACGCGCTGGAGCCCATCCAGAAGGGCGAGATCTGGGTGGACGGCACGGCCATCCACGACCCCAAGACCCACCTGCCCAGGCTGCGCTCGCGCGTGGGCATGGTGTTCCAGCACTTCGAGCTGTTTCCGCACCTGTCGGTGACGGAGAACCTGACCATCGCGCAGATCAAGGTGCTGGGCCGCAACCCTACCGACGCCAAGGCGCGCGGGCTGAAGATGCTCGAGCGCGTGGGCCTGACGGCGCACAAGGACAAGTTCCCCGGCCAGCTCTCGGGCGGGCAGCAGCAGCGCGTGGCGATTGCCCGCGCGCTGTCGATGGACCCGATCGTGATGCTGTTCGACGAGCCCACCTCGGCGCTCGACCCGGAGATGGTGGGCGAGGTGCTGGACGTGATGGTCGGCCTGGCGCACGAAGGCATGACCATGATGTGCGTGACCCACGAGATGGGCTTTGCCCGCAAGGTCGGCAACCGCGTCATCTTCATGGACGTGGGCGGCAAGATTCTGGAGGACTGCACCAAGGAGGACTTCTTCGGCCATCCCGAGGCGCGCCAGCCGCGCACCAAGGATTTTCTGGACAAGATCCTGCAGCACTGAGCGCCGGGCGTTTCGGCAGCTCCACAGGCGCCTCCGGGCGCCTTTTTTTCTTTTTTGCTCTTGATTTAATAGCTGTTGGCGCTTGCTGGGTAAGGGCTACAGCCCTGTTTCATTAGAAGCCTTGGAGATTGCCCACGCCGAGGGGCCTTTCACCTGCGCGACAGTGCATCAGGGTTTCCACGCGCCGCCGTTGGGCTGCCAGCCGCTGCAATACGCAGCGCATCCGCTCACCCAACCAGGAGATCCTTCATGCAGCGCCGTCAACTCATGCAGTGGGGCGCGGCCGTGCTGGCCGCCCCGGCCGTTGCCGCCCACGCCCAGGCCTTTCCGTCCAAGCCCATCCGGCTGCTGGTCGCCTTTCCTGCCGGCGGCCCGACGGACATCACCATGCGCGTGCTGGCCGAGCAGGCGGGCCGCGTGCTCGGCCAACCGGTGGTGGTGGAAAACAAGCCGGGCGCCGGCGGCACGCTGCCCGCGCAGATGCTGCAAAGCGCCGCGCCCGATGGCTACACCGTCGCGCAAATCCCGCTGGGGGTGTTTCGCCTGCCCTACACCACCAAGATCAACTGGGACCCGGTCAAGGACATCCGCTACGTGATCAACGTGACGGGCTATGCCTTCGGCGTCGTGGTGCCCGCGGACTCGCCGCTCAAGACCTGGTCGCACTTCGTCGCCTGGGCCAAGGCCAACCCGGGCAAGCTCAGCTACGGCTCCACCGGCACACTCACCAGTCCGCACCTGACGATGGAGCTGGCGGCGCAGCAGCTGGGCATGGAGTTGCTGCACGTGCCCTACAAAGGCAGCGCCGACCTGATGCAGGCGATTCTGTCGGGCCAGCTGATGGCCGCAGCCGACTCCACGGGCTTCGCGCCGCAGGTCGAGGCGGGCAAGCTGCGCGTGCTCAACACCTGGGGCGCCGAGCGCCTGGCCAAGTTTCCCGATGCGCCCACGCTGCGCGAGCTGGGCCTGGATGTGGTGCAGAACTCGCCCTTCGGCCTCGGCGCGCCGCGCGGCACGCCCGACGCGGTGGTGCAACGTCTGCACGCAGCCTTCAAGGAGGCCATGGACCACGAGAGCTACCGCAGCGCCCTGGCGCGCTACGACATGCTGCCCATCTACATGGGGCCGGAGCAGTACGCGCGCTTTGCCCAGGAAACCTTTGCGCGCGAGAAGGCGCTGGTCGAGAAGCTCGGCCTGGGGCGCGGCTCGTGATGTCGCTTTGCTACTCTTTATGTAGCTGCCAGCGCTTATCCGACAAGCGCTAGCGGCCCTTTTGGCTCAAAACGGCGCGCGCCACTTCGGCAAATCCCGCGCCGCGCTCTTCCTGTGTCACATAGCGCGGCAGGTGCGACAGGTGCGGCACGAACCGCGCGACGTTGGCCACGCCCACGCTGTGCTCGAAGGCGTCGAACATCAGCGCGTCGTTGGTCGAGTCGCCCACATACACCCAGTGCGCGCGCTCGGCGTCCAGGTCGCGCCCCCACAGCTCGCGCACGATCCAGCGCGCGCCTTCCAGCTTGTTGTGCTCGCCGTACCAGCCGTTGATGTGGATGCTGCTCACCGTGGCGTGCATGCCCTCGTGGCGCATGGCCAGCACTACCTTTTCGATCTGCGCGTCGGACAGCTGCGTGAACTCGCTGTGGTCGATGGCGATGTCGGTCTCGCGCCCGGCCGAGTCGGTAGCGCGCCGCGCACCGGGGATCGTGGCCTCGATGTGCGCCAGCACCTGCTGCATGCGGGCGTAGTTGGCGGCGCGGGTGGCCGTGTCCTGCTGGTAGAGCTTGTCCAGCCCGCCCGAGGCATTGCGGCGCAGCGCCACGGCGCCGTTCTCGGCCACGATGGCGTCCAGCGGCCAGGCCAGCGCAAACGGCTCGCTCCAGCCCACGGGCCGGCCGGTAATGGCCACCAGCGCCAAGCCGGCGGCCTTCAGGTCGGCCAGGGCCTGCAGGGCGTCGGGGGTGATCGCGCCGTCGGTGGTGAGGGTGTCGTCGATGTCGGTGAAAACGCCGGTGATGCGGCTGCGGGAGTCAGAGGGCCAGTGGGGCAGGGGAATCACAGAAAGACTTTCATCAGGGGCTTTTCCACCCAGCGGTACCAAAGCAGACTAAGGATGACGATGGCCACGGGAAGTGCCAGCATGAAGCACAGCAGTGCGCCGGGCTGGGACACCTGCCACTCCATGCGAAGGCGGCCGCTGGCGTCCAGCAGGAAGGTGTGCAGCAGGTATAGGCTGAAGGAGGCGTCTCCGATATGCACGAGCCAGCGTGGCGGCGTAAACCGTGAATGCTCGAGGACGAGGATCAGCGTCAGCGCTGCCACACCCATCACCCCAAAGCTGGCTGCTCGCATGACCTCGACACGGTCGAAATAAGGCGAAAGATTGCCCAGAGAAATGCCAGCCGCTATGGCACACAGACACAATGGCACAGTCAGCCCAGAGTTGGAAAGCCACGCTGCACCCCTGTCATAGGCGCGCGCCAGCAAGGCGCCAGCCAGAAACTCCAACCCCAGACCGGTAAGCCCGTAACGCAGCGGCTGTCGGCCCTCAAATACTCGCGCGGCGTCGAATATCAGCCAGCCAGCACCCCACGCCGCCAGCAAGGCCATGAGGATTGCAATCGCCTTTGGCTGCCAGCGCCAGGGCAGCAGTGCGATAGCGGTGATCCAGAGGTAGAAATAGATCTCCATGGTGAGCGACCAGGCCGGCGGCAGCCAGTTGTCCCAGATATTGGGGTATAGCAACAGGGTGCTGAAGATCATCTTTCCGACGGGAGGCAGTTTTTCCTGATACACCAGGAGCGTGAACGCGGCGATCAGCAGCAACACCGGCCAATAGCCCAGGTAGATGCGCAAGAGCCGCCGGCGCAGGAATGGTCCTGCCCCGTGGTTGGCCACGGAGCGCTGCGCCGACCGATACACGACAAAGCCGCTCAGTGCAAAGAAGATGTCCACGCCTGAGAACCCCCAGCGCGTGACTGCAGCCGTTGGTGCTAGGACAGGAACCAGGTTCCAGTGCGGATGCATATGAAAGAACAGCACCATCAATGCCGCAATGCCGCGCAATGCCTGGACCCATTGCAGGTTGGCATGTGGGCGCTGGGCGAAGGGCGCCTGCCAGCCGGGTGCAGGCGTGTTTTCGGTCAAGGAATGCACGGTGCCTGCTGAATTCAGGAAGGCAGGTCCTGTAGCGACAGGCTGACGGGCTCGCTGGGCACATTGCTGACGTCGTAGTGCAGGAATGCAATTAGGCACTGGATGCCAATCAGGATAGGTAGGGCTGCCAGCATGACCGTGCCGCTGGTGGCGGGATGGTTGGTGCTGTTGCTGACGATCCAATGCCAGCCACCAAAAACAGCTCCTGCCATTAGCAAAAGGGCTGCGAAAAGGCTGTACAGCGTGCCTACGTTGAAGTCGCGCACAAGGTAGTTGTAGACATAGCGCCGTCCCAGCCGAGACAGATGTTTGCGCAGGAATTCGGGTAGCACGCGACTCACATTCAGGTTCGATTCCTCGTCCGCATAAATCGCATCCATGGGCACATCCTGCACCACGGCGCGTACCGTATTCAGACGAAACAGCATGTCGGTCTCGAAGAAGTAGCGGCGCTCGAGCTTGTCCAAAGGCAGCTCTGCCAGCACGCAGGTGCGCACGGCTGTATAGCCGTTGGTCGGATCCATCACGTTCCAGTAGCCGCAGCTGAGTTTGGTCAAAAACGACAGCACGGCATTGCCGAACAGCCGCACCGGCGGCATGCCCTGCACCGATTCGGGCCGATAGAAGCGATTGCCCTTGGTGTAGTCGGCCTGCCCGCGCAGCAGCGGGCGCACGAACAGGGGTAGCAGCGTTGGGTCCATCTGTCCGTCGCCGTCGATCTTGACCACGATATCCATGCCATCGGCCAGGGCTGCTTTGTAAGCCGTGACGATGGCGCCGCCGACACCGCGATTTTCCGGGTTGTAAAGCACGCGCACGCGTGGATCGCAGTTGTTTTCTTCTATGAAACGACCACTGCCGACGGGGCAGGCATCATCGACTGCATAAATAGCGTGCACTTCGGGACCGATGGCCTCAATCACGCCCAGTACGTGCTGGGTGACCTTGTAGCAGGGTATGGCAACGGCAATGCGCATGGAAGTGCCCTCAACTGGTGGAGGCCAGCGCAACGCCAGCCATGATCAAGGCGCCGCCCGCCAGGGTGCGCCAGTGCAGCGGCTCCCCGAGGAGCAACCACGCCAGCGTCGGCACGATCAGAAATGCGAGGCCCATGAATGGATAAGCCAAATGCAGGGGTGCATGTCTGAGCACCCAGATCCATGCCAGGGTAGTAACTCCATACAGCGCAAGTGCCGCCAGCAACCAGCCGTTGGTCACCACAGCTCCCAGCGAAAGCGCTGCGGGCAATGCAGCCGCGGCCTTCTTGAAAAGCAGCTGGCCTATGGAAATGCCGACGACACACAGCAGCGTAAAAAGACTGAGGCTAAGGCTCATGCGGGATCTCGTGGTTGGATGTGAGCGGCCGCGTCCCAGGGATGGCGGCTTTCAAGCACTCGCGTACCGCCCCACTGCAGGCGTGTGCCCACGGGGCAATGGATCTCGATGCGCAGGCTGCCCGGTTCACGCGGACGCAACTCGTGATTGGCGGATACCACCAGTGGGCGCATGGCACCATCGGTCTCCACTCGCGGCTGTAGAGGCAGGCGGTAGGATGGCTGGAGAATGCGTCCGGTAAATGTTTGAAAGGAGAAGCCCACCTGTCGACATTTTCCGCCTGCGCTTTCCAATGCCAGCTGTGTTTCCCAGAGAGCGTTAAAGGGGTTGGCTTCGCTGATCTGCTTCACAACCGAGGCGTCAACAGCGACATTCAAGGAGGCAGGCGACTGCATGACTATCCAGGCCTGCTCGCCAGCAGGCTGCATGCCATGGGCTGCTGTTTCCACATTCTCGGCCAGCTGCACGATCGTGCGGACCGCACCCATTCGTTCGGGATCAATGGCGTTGCGCTCCCACTTGAGCGACAGGAACGAAGCCGTGAAAGACAAGGCCACCACAACGACTAGCCAGCCGAGTGTCGAACTGACTGCACGGTGGTCTCTGGTCATCAGCGCAAGGCACCAACGGCTGCGTGAGCGTTCGATCCGAATGTGCAGCGTGCCTATGAGCACAGCCATGCTCAAGGACGCCAGAGGTATCAGCCAGGGGTCGAGAAGCACGGAGCTGTAGCGGCTGTTGTGCAAGATGGGCAGCAGCTGAACCAGCATCGCGCCCAGAAGTAGAGCAAGCAGCGCGGCGAGCCACAGGGCGGGTGAGCGGCGTAGCAGGACGGGCTCGCTGCCTGGCTGTACTGCCAGGCGACGATTCAACAGCAGGTGCAAGACGGCGGCCGCGATCAGAAAAAACTCAATGAGGCGGACGTTGCGCAGCGTTCGGCCTGCGGTTTCGATCTGAGCCGGGTGGTGAGCCAGCCACCACCACAGCTTTCGGGTGAAGAACTGCACAGCCTCGGCAGGCGCCATCGACTGAAGCTGCCAAAAAGCTGCGAGAGATGTTGCCCGGTCTCCCTCCAGTGAAAGCGGGTTGCCCGACTGGGCTGCCAGCGCGACCAGGGTGTTGACATCGAAGCCGAATCCGAGAAAGCCCGGTTCTGCACCCTGGAAAAGCGGATGCGTACCAAGGTATAACCCGATGCCCGAGCCCGTGCCCAGGCCCCACAACCCAAAGACCAACCCGTTCTTCAGAACCAGTGCAAGAGGCAGCACCAGTGCGCCTGCCACACTCCAGGCAAGGGCTGCCACCTGTCGAGGCACGGGGCTGTCGTCGCTCTCGCCTCTTAGAAAGGCTGCGCGATAGGTCAGCCATGCCAGGCAGGCGAGCAGGCCCGCAGGCGCGACCAGCTGCAACACAGGACGGGTCAGCAGCGTCAGGGTGAGCATGATGGCACCCTGGAGTGCCGTCGATGCCCTGTAGTCACGCGCAATGACGATGCGTGCAAGCGCGTGCATCCAGCCGAACAGAGCAAACAGGAAGAGCGGCTCCGTCATCTCTGAAGGAAAGTAGCGCAGCAGTTCGGAGGAAAGAAGGAGCAGCACCATGGCGCTGGCTCCGGCCAGCGGACCGCCCAGCAGGCAGCTGGTACGCCAGAGGAAAAAGACGCTCCCTATCCACAACCCCATATTGGCCACGCGGATCAGCAGTGGCTCTGCTCCCCAGAGCGCAGGCCAGAGATAGGCCAGCGGCGTCACTTGATAGCTCTGCGGGGTGAGCAGAAAGGACCATCCTTGTTCCAGGAACGCGCGGGCGGCTGGCAGATAGGTGTACTCCGGATCTGGAAGCACCGGCGCACCGAGCCTGTGTGCGATATGGCGCAGCCCGACAAATCCGGCGATGACAGGCCACGCCCAGGGAGACAAAAGAATATTTCTGATGCGTTGGAGGCCACATGAGAGGGTGGCCCGCCAAGTGCGCTGCTGCCGACTGGGTTTGAACTTCAGAGCCTGCTTTTCTAGCAGATGCCAGCTGGCATAGGCGAGGGCCGTCGTGCAGGCTATGGCCAGCAGCAGGGATCCTGTAAAACCTGCTTCAGGCCAGGCGTAAAAAATGATGGTTTGCTGGATCGGGAAGGCGAAGAGGTATATGCCGTAAGACGGGTCGCCCCACCGTCCTGCACGGCGCAGAAAGGGCGTGGCGCGCGTGCCGCCATAGATGACGGCGAAGGGCAGGGCCAGCAGCAAAGCAGTGTGCCGCCAATCCGCCACCCAGGCTGCGCCAGCGAGCAGGCACAACACAGCCGCCCACCGCGCAGGACGGCGGCGCCACTGCGGCTCTAATGCCTGCAGCGCAGCGCCGGAGAGGAAAAATACGCTCAGTTCGCGTCCGTAATGCACGCTTCCGGTCAGGTCGGCGTTGCTGCGCAAGAGAAACCAGCCCAGGGCAATGGCAACACCCGTGAGAAACACGACACGAAAGCGGAGCAGGCCCACCACGCCGGCCAAACCCAGGAAGAGATAGCACCGCACCTCGATCGGGATGGTCCACAGCGAACCATTGACTCCGGACGGATAGGGATTGTCCTCAAAGACCCCCGGCAGCACGAAGTGAATCTTCATCCACAGGCCTTGCAGGTAGTTCGCCGTGGCTCCATGCGTCAGGTATTGCCCCAGCGGCAGTTCCGTCACCCAGGCGCCCAGTCCATAGGCTGTTAACACGATCACAGCGGTCAGTGCAGGCCAGATGCGCAGAAAGCGCCGCAGGCCGAAGCGCCATACGTTGGGGTCGCGCTGCCAGCTGGCAGTCACCAAATATCCGCTGATGACGAAAAAGATGGTGACGGCCAGCCCCCCCAGGCTGTGGATGCCAAAAAAGGACGGCTCCATCTGCCCGGTCAGAGCGTAGTGGTGGCTGACCAGCACCATGGTGGCGGCGACGATGCGGATCGCATCGAAGTTGTTGCCCGGATGGCTGCCTTGGGCAGAAGGGGAGAGGGGGCTCATGCTGGCAGTCAGCTGCTCTGCAATGCCAACCCCGCATGCTCTCGCAGCGGATGGAAATGGATCTTCGGAAACCGCTCCTGCGCCAGCCGTACGTCGTAGGGGCTCGTGCACAGATACGCCAGCGTATCCGCTGCATCTCGCGCCATGCGCAGCGGATAGGCGTTTTCAAACTCGCGCAGTTCGGCCGGCGTGTCCGCCGTGATCCAGCGCGCCCCGGTGTATTGGCAACCCTCCAGCCGGATGTCGCAGTTGTATTCGGTATTCAGCCGGTGCTGCACGACCTCGAACTGCAGCTGGCCCACGGCGCCCAGCAGCATGTTGCCACCGGCCTCAGGCTTGAACACCTGGATGGCGCCTTCCTCGCCCAGCTGCATCAGGCCCTCGTGCAGCTGCTTGGTGCGCAGTGGGTTTTTCAGCACCACCGTCATGAACATCTCGGGCGCGAAGAAGGGCAGGCCGGTGAATTGCAGGGCCGGGCCATCGGTGATGGTGTCGCCCAGCTGCACGCCGCCGTGGGTGGTAAAGCCGATGATGTCGCCCGCGTAGGCTTCTTCCACCGCCTCGCGGCGCTGGCTCATGAAGGTGACGACCGACGTGGGGCGCAGCTCCTTGCCCGTGCGCTGCACGCGCATCTTCATACCGGGTGTGTATTTGCCCGAGGCCACGCGCACGAAGGCAATGCGGTCGCGGTGGTTGGCGTCCATGTTGGCCTGCACCTTGAAGACCACGCCGGCAAAGCCCTCGTCCTCAGGCTGTACGACCTTTTCCACAGGTTGCTTGTTCACGGCCAGCGTGCTCGTGCGCGGGCCGGGTGGGGGCGACATGTCCACTACCGCGTCCAGCACTTCCTTGACACCAAAGTTGTTCACGCCCGAGCCGAAGAACACGGGGGTGAGCTTGGCGGCCAGGAACTGCTCGTGGCTCCACTCGGCGGAGGCGCCCACGGCCAGCTCCATGCTCTCCAGCGCGTCGTCGAAGACCGAGCCGAAGCGCGCGCGCAGCCTGTCGGCTTCGGCCAGCGGGATGATCTCGAAGTCTTCCGGACGCTTTTCGCTGCCGGGTGAAAACACCGTCATGGTGCGCGTGCGCAGGTCGATGATGCCGCCGAATTGCCGGCCCTGGCCCACGGGCCAGGTCATGGGGCAGCAGGGCATGCCCAGCTCGCGCTCCACCTCGTCCAGGATGTCCAGCGGGTCGCGCACCTCGCGGTCCATCTTGTTGACGAACGTGATGATGGGCGTATCGCGCTGGCGGCAAACCTCGATCAGTCGGCGCGTTTGCGTTTCCACGCCGTTGGCCGCGTCGATGACCATCAAGGCCGAATCGACGGCCGTGAGCACCCGGTAGGTGTCCTCGGAAAAATCCTTGTGCCCCGGCGTGTCCAGCAGGTTGATGACGTGGTCGCGGTAGCTCATCTGCATGACCGAGCTGGCCACCGAGATGCCGCGCTGCTTTTCGATCTCCATCCAGTCGGACGTGGCGTGGCGGCTGGCCTTGCGGCCTTTCACGGCGCCGGCGATCTGGATGGCGCCGGAGAACAGCAGCAGCTTTTCCGTCAGCGTGGTCTTGCCCGCATCGGGGTGGGAGATGATGGCAAAGGTGCGGCGGCGCCGCGTTTCAAAGGCGTAGGACACGGTGCGTGCGAGAAAGGCGTGGTGGGCGCGGCGCAAGGCAGGCGGCGCGGCGCGTCGGACGGGCGCGTGCCGGGCGGGGCCCGCCGGCACAGTGGCAAATGCGCAATTCTACGGACCAGGGCGCGTCCGGCCGGCCGGGCGCGCCGTGCCACAGTAGCGGCCATGCAAGAAACCCCTGCCGCGCCGGCGGCCCGCACCTGGGTGCAGGCGGGCAGCGCTGCCTATCGCCGCGTCAGTGCCGCCCTGTTCCTGGCCGGTTTTTCCACCTTCTCTTTGCTGTACTGCGTGCAGCCGGTGCTGCCCGAGCTGGCGGCGTACTTCGGTCTGAGCCCGGCCGGCAGCTCGCTGGCGCTGTCGGCCAGCACGGGCTGCCTGGCGGTGGCCATCTTCGCGGCCGGGGCGCTGTCGCAGGGGCGGGACAAGCGCCGGCTGATGTTCGCCTCCATGGCGCTGGCTGCGCTGTGCAACGTGGCAGCGGCGCTGGCGCCCGCCTGGGGCGCGCTGCTGGCAGCGCGGGCGCTGGAGGGCGTGCTGCTGGGCGGCGTGCCGGCGGTGGCCATGGCCTATCTGGCCGAGGAGATCCACCCGCGCGGCCTGGGCTTTTCGATGGGGCTGTACATCGGCGGCACGGCCTTTGGCGGCATGGCCGGGCGCATCGGCATGAGCATGCTGGCCGACGCCTGGGGCTGGCGCGTGGCCCTGGCCGGCATGGGCGTGCTGGGCCTGCTGGCGGCCGTGGGCTTCGTGCTGCTGCTGCCGCGCGCGCAGCGCGCCGCGCAGGCGGGCGCGGCGGCCGAGCGCCTGACCCTGGCGCAGCACCTGGCGGCCTGGCGCGCGCACCTGGCCACGCCGGCGCTGGCGCGGCTGTTTGTCTCGGCCTTCGTGCTGATGGGCGTGTTCGTCTCGCTGTTCAACTACGTGGGCTTTCGATTGGCGCTGCCGCCCTACGGCCTGTCGCAAACGCAGATCGGGCTGGTGTTTGCCGCCTACCTGTTCGGCATGGTGGCCTCGCCCGCGGCCGGGGCGCTGGCCGACCGGCGCGGGCGGGCGCCGGTGCTGGTAGGCGGGGTGCTGCTGATGGCGGTGGGCGTGCTGCTGACGCTGGCCGCGCCGCTGGCGGCGGTGATGGCGGGCATCGCGCTGCTGACGTTTGGCTTTTTCGTGGCGCACGCGGTGGCCAGTGGCTGGGTCGGGCGCCTGGCCGGGGCGGCCAAGGGCCATGCCTCGTCGCTGTACCTGCTGGCGTACTACCTGGGCTCCAGCGTGCTGGGCTCGGTGGGCGGCTGGTTCTGGGAGCACGGGCGCTGGCCGGGCATGGCCGGCTTTGCGCTGGCGCTGCTGGGCGCGGCCCTGGCGCTGGCCCTGCGCCTGCGCGCGGCGGGACGTTGAATATAATGCGGCCCTTTCCCGAGGAGCGTTGCAGCGCCCCCGCTCAGGCGGCGTGAGGCTCGGGAGATCGGGCCCGGCCCGCTGTGCAACGACGCTCATCCACCTGGCGTGCGATGGGCGGCGGACTTCTTTCCTGCGTTCCTGCCTCGCGCGGCCGGTGGTGTTTCCCAACCGCCCAGGAGCCGCCATGAACACCCGCACCCCCTCCCTTTCCCCGGCCGATTGCGCCATTGCCGACCTGTCGCTGGCCGACTGGGGCCGCAAGGAAATCCGCATCGCCGAAACCGAGATGCCCGGCCTGATGGCCATCCGCGACGAGTACGCCGCCGCCCAGCCCCTGAAGGGCGCGCGCATCACCGGTTCGCTGCATATGACCATCCAGACGGCCGTGCTGATCGAGACGCTGCAGGCGCTGGGCGCCACGGTGCGCTGGGCCTCGTGCAACATCTTCTCCACGCAGGACCATGCCGCTGCCGCGATCGCCGCCGGCGGCACGCCGGTCTTCGCCATCAAGGGCGAGTCGCTGGAGGATTACTGGGACTACACGCACCGCATCTTCGACTTCGGGCCGAAGGGCAGCGGGGCGGAAGGCCCCAACATGATCCTGGACGATGGCGGCGACGCCACGCTGCTGATGCATCTGGGCCAGCGCGCCGAAAAGGATGCCTCGCTCGTGGCCGGCAACGGCGCCAGCGAAGAAGAGCGCATCCTGTTCGCCTCCATCCGCAAGAAGCTGGCCGAAGACGCCACCTGGTACAGCCGCAAGTCGGCCGAGATCATCGGCGTGACGGAAGAAACGACGACCGGCGTGCACCGCCTCAACGAGATGTCCGCCAAGGGCACGCTCTTGTTCCGCGCCATCAACGTGAACGACTCGGTGACCAAATCCAAGTTCGACAACCTGTACGGCTGCCGCGAATCGCTGGTGGACGGCATCAAGCGCGCCACCGACGTGATGATCGCCGGCAAGGTGGCCGTGGTCGCCGGCTACGGCGACGTGGGCAAGGGCTGTGCCCAGGCGCTGGCCGCCCTGCGCGCCCAGGTGTGGGTGACCGAGATCGACCCCATCAACGCGCTGCAGGCCGCGATGGAGGGCTTCAAGGTCGTCACCATGGAATACGCCGCGCCACTGGCCGACATCTTTGTGACCACCACCGGCAACCGCGACGTGATCCGCCACGAGCACATGGTGGCGATGAAGAACGAGGCCATCGTCTGCAACATCGGCCACTTCGACAACGAGATCGACGTGGCGTCGATCGAGAAGTACCAGTGGGAAGAGGTCAAGCCCCAGGTTGACCACGTGATCTTCCCTGACGGCAAGCGCATCACCCTGCTGGCCAAGGGCCGCCTGGTCAACCTGGGCTGCGCCACGGGCCACCCCAGCTTCGTGATGAGCAGCAGCTTCGCCAACCAGACCATCGCCCAGATCGAGCTGTTCACCAAGCAGGGCGACTATCAGGCCGGCAAGGTCTACGTGCTGCCCAAGGTGCTGGACGAGAAGGTGGCGCGCCTGCACCTGAAGAAGGTCGGCGCCCAGCTCACCGAGCTGACCGACACCCAGGCCGCCTACATCGGCGTGGACAAGAGTGGGCCCTACAAGCCCGAGACGTACCGCTACTGAGCATCAAAAATCATAGCTGCCAGCGCTTGATAGAAGCCGGTTTCGGAGTGAAAGCCCTCTGAAGGTGGCTTGCAACAAGCGCCAGCAGCTATCAAAAAGAGAGAGGACGGCACGATGCGTGCGGACGTGTTTCTGGTGGAGGGCGGCCATGCGGCCACCCGCTCGCAGGCCCAGCGGCTGATCGCCGCCGGCGTGCAATGGCGCCTGGCGGCCACGCTGCCCTGGCAAAAGGTGGGCAAGAACGGCGACGACATACCGCCCGGCGCCCAGGTGCAGCTGCTGGACGCGTCCGAGGCCAGGTACCTCTCGCGCGGCGGCCTCAAGCTCGAAGGCGCGCTGGCCGCCACCGGCATCAGTGTGGCCGGCCTGCGCTGCCTGGACGTGGGCCAGGGCACGGGGGGCTTTACCGACTGCCTGCTGGCGCACGGCGCGGCGCAGGTCATTGGCGTGGATGTGGGCCAGAACCAGCTGCACGAGCGGCTGCAGGCCGACCCCCGCGTGGTCGGCGTGGAGGGCGTGAACGCCCGCCACCTCACGCCAGAGGCGCTGCAAGAGGCCTGCGAGGACGCGCTGTGCGAGCGCATCGACGCCGAGCCCGAGGACAACGACACCCAGCCCCAGGCCCCCTACGCCTGGATGCGCAACGGCGGCATGGTGGACGACGAGTACGATGACAGTGCCGACGCCAAGGAGCACGAGGTCGAGGCCTTCAAGGCCGAGCGCGCCGCCCGCGCCCAGGCCCGCGCCGCCGGCAGCCTGCCCACCGTGCGCCGCCGCCGCGCCGGGCGCGAGCAGGTGGACATCACGCCCGCCTTCCCCTTCATCACGGGCGACGTGTCCTTCATCTCGCTGACCCTGGTGCTGCCGGCCCTGGTGGCGCTGCTGCAGCCGGGCGGCCAGCTGCTGCTGCTGGTCAAGCCGCAGTTCGAGCTGCAGCCCGGCCAGGTGGGCAAGGGCGGCATCGTGCGCGACGCCAGCCTGTACGCCCAGGTCGAGGAGCGCCTGCGCGCCAGCTGCGAGCAGCTGGGCCTGCGCGTGCGCGCCTGGCTGGACAGCCCCATCGAAGGCGGCGACGGCAACCGCGAATTCTTCATCCACGCCGACCTGGGGAGCGCCGCATGAGCACGACGACCGCAGCGCTGCCCGTCAGCTTCGAGTTCTTTCCGACCAAGACGCCCGAGGGCGCCGAGAAGCTGCGCGCCGTGCGCCAGCAGCTGTATGCGCGCGCGCCGCAGTTTTGCTCGGTCACCTACGGCGCCGGCGGCTCCACGCAGCAAGGCACCTTCGCCGCCGTGCGCGAGATCCTGGCCGAGGGCGTGGATGCCGCGTCGCACTTCTCGTGCATCGGCGCCACCAAAAGCGGCGTGCGCGAGCAGCTGGCGCAGCTCAAGGCCATGGGCGTCAAGCGCCTGGTGGCCCTGCGCGGCGACCTGCCCAGCGGCTACGGCCTGGGCGGCGAGTTCCACTACGCCAGCGACCTGGTGGCCTTCATCCGCGCCGAAACCGGGGACGACTTCTTCATCGAAGTCGCGGCTTACCCCGAGATCCATCCCCAGGCCCGCAGCGCCGAGACCGACCTGAACGCCTTTGCCGCCAAGGTGCGCGCCGGCGCCGACTCGGCCATCACCCAGTACTTCTTCAACGCCGATGCCTACCAGCGCTTCGTGCAGGACACACGCCGGCTGGGGCTGGACGTGCCGGTGGTGCCGGGCATCATGCCCATCATGGGTGCCAGCCAGCTGCTGCGCTTTTCCGACGCCTGCGGCGCCGAGGTTCCGCGCTGGATCCGGCTGCGCCTGCAGGGCTTTGGCGACGACGTGGCCAGCATCCGCGCCTTCGGGCTGGACGTGGTGACGCAGCTGTGCGAGCAGCTGGTGCGCGCCGGCGCGCCAGGCCTGCACTTCTACACCATGAACCAAAGCGCGGCCACGCTGGCCATCTGCGAGCGCCTCAAGCTCTGAAGCGGGGCAGACGGGCCAGGCGGCTAAAGTGCCTTGCTTGCGCAACGCAGGAACGCCACCTCCATGCACCCACCCCCCTTGCGACTGCTCTGGGCCGCGACCGCCGCCGCCCTGATGGCCGGCTGCGCCGCCCCCCCGGCGGCCACGCCCGAGCCTGCCGCCGCGCCGCCGCAGGCCGCAGCGCCGGCCCCTGCGCCCAGTATTCCGTTGCTGGCGACACCGCCCGAGCGGGCGGAGCCGGCGCTGCGCATCAGGCCCGAGCGCGGCCCGGCCGAGGCCTCAGGCCCGCCCGGCCTGCGCCTGCCGCCGCAGGCCGAGCCAGCCGAGCCGCCAGTGCTGCTGGGCAGTGGCCAGGCGTCCTGGTATGCCGACAGCCTGCACGGGCGGCGCACCGCCAACGGCGAGCGCTATGACCGCGAGGAGCTGACAGCCGCGCACCGCAGCCTGCCCTTTGGCGCGCGGCTGTGCGTGCGCAGCCTGGTCAACGGCCGCACCGTCATGGTGCGCATCAATGACCGGGGGCCCTTCGTGCGCGGCCGCGTCATCGACCTGAGCCGCGCCGCCGCCGAGGAGCTGGGCATGGTCGGCCTGGGCATCAAGCCGGTGCAGCTGTGGCGTCTGGATGAGGGCAGCGACACCTGCCCCGAGGAGCTGGAGGCGCAGGTGGAAGGCTCCAGCCTGGGGCTGGACGCGGCGGCGGCTGACGAGGCCCTGCAGCTGGCGCCGCCCACCCGGGCCGCCAGGCCCGCCCCGAAGCCCAAGGCGCGGCGCAAGCCGCGAAAGCGCTAGCTGCCCGCTGCCTCAGCCGCCGCCCGCTTCCAGCGTGTGGCCGGCGTGGCGGTCCTGCGCCAGCAGCTCGGCCATCTGCGGCAGCGCCTCGCGCAGGGCGGCCTGCAAGGTGTAGGGCGGGTTGATGACGAACATGCCGCTGGCCGGCAGGCCGGGGCGGCGGCTGTCGCCGGCGGCCGGCGGCGCCATCTTGCTGCCCTTGACCGTGAGCGTGGCGTGCAGCCAGGGCTTGCCGAGCTTGGTGGCCAGGGTTTTGAGGCGGCGCGGCAGGTCGTGCGCCTCGGGGCGCGGGATGATGGGGTACCACACGGCGTAGGTGCCGGTGGCAAAGCGCTTGAGCGCGTCCTGCAGCATGTCCTGCACCCGGCCGTAGTCGGTCTTGATTTCATAGCTGGGGTCGCATAGCACGAGCGCCCTGCGCGCCGCAGGGGGCAGCAGCTTGCGGGCGCCTTCGAAGCCATCCTCGCGCAGCACCGCCACCTGGCGGCCGGCATCGAGCTGCTCCACGTTGCGCTCCAGCGCCCGGGCGTCGCTGGGGTGCAGCTCGAACAGCTTCAGGCGGTCGTGCGCGCGCAGCAGGCGCTGGGCGATGAAGGGCGAGCCGGGATAGACACGCACCTGCTGGCCCTGGTTGAAGCCCCGCACGGTGTCCACATACGCCTGCAGCGCGGGCGCCAGCGGGCCGGGCGCGGCCAGCACCCGGGCAATGCCGTCGGCGCTTTCGCCGCTGGTGTTGGCGTAGTCGCCGTCCAGGCGGTACAGGCCGGCGCCCGCATGGGTGTCAAGCACCATGAGCGCGGCCTCCTTGAGCAGCACATGCTGCAAGGTGGCGATGAGCACCGTGTGCTTGAGCACGTCGGCGTGGTTGCCTGCATGGAAGGCGTGGCGATAACTGAACATGCGGCGATGGTAACCAGGGCGGCGTCGCCCGTGATGACGCACAATGCACCGCTGCCAAGCTCTCCTGCCTCGCTGATCCGCTGCCCCTTCCATGTCTGCCGTCCCCGTCCGCGCCACCCCAGCCAGCGTCGCCCATCACGTCGATGCGCTGCCGCCGGGCACGCGCCTGGGTGAATTCGAGGTGCTGGCGCTGCTGGGGGTGGGCGGCTTCGGCATGGTTTATCAGGCGTTCGACCATTCCCTACTGCGTTTCGTGGCCATCAAGGAATACATGCCGGCGGCGCTGGCCGGGCGTGCCGACGGGCAGTCGCTGTGGGTGCGCTCGTCCTCGGACGCGCAGTCCTACCAGGCGGGTCTGGCCTCCTTCGTGGGCGAGGCGCGCCTGCTGGCCCAGTTCGACCACCCGTCCCTGGTGAAGGTCTTCCGCTTCTGGGAGGCCAATCACACCGCCTACATGGTCATGCCGCTGTACGGCGGCATGACGCTCAAGCAGGCGCGCGCCCACATGCGCACGCCGCCGCCCGAGGCCTGGCTGCGCAAGCTGTTGTGGTCGGTGACCAGTGCGCTGCGCGTGCTGCACGAGGGCCAGGCGCTGCACCGCGACATCTCGCCGGACAACATCTTCCTGCAGGACGCGGGCCCGCCCGTGCTGCTGGACCTGGGCGCCGCGCGCCACGTCATCGGCGACGGCTCGCAGCGGTTGACCTCGGTGCTCAAGGTCAACTACGCTCCTATCGAACAGTACACCGACGCTGGCCAGCAGCTGCAGCAGGGCCCCTGGAGCGACCTGTACTCGCTGGGCGCCGTGGTGCATGGCTGCCTGTGCAACGATACGCCGCTGCCGGCCACGCTGCGCGCCATCCGCGACCGCATGGTGCCGTTCTCGCGCGTGGCGCGCACCGTGCGCAAGCAGTTCGGCGTGGAGTATTCGCGCCCCTTCATCGACGCCGTCGCGCACAGCCTGCAGCTGCAGCCGCAGGACCGGCCGCAGACCATCGACGCCTTCCTGCAGGAAATGGGCATGACCGAGGCCCCGGCCGGGCTGGAGCATTTCGACTTCCGCGCCGAGCTGGCGGACGTCTGGGTCGAGCCCTCCAGCAAGGATGCGCAGGGCGTGGCCAGTGACAAGGTCATCGACCTGTCCGCGCTGTCCCAGCCTTATTCCCCCCCCTCGGCCGGCGACACCGTGCCCGAGGCGCCGGTGCAGCAGGCGCCTGAAGGCGCCCCGGCATTTGCCGAAACGGTGGCCGTGGACTGGGACACAACGGCCTTTGCCGATACGCGCAACCTGGCGCTGGACGAGCCTGCGCCGCGCACATCCAGGGCGGGCGGGCAGCGTCTCGCGACAGAAGACCCGGGCCACCCCGGGGCAGGGCAGCCGCCGCGCCGCGCAGGCCCCGCTGCAGCCCTTGCCGGACGCGCGCGGCTGATGGGGGCCATGGCCGCCTCGCTGCTGGTGCTGCTGGCCGTGGCCTGGTGGTGGGGCCAGCAGCAGCAGCGCCCGCGCTACACGCCCGAAAGCGAAATCATCACCGAACTGGCGCCGCCGCCCCTGCCGCCGCCGCCGCTGCCGCTTTCGCCGCCGCCCGAGGCGGCGCAGGACGAAGCGGTGGACGAAGCGGGAGCCGCTGCCAGCGAAGCGGCCGCTGCGCTCCAGCCGGCAGCGCCTGCACCGCGGCCCCGCGCCCCGCGCCGGGTGGAGGAAGCCCCACGCCCGCCGCCTGCTCCCGAGCCGGTCGTGCAGGCCCCGGCGCCGCCCGAGCCGCGCCCGGCTGCCTCGCGTGCAGCGCCCCCCGCGCGCGTGGCCGGGCCCCAGGAGGCCTGCGCCTCCGCCAGCTTCCTGGCGCGGCCGCTGTGCATCCACGAGCAGTGCCAGACCGCCGCGCTGGCAGGCCACCCCGTGTGCGTGGCCGCGCGCCGCCAGCGCGAGGAAGCGGCGCGCCAGCAACAGATGTACCCGCAGTAGCGGCCGCAGGCGCGGGTTTTTTTGGCCAGCGTTATATAATGGCGGGCTTCGCAGCGATTTTCAGGTCCCGCGGCGAAGCCTTGCACCCACCTAAGAGGCTCACGTCAAGAAGAGCACCGACCGTGGAAAAGGACCGGCCAAACCCTCTTTCTCCAGAGAAAACTCACCATGACCACCTTCAGCGCAAAGCCTGCTGAGGTCGTGCACGAGTGGTTTGTGATTGACGCCACCGATAAGGTGCTCGGTCGGGTCGCCAGCGAAGTGGCCCTCCGTCTGCGCGGCAAGCACAAAGCCATCTACACGCCTCACGTTGACACCGGCGACTACATCGTCGTGATCAACGCCTCCAAGCTCAAAGTGACGGGTACCAAGTCCACGGACAAGATGTACTACCGCCACTCCGGCTTTCCCGGCGGCATCACTGCCACCAACTTCCGCGACCTGCAAGCCAAGCACCCCGGCCGCGCCCTGGAAAAGGCCGTCAAGGGCATGCTGCCCAAGGGCCCCCTGGGTTACGCCATGGTCAAGAAGCTCAAGGTCTATGGCGGCGGCGAGCATCCGCACAGCGCGCAGCAGCCCAAAGTGCTGGATATCTAAGGAGCCGAGATGATTGGTGAATGGAACAATGGCACCGGCCGTCGCAAGTCCAGCGTCGCCCGTGTGTTTCTGAAGAAGGGCTCCGGCAAGATCACTGTGAATGGCAAAGACATTCAGCAGTACTTCGGCCGCGAAACCTCCATCATGATTGCCAAGCAGCCGCTGGCGCTCACGGGCCATGTCGAGACTTTCGACATCCAGGTGAACGTGCACGGCGGTGGTGAATCCGGCCAGGCCGGCGCTGCCCGCCACGGCATCACCCGCGCTCTGATCGACTACGACGCCACGCTCAAGCCCCAGCTCAGCGCTGCCGGCTTCGTGACCCGTGACGCCCGCGAAGTCGAGCGCAAGAAGGTCGGCCTGCACTCCGCACGCCGCGCCAAGCAGTTCTCCAAGCGCTGATATTCAGCCTTGCAGAGCCGAAAGAACCGCCCTCGTGGCGGTTTTTTCATGCCTGCAGGCATTGCCTGCCGCGGCCTGCGGCCCCATATGCGGCTAAAGCCTTATGCGCCCTGGCGGCAAATGCCGCTGCCCCTGCGGCGCCACAGGGTTTGCCTTAACATTCCGCGTACCACTGCCCAGGAGCCGACATGAGCGCCGTTGCCGAAATCACCACCACCGAAATGCCCACCCCCATCCTGTTCACCGACAGCGCTGCCGCCAAGGTGGCCGACCTGATCGCCGAGGAGGGCAACCCGGATCTGAAGCTGCGCGTATTTGTGCAGGGCGGTGGCTGCTCGGGCTTCCAGTACGGCTTCACGTTCGACGAGATCACCAACGAGGACGACACCACCATGACCAAGAATGGCGTGTCGCTGCTGATCGACGCCATGAGCTTTCAGTACCTGGTGGGCGCCGAGATCGACTACAAGGAAGATCTGCAGGGCGCTCAGTTCGTCATCAAGAACCCCAACGCCGAAACCACCTGCGGCTGCGGCTCCAGCTTCTCGCCCACTGACCAATAATGGATCGCACCGGCCGCCAGGGCCGCCGTGCGTAAACGAGAGAACCGCCCGAGGGCGGTTTTTTCATGCATGCCTGGCCGCGGGCGCCGACCCCTTCAGGCACGCACCTCGCCGGCGCCCACGATGAGTCCGCTGTTCTTTCATCCCCTGGACTGCAGGCTGACCATGCAGCCTTGATCGGCCTGGAACTGGTGGAGCGTCACTTGCTGCCTTGCACTGGCGTGGTGCTGCCATGCGCCGGGCGGGCAGGGTGGCAGCGTGGATCTGCAGCGGCGCGATGGGCGCTTGCTCCGCGCCGGCCGGCAGTGCCGCTCATCACAGGCAGCTGGTGCGAAACCATGTCTTTGCCCCGGGCGACTTCTTCCTCAGGCCGGGTAGATGGCGCCCAGCACGCGTGGCCCGCGTGCGCCCGTCGCGGCGGGCAGGTTGCCGGGCAGGCCGTGCAGGCACTGGCGGGCGAGCCAGGCAAAGGCAGCGGCCTCCACCTGCAGGGGCGGCAGGCCGTGGTGCGCGGACGATTCGACGCGCACGCCGGGCAGCAGGGCCTGCAGCCGGCGCATGAGGTGGCCGTTGAGCGCGCCGCCGCCGCAGACGATGAGCAGTCGCGCGCCCGCGCCATGGCGCTGCATGTCCTGCACGCAGGCGCGGGCCGTCAGCTCCGCCAGGCTGGCCTGCACGTCCTGCGGCCGGGCCTGCGACGCGCCCGCGGCCTGCAGGCAGCGCTGCAGCCAGGCCGGGTTGAACAGGTCGCGCCCGGTGCTGCGCGGGGGCGGCAGCGCCAGGTAGGGTTCGGCCAGCAGGAGCTGCAGCAGAGCGGGCAGCACCTGCCCACTGGCTGCCCAGCTTCCGTCCTCGTCGTAGAGGCGCCCCTGGTGCCGCTGGCACCAGTGGTCCATCAGCGCGTTGCCGGGGCCGCAGTCAAAGCCCGTGGTCGCGCCACTCGCGCCCAGCACGCTCAGGTTGGCGATGCCGCCGATGTTGAGCACGGCCACGGCTTGGCCCGCCTGGCCGAACGCGCGCCGGTGAAAGGCGGGCACCAGCGGGGCGCCCTGGCCGCCGGCGGCCACGTCCCGGCTGCGCAGGTCCGCCACCACCGTGATGCCGGTGGCTTCGGCCAGCAGGGCGGGGTTGTTCAGCTGCAGGGTGTAGCCGGTGCCGTCGTGCAGGCCGGGCTGGTGGCGCACAGTCTGGCCGTGGGCGCCAATGGCGCGCACGGTGCTGGCGGGCAGGCGGGACTGGCTGAGGAGTTCGTGCACCACGCCGGCATAGGTGCGTGCCAAGGCGCTGGCGGCGAGGGCCGCGCGGTGCAGCTCGTTGTCGCCGCAGGTGTTCAGTGCGAGCAGCTCTGCTCTCAATTCAGGAGCTAGCGGCGCAGATGCATGGCGCGCTACGGCGCATCCGGACTCTGAAATCTCGGCGAGCACGCCGTCCACGCCGTCCAGCGAGGTGCCCGACATCAGCCCGATGTACCACTGGGCGGTGGCAGCTTCTGCGGGCTGCTGCGCCGGGCGGGTGCCCGCGGACATCACTCGGCGCTGGCTTGCAGGGTCTGCGAGGCGGCGGACAGTTGCACGCGCATGTTGCCGGCCAGCTGTTCGAAGGCCTTGCGTGCCGCGCCTGCGATAGGCTGGCCGGCCTCGCTTTGGCGGGCGATGCTCATCGGGTCCTGGTGCTGGCCGTTGACGCGGAATTCGAAGTGCAGATGGGGGCCGGTGGCCCAGCCCGTGGAGCCGACGGCGCCGAGGGTGTCGCCCTGGTCGATGGACTGGCCCTTGCGCACGTCGATGCGGCTGAGGTGGGCGTACACGGTCACGTGCTGGTTGCGGTGGTTCACATAAACCACGTTGCCGTAGCCGTTTTGCACGCCGGCGAACTCGACCACGCCGTCGCCCACGGTGCGCACGGGCGTGCCGGTGGCAGCGGCCATGTCGGTGCCCAGGTGCGCGCGCCAGGTTTTCTGGATGGGGTGCATGCGCATGGAAAAGCCGCTGGAGATGCGCGTGAAGGCCACCGGCGAGGTCAGGTAGGCGCGGCGCATGCTCTGGCCTTCCAGGGTGTAGTAGGCGCCCTTGGACTGGGGCGTCTCCTGGAACCACAGCGCGTCGTGGGTCTTGCCGTTGTTGTGGAACTCGGCGCTCAGCACGCGGCCGCTGCGCAGCGGCTCGCCATCGGCTTCCAGCGTCTCATAGACCACCGAGAAGCGGTCTTCCTTCCTCAGCGAGCGGCGAAAGTCGATGCTGCTGGAGAAAATGTCGGCCAGCTGCACGGCCACGCCGTCGGGGATGTTGGCCGCGTCGGTGGCGGCGAACAGCGAGCTGCGAATGACCCCGCCGGCCAGGCGGCTGCCCACCGTGAGGGGGGCGCTTTCGATGCGCGCGCTGAAGGTGCCGTCCGCGCCGCGCTCGACCACCAGGCGCTTGAAGTTGGGGGTTTCGTCCGGCGCCCAGCGCGCCGTCAGGCGCTGCAGGCGCTGGTCGTCGGTGGCCTCGGCGGTGAGCGAGCGGCCGGCGCGGCCGAGCAGGTTCTGGCGCACCAGGTCGTTGCCGCGCAGGAAGGCGGAGGCGGCCGGGTCGGCCACGCCTATGCGCTCCAGCAGGTTTTCCGGGGTGTCGGTGCTGCGCGTGACGTCAGAGCGGTACAGCGAGTAGCTGGGCATGCTGTCCAGCAGGCTGGCCAGGGTGCTGCCCTCGGCCAGGGAGTCGACTTCTTCCAGCACAGTGCTGACGGGCAGCTGCGCCGGGTCGGGTGCCAGCGAGGCCACGGCAAAGGCGCCGCCGCCGCCGGTGAGCAGCACGGCGCCCAAGGCGGCGGTGATGCGTTTCGGGTGCTGACGAACCGTGCGTGCGACGGATTCAAGGAGTGCCACGCAGGCGGCGGTCAGTTTGTTTTTCAACAAGAGTCTTACCCCAGGCTGTGATGCCTCCGGGCCCCTCGGGTGCTGCGGCTCGGGGCAGCGTGGAGGCGGGAAGCAAGGCGGAAATCAAGGTGCGGCTAAAGGGCGCAAAGGCCGGGAAAGTGGGCAGGCCACTAGAATCCCCCGCTGCAAAATGCCCGCAAGTATAGTCGGCGTCGTCCTGCAGACACCCCTGGAAACCCTTATGAATCAAGCTGCTGTTACAACATTTCCATTGACCGGCGACGTAGGACAGGCGCTTGAAGTGTCGCTGCGCGGCGTCGATGAACTGCTGCCGCAGGACGAGTGGGCCAAGAAGCTCGCCCGCTCGGCGGCCACCGGCCAGCCGCTGCGCATCAAGCTGGGGCTGGACCCCACGGCGCCCGACATCCACCTGGGCCACACGGTGGTGCTCAACAAGATGCGCCAGCTGCAGGACCTGGGCCACCGGGTCATCTTTCTGATCGGCGACTTCACCACGCTGATCGGCGATCCGTCCGGGCGCAACAGCACGCGCCCGCCGCTCACCGCCGAGCAGATCAAGCAAAACGCCGAGACCTACTACACCCAGGCGGCCAAGGTGCTCGATCCTGCGCGCACCGAGATCCGCTACAACAGCGAGTGGAGCGACCAGCTGGGCGCGCGCGGCATGATCGAGCTGGCCGCCAAGTACACCGTGGCCCGCATGATGGAGAGGAACGACTTCCACCAGCGCTTCACGGACGGCAGCTCCATCAGCCTGCACGAATTTTTGTACCCGCTGCTGCAGGGCTACGACTCGGTGGCCCTGAAGAGCGACCTGGAGCTGGGCGGCACCGACCAGAAGTTCAACCTGCTCATGGGCCGCCACCTGCAGCAGGAGTGGGGCCAGGAGCCGCAGTGCGTGCTCACCATGCCGCTGCTGGTCGGCCTGGACGGCGTGGACAAGATGTCCAAGTCCAAGCACAACTACATCGGCATCACCGAGGACGCCAACAGCATGTTCGCCAAGGTGCTGTCGATCTCCGACACGCTGATGTGGGACTGGTACACGCTGCTGTCGTTCAAGAGCCTGGCGGAGATCGCGGCGCTCAAGGCCGAGGTGGCGGGCGGGCGCAACCCCAAGGACGCCAAGGTCATGCTGGCCCGCGAGATCACCACGCGCTTTCACAGCGCGGCCGCGGCCGATGCGGCGCACGAGGACTTTCACAACCGCAGCAAGGGCGGCATTCCCGACGACATCCCCGAGGTGCGCCTGTCCGGCGCGCCGCTGTCCATCGGGGCGCTGCTCAAGGCTGCGGGCCTGGCGCCTTCCAGCAGCGAGGCCAACCGCCTGATCGACGGCGGCGGCGTGCGCATCGATGGCGCGGTGGTCAGCGACAAGGGCCTGAAGCTGGAAGCCGGCAGCTGCGTGGTGCAGGTGGGCAAGCGCAAGTTCGCGCGCGTGCTGCTGGACTGACTGACTGACTGACCACAATATCAGTCAAATCGGCCTCTAGCGCTTGCCAGTCAAGCGCTGGAAGCTATTAAATCAGGAGCGGCGCCGCGCCTCAGCCGCCCTGCTGCGCCGCCGGCTCGCCGACCGCCAGCCGCGTCGCCTCGGCCTGCAGCAGCAGCCAGGCACAAAACGCCTGCACCTCCGGCCGCTGGGCGCCGCGCGGGCCCGGCACCAGCCAGTACACCAGGGGCGAGTCCAGCCGGTGGCCGGGCAGCACCTCCACCAGGTCGCCGCGCGCCAGGATCTCGGCGATCAGCGGCATGCGCGCCAGCGCCAGGCCCTGGCCGGCCAGCGCGGCCTGCACGATCTGCTGGGCGTAGTTGAAGTACAGCCAGCGCTTGGGCTGCAGCCGCTCCAGGCCGTGCACGCCGAACCAGCGGCGCCAGGTGATCCACTCGAAGTAGGGCATGCGGTGCGCGTCGCCGGCCTCGATCAGGGTGAAGCGCGCCACGTCCTGCGGCGTGGCGATGGGCGGCATGCTGCCCAGCAGCCAGGGGCTGCCCACCACCGCCAGCTGCTCGCCAAACAGGCGCTGCGCGCCCGGGCCGGCGTGCCCGGGGATGCTGGAGCGCAGGGCCAGGTCCACGTCGGCCGTCTCCAGGTCCTGGATGGCGTCGCTGGCGTCGATGCGGATGTCGATGTCCGGGTGGTCGCGCTGGAATTCCTCCATGTGCGGGATCAGCCACATCGACGCAAAGCTTGCCCAGGTGGTGATGGCCACGCTGCGCCGCCCCGCCGCCAGGCGCACTTGGCGCACGGCCGCGTCCAGCCGCTCCAGCGCCGGGCCCACGGCGCGCTGCAGCTGGCCGCCGGCGCTGGTCAGCTCCACCGCCCGCGTGTGGCGCAGGAACAGCGGCACACCCACTTCGTCCTCCAGCGCCTGGATCTGCCGGCTGACGGCGGACTGCGTCAGCGCCAGCTCCTCGGCCGCGGCGCGAAAGTTCAGGTGCCGCGCCACGGCCAAGAACGCACGCCAGTGGCCCGCGGCCACGGGCCGGGTGCGCAGGTGGGTGATGGGCAGGGCGGCGGCGGGCGGCGTGCTCATAAAGGCTCCTGGAAAGCGGGTGCTGGGGCAGTGATTGATGCAGTTCGGGAATCTATCCGGGCATCGCAATTCATTGGACGCCCCAGGCGCGCAGTTTCACACTGCAGGCACACCCAAGGCTTTTTTGGAGCGTGCCATGACCGCCGTAGCTTCCGTATCTGTTCCCGAATCGCAACAATCGTCGCCGCAGCCCGTGCGCCTGGCCGCGGGTGCCGAGGTGCAGACGCTGGAGCTGCACCAGGCCCGCAGCCTGCGCGCTGCGGCGGCCATGCAGCTGCGCGTGCTGCGCGGGCGCGCCTGGGTCACCCTGGGCACCGGGCCCGGCGGCTGGCTGGAGGCCTCGGGCGATGCGCTGCTGCATGCCGGCCAGTGCCTGCAGGTGCAGGCCGGCCAGCAGGCCGTGCTGGAGCCCCTGGGCGGCGAGCCGCTGCACTACCAGTGGCGCCGCGCCGGCGCCGATGCCCCGGCCGCGCGCCCGGCGGCCTGCGCCGCCCAGCCACAGGCCTGCGGGGCCTGAAGGCCGGGTTTAGGGTCAAATCGGGCTGAAACCATTGCCAGACAAACGCTGGTAGCTATGGTTTTTGATAGCCGGCAGGGCGTCCGATAATCCCCGTTTCGCGCGCCGCGCGGCCTTGCCTGCAACCCTGACTCCTTCCCCATGACAGCGCCCCTCGACATCATCATCATGGCCGCCGGCCGCGGCACGCGCATGAAAAGCCGCACGCCCAAGGTGCTGCAGCGCCTGGCCGGCCGGCCCCTGCTGCACCATGTGCTGGACCAGGCAGCCTGCCTGCAGGCCCGCCGCGTGGTGGTGGTAACGGGCCACGCTGCTATCGAAGTGGAAGCTGCCTGCGCAGGCCCCAAGGGCGCTGGCGCCGGTTTTGACCTGCAAACCGTGCGCCAGGAGCCACAGCTGGGCACCGGCCACGCCGTGCAGCAGGCGGTGCCGCTGCTGGCCGGCGACGGCCTGGTGCTGGTGCTGTCGGGCGACGTGCCGCTGACCCAGGCGGGCACCCTGGCCGCCCTGGTGGCCGCGGCCGGCCCCGACCGCATGGCGCTGCTCACCGTGCGGCTGCCCGACCCCACCGGCTACGGCCGCATCGTGCGCGGGCCGGATGGCGCCGTGCAGCGCATCGTCGAGCACAAGGACGCGAGCGACGCGCAGCGCGCCATCGGCGAGATCTACAGCGGCATCATGGCCGTGCCCGGCCGGCTGCTCGCGCCCTGGCTGGCGCGCCTGGCCAACGACAACGCCCAGAGCGAGTACTACCTGACCGACATCGTCGCCATGGCTGTGGCTGGCGGCGTGCCCGTGGCCGCCCACTGCATTGACGATGCGCTGCAGGTGGCCGGCGTGAACAGCCCCGCCCAGCTGGCCGAGCTGGAGCGTGCCCACCAGCTGCGCCAGGCCGCGCGGCTGATGGAGCAGCAGGGCGTGCGCCTGGCCGACCCGGCGCGCTTCGACCTGCGCCAGGACGTGCGCAGCGGCGCGCCCGGCGAACTTGCCTGCGGCCAGGACGTGGAGATCGATGTGGGCTGCCTCTTCAGCGGCCGCGTGCAGATCGGCGAGGGCGCGCGCATCGGCGCCTACTGCCACATCGCCAACGCCCGCATCGGCGCTGGCGCCGTCATCCACCCCTACACCCACATCGACGGCGAGGCCGCGGGCGTAGAGGTGGGGGACGGTGCGCTGGTCGGCCCCTTCGCGCGGCTGCGCCCGGGCGCGCAGCTGGGGCGCGAAGTGCACATCGGCAACTTCGTCGAGGTCAAGAATTCGACGCTGGCCGACGGCGCCAAGGCCAACCACCTGGCCTACCTGGGCGACGCCACCGTGGGCGAGCGCGTCAACTACGGCGCCGGCAGCATCACCGCCAACTACGACGGCGCCCACAAGCACCGCACCGTGATCGAGGCCGACGTGCATGTGGGCAGCAATTGCGTGCTGGTGGCGCCCCTCACCCTGGGCGCCGGCGGCACCGTGGGCGGCGGCTCCACCGTCACCAAGAGCACGCCGCCCGGCGCGCTGACCGTGGCGCGCGGCAAGCAGGTCAGCCTGGCCGGCTGGAAGCGCCCAGCCAAGCAGCCCAAGGGCTGACAAGGCCATGGCAGACACCCAGGCCCTGCAGCAGCAGCTGGCGCAGGCCCGCCAGCAACTGGCCGACATGGCCGCCGCGCAGGACGCCTTCATGCAGCGCGTGGTGCACGACCTGGGCGCGCCGCTGCGCC
The DNA here is from genome assembly GCF_003013695.1 of Pulveribacter suum. GTDB lineage: Bacteria > Pseudomonadota > Gammaproteobacteria > Burkholderiales > Burkholderiaceae_C > Melaminivora > Melaminivora suum. The sequence continues at coordinate 3,210,756 of NZ_CP027792.1, read as the reverse complement.
ACGTCACCTCCTACGGCACGCTGGTGCGCGAGCTGCTGGCCGAGCTGCCGCCCGAGGACACCGTGGCCGAGGCGCAGGACTGCGTGGCCACCATGGAGCAGTCCGCCCGCCGCATGGCGCTGATGCTGGACGGCCTGCGCGCCCTCGCCGACGCCGGCCGCGCCCCGCTGCAGCTGCAGCCCGTGGACCTGAGTGCGGCGCTGCACGAGGCGCGTACCCTGCTGGCCGCCAGCGAGGCCGGCCGCCCCGTGCAGTGGCAGGTGGACGATGCGCTGCCCGCCGTGCAGGCCGACCCGGCCCTGCTGCGCCAGCTGCTGCGCGAACTGCTGGCCAACGCGCTCAAGTTCACCCGCGGGCGCGAGCCGGCCCGCATCGCCGTGCGGGCGCAGCGCCAGGGCGAGCGCGTGCACATCGCCGTGCAGGACAACGGCGCCGGCTTCGAACCCGAACGCGCCGGCCCGCTGTTCGGCGTGTTCGAGCGGCTGCACCGCGAGTCGGAATTCGAAGGCGTGGGCGCCGGCCTGGCGCTGTGCCAGGCCATTGCCCAGCGCCACGGCGCGCGCATCAGCGCCACGGCCCAACCCGGCGGGGGCTGCACGGTGCAGCTGGACTGGCCGGCGGCATAGAGCGTTGGGTGGGTGTCCAAGCAAAACGCTCAACGCCCCCCACACAACCGCCCCAAGGGGCCCAGACGGCGGTGCTGCCACGCCGCCCTGAGAGGAGCGCCGCTACCCGCCCAGCCCCAGCTGCGCCTCCAGCTGGCGCAGGCGCTGGCGCAGGGCGTTCACTTCCTCGATCAAATCGGCCGTCAGGCCGGCCAGCTGCGGGTCGGCGTCGAACGTCGATTCCAGCCGCGCCAGGCGGCGGGCGCGCACCACGGTGGTGCTGGAGAAATGCCAGCTGCTGCCGGCCTGGTCGCCCTGCAGCAGCCCGGCCGTGGCCCGCTCGCTGACCCAGCCGGGGGCCATGCAGCAGGCACGGGCCAGTTCGTCTAGGCTCAAGGGGCCGCGCTCGTCCAGCAGCTCGGCCAGGGCGCTGGCGGGAGTGTGGGGTGTTGGCATGGCGGTCAGCCTCCTTGCGTGCGGCGCGGGTTGAACGATGGGTAGGCCTGGGCCAAGGTGCGCCAGGCCTGCTTTTCAGCCTCGGTGGTGGCCGGGGGCAAGGCCACGTGCAGCTCCAGGTACAGGTCGCCCGGCGTGGCGGCGGGAATGCCGCGCCCTTTGAGGCGCAGCTTGCGCCCCGCTTTCCAGCGCGCGGGCACGGTGACTTCCACCGTCGCCCCGCCCGGGGTGGTGACCTCGATGGCGCCGCCCAGCTCGGCCTCCCAGGGGGCGACGGGCACGCTTTGATAGACGTCGCGGTCCTCGGCGCGCCAGCGCGCATCGGGCTTGAACTCCACCTCCAGGAACAGGTCGCCGGCCGGGGCGCCGCCCGCGCCCGGCGCGCCCTGGCCGGCCAGGCGGATCAGCTGGCCGGCGCGCACGCCCTTGGGGATGGTCACCTGCAGCTGGCGCTCTTCATTGACCAGGTGCCCCTGCGCGTCCAGCCGCGCGCCGCGCAGCGACAAGGTGCGCTCGGCGCCGAGGTAGGCGTCAGCCAGGTCCAGTTCGATGCGGGCGTGGTGGTCGCTGCCGCGCTGCTCGCGCGTTGCGCCGCCGCCCGCGCGGTGCGCACGGCCTGGCCCCTGGCCGCGGGCGGTGCGGCCGAAGAGCTCTTCGAAGAATTCGCTGAACTGGGCGCTGTCCATGCCTTCGGCGCCGCCGGGCGCGCCGGTGAACTCGAAGCCCGCGTCCCAGTTGGGCGGCGGGCGAAAGCCCTGGCCGCCGCTGCCTGCCCCGTGCGGCGCGCTGCGGCCCAGCTGGTCGTAGGCGGCGCGCTTTTCGGGGTCGGACAGGACGGTGTTGGCCTCGTTCACCTCGGCCATGCGCGCGGCAGCGTCCGCCTCCTTGCTCACATCGGGGTGGTACTTGCGGGCCAGCTTGCGATAGGCCTTCTTGATGTCGTCGGCCGTGGCGTCCTTGGCCACGCCCAGCGTCTTGTAGTAGTCCTTGAACTCCATGCATCCTCCATGGGTGGCAGCTGCCGACCACTGTAGTGAGCCGGCGGCGCACCGGCTGTAGGTCAACGCTGGGAATGCGGATGCTGTTTATTTGATAGCTCCTTGCGCTTGACTGGCGGGCGCCAGAGGCAGTTTTGTCTCGAATTTTGCACGCTGGGTGGCGAAGAAGGCGCGCACGTTGCGCACATTGGCGTCCTGCGTGAACAGGCGCTGCGACAGCGCCAGCCAGGCCGGCATGTCCACCACCTGGGCGATGAGCACGAAGTCCGGCCCGGGCGAGACGCGCCAGCACTGCTGCACAGCGTCATCCTGCACGGCGCGGGCCTGGAAGGCGTCCAGATGCTCGGCGCCCTGGCGGTCCAGCGACACCTCGGCGATCACCGTGAGGCCGTGGCCCAGCACTTGCGCCAGCCGCTCGGGCTGCACCAGCGCCACCTGGCGCTCGATCAGCCCGCACTCGTGCAGCCGGCGCACGCGGCGCAGGCAGGTGGCGGGCGACACCCCCACCTGCCGGGCCAGGTCCTGGTTGCTGGGCGAGGCGTCACGCTGCAGCTGGTCGAGCAGCTGCAGGTCAATGGCGTCGAGCGTGATTTTCTCTTGCATGCAAGCATGTTAGGCGATCGAATATTTCATCAGTGCCATTTTCTGAAATTCAACGCCGAAAAGATGCAGAAATAGAGGACAAATTTCGCACAGCGCTTCCTAGCATCCGGTCATTGCTTTTTCTGCTCTCGGAGGCATTCACCCATGTGCGGCATCGTCGGCGCGGTTTCCACGCGCAACATCGTTCCCATCCTGGTCCAGGGCCTGCAGCGCCTGGAATACCGCGGCTATGACTCCTGCGGCGTGGCCATCCACGCGCAAAGCCTGCCTGGGCGCAGCGGCGCGGGCCTGGTGCGCGCGCGCAGCACCGCCCGCGTGGCCGAGCTGCTGGCCCAGGTGGCGCAGGACGACCTGCAGGGCGCCACCGGCATCGCCCACACCCGCTGGGCCACGCACGGCGCGCCGCACATGCACAACGCGCACCCGCACTTCAGCCACGGCCCGGGCGCCGCGCCGGACGAGGCCACCCGCGCCGGCCGCGTAGCGCTGGTGCACAACGGCATCATCGAAAACCACGAGAGCCTGCGTCGGCTGCTCGAGTCGCGCGGCTACGTGTTCTCCAGCCAGACCGACACGGAAGTCATCGCCCACCTGGTGGACAGCCTGTATGACGGCGACCTGTTCGCCGCCGTGCGCGCCGCCACCGGGCAGTTGCACGGTGCCTTTGCGATTGCTGTCATCCACCGCGACGAGCCGCACCGCGTGGTGGGCGCGCGCGCCGGCTCGCCGCTGGTGCTGGGCGTGGGGCTGGAGGGCGGCGAGCACTTCCTGGCCAGCGACGCCATGGCCCTGGCCGGCGTGACCGACCAGATCGTCTATCTGGAAGAGGGCGACCTGGTGGACCTGCAGCTGGGCCGCTACTGGATCACCACTGCCGATGGCCAGAGCCTGGACGCCAGCCAGCGCCCCGTGCGCACCGTGGCCGCGCACAGCGGCGCGGCCGAGCTGGGGCCTTACCGCCATTACATGCAAAAGGAGATCTTCGAGCAGCCGCGCGCCCTGGCCGACACGCTGGAGGGCGTGCAGGGCATCGTGCCCGAGCTGTTCGACGGCGCGAACGCCGCCGCCTGGCGCGTGTTCAAGGAGATCGACAGCGTCCTCATCCTGGCCTGCGGCACCAGCTACTACAGCGGCCTGACGGCGAAATACTGGCTGGAGGCGATCGCCGGCATCCCCACGCAGGTGGAAGTGGCCAGCGAATACCGCTACCGCACCAGCGTGCCCAACCCGCGCACGCTGGTGGTCACCATCAGCCAGTCCGGCGAGACGGCCGACACCCTGGCCGCGCTGCGCCACGCCAAGAGCCTGGGCATGCGCCACACGCTCACCGTGTGCAACGTGGCCACCAGCGCCATGGTGCGCGAGTGCGAGCTGGCCTACGTCACGCGCGCCGGGGTGGAGATCGGCGTGGCCTCGACCAAGGCGTTCACCACGCAGCTGGCAGGCCTGTTCCTGCTGACCCTGGCGCTGGCCCAGTCCCAGGGCCGCCTGTCGGAAGAAGACGAGGCCCGCCACCTGCAGGCACTGCGCCACCTGCCCGTGGCGCTGCAGGCCGTGCTGGCGCTGGAGCCGCAGATCATCAGCTGGTCCGAAGACTTCGCCCGGCGCGAAAACGCCCTGTTCCTGGGCCGCGGGCTGCATTACCCGATCGCCCTGGAAGGCGCCTTGAAGCTCAAGGAGATCAGCTACATCCACGCCGAGGCCTACCCGGCCGGCGAGCTCAAGCACGGCCCGCTGGCGCTGGTCACCGACCAGATGCCCGTAGTGACGGTGGCGCCCAACGACGCGCTGCTGGAAAAGCTCAAGAGCAACATGCAGGAAGTGCGCGCCCGCGGCGGCCTGCTGTACGTGCTGGCCGACGCCGACACGCACATCGACAGCAGCGAGGGCATCCACGTCATCCGCATGCCCGAGCACGGCGGTCCGCTGTCGCCGCTGTTGCACGTGGTGCCGCTGCAGCTGCTGGCCTACCACACGGCCTGCGCGCGAGGGACGGATGTGGACAAGCCGCGAAACCTGGCCAAAAGCGTGACGGTCGAGTGACCGCCACGCTTTTGGAAGAGGCGCAGCCGCTGCGCGCAGCGCCCAGATTGCGCGGCTTGGACGCCGCTCACTTCGCGCAGCGAAGTTATGGGGCGGCACAAGCCTTTCTGCCAAGAGCGTGACGGTCGAATGACCGTTGCGCTCTTGGGCCGGCGCAGGCTGTGTACCGCAAGCGCCCCATCCAGTCATCCCAAGGAAATGCCATGACCAACCCTGCCGCCTCCTGGACCTTCTTCGCCGCCAGCACCGTGGCGCTTGCGGCGCTTGCGGGCTGCGCCGCACCCCCGGTCCCGTCCCCGGCCGTGGGCATGGCCAATCCGGCGTCGGTGTACTGCGCGCAGCGGGGCGGCAGGCTGGAGATCGTCAAGCGCATGGGCGCAGAGCAGGGCCTGTGCCACCTTCCGGATGGCACAGTGGTCGAGGAGTGGGAGCTGTTTCGGCGCGACCATTCAAACCAGTGAGGAGGCGCCCACGCCGTGCGCCGCTTCACGCGCAGTCATCAAAAACCATAGCTGCCAGCGCTTGCTGTACAAGCCTTGGAGCCTGTTTTGACGCATACGTTGCGCCGGGCACTGGCTTCGCGCCAGGTATGCTGATTGCCATCCACGCGGCTGCTCGGCTCCTGCGGTGTTTTGCCTTGCCGCGCCGCCGCCGCACCGCTGACCGCCTCAGAGGCAGACCCTTGTGAAAAACCCCGTCACCACCCGCCTGCGCGCCCTGCGCCGCCAAGCCTTTCGCCGTCGCAACAACCGCCCGGGCGCCCCGCCAGGTTCGCTCGAATCTGTCGCCAGTGCCCAGGACGACGCGGCGCTGCCGCCGGCGCACCTGTGGCTGATGCACTACGCCAGCGAGGGCGAAGTGGTCGAGCAGCAGGGCGCCAGCATCGATGCCGCCGCGGCTGCCATGGCCGACGGCCAGCGCGTGGTCTGGCTGCACCTGCAGGGCCTGCCCAGTCCGCAGCAGCTGCAAAGCCTCAAGGAGACGCTCGGCCTGCACCCGCTGGCGCTCGAAGACGTGCTGCACCGCGGCCAGCGCGCCAAGGCCGAAACCTATGACGCGCACCAGTTCGTCATCCTGAACCTGGTGCAGCGCGAGCGCGATGCCGAAGGCGATGGCGGCGCCTGCCGCGTGGACCAGATCAGCCTGTTCCTGGGCTGCAACTTCGTGGTCAGCATCAACGACGGCGCCAGCGACGTGTTCGAGCCCGTGCGCCAGCGCCTGCGCGCCAACGGCAAGATCCGCCGCCTGGGCGCCGACTACCTGCTGTACGCGCTGCTGGACACCATCGTGGACTCGGGCTTTCCGCTGCTGGACGACCTGGGCGACGAGCTGGAAGGGCTGGAGGACGAGATATTGCTGGACGCCGACCAGGAGGCCCGCAACAAGCTGCACTACGCCAAGCGCGAGCTGGTGGTGATGCGCCGCGCCTGGTGGCCGCAGCGCGAGGCCATCGCCGCACTGATGCGCGACGACGCCTCGTTCATCCACGAGAGCACGCGCGTGTACCTGCGCGACTGCCACGACCACGCTGTGGTCATCATCGACTTCGTCGAGACCTACCGCGAGATGGCTTCGAGCCTGCTGGATGTGTACCTGTCGGCCGTGAGCCAGCGCATGAACAACATCATGAAGGGGCTGACCATCGTCGCCACCATCTTCCTGCCGCTGACTTTCATCACCGGGCTGTACGGCATGAACTTCGACACCGACAGCCGCTTCAACATGCCCGAGCTGCACTGGCGCTACGGCTACCTTTACGTGCTGGGGGTGATGGCCGTGGTGGTGGGCGGCATGCTGGCGTACTTCCGGCGCAAGCACTGGCTGTAGCGCGCGGCGCTCCCCCTGCAGTGCAGCGCTGGCCGGTGCGCCGCGCCCGCGAACTGCCGACGTGAGGTCAGGCCACAAGGCGCATCGGCGGCCTTGGTTTGTCCTACACGGCGGACGGCCGCCTGCTTTCTACGATGGCCTGCCGGCGCCGCCTGCGCCGCCACCCGCGTGGAAAGAAGCAAAAATGCACCGAAACCTGTTCGCATCCGTCCGCCGCATGGGGCTCGCATGATCGGCGTGGTCGTTCCCGTCCATGACGAAGAGCGCTGCCTCGCTGCCTGCCTGCGCTCGGTGGCGCGCGCGGCCGCACACCCCCGCTTGGCGGGCGAGAGGGTTCAGACCATCGTGGCGCTGGACGCCTGCACCGACCGCTCGGGCGCGATTGCCGCCGCCCACGGCGTGCAGGTGGTGTGGCTGGACGGCCGCAACGTCGGCCAGGCCCGCGCCCTGGGCGCCGCGCGGGCGCTGGAGCAAGGGGCACGCTGGCTCAGCTTCACCGATGCCGACAGCGAGGTGGGCCCTGAATGGATCGCCGCACAGCTGGCCGAAGCGGCCCACTGCGTCTGCGGCACGGTGCAGGTCAGCAGCTGGGCGGGCTACAGCCGCGGTGTGCGCCAGCGCTACCTGGCCGCCTACCACGACCGGCCGGAGCATCGCCACATCCACGGCGCCAATCTGGGTGTGTGCGCGCAGGCCTATCAGCGGGTTGGGGGCTTCGCGCCCCTGCGCTCGCACGAGGATGTGGCCCTGGTGCAGGCGCTGGCCGCCAGCGGGGCGCGCATCGCCTGGTCCAACCGCCCGCGCGTGCGCACCAGCGCGCGCCTGGACTACCGGGCGCCCGAAGGTTTTGGTGCCTGCCTGGCGGCGCTGTGCCACAGCGCGCAAGGGGCTGCGGCATGAGGCGCGACGAGCTACCCCTGCAGTCCCCGGACCTGACCGCCGGCCTGTACCACTGCTGCCCGCCGGGCACTACGCCGGGAGAGGCCTTGCGCCGGCTGGTGGCAGCCGGCCTGCCCTTGCCGCCCCGGCCGGCCGGCGGGGCCACGCTGCAGCGCTGGCGCATGCTGGCCCAGGTGGGCGAGCATGACCTGTCCTTGGCCAAGCTGTACGAGGGCCATGCCGATGCGCTGGCCATCGTGCAGGAGCTGGCGGCCCCGGCTTTGGCAGCGCAGGCGGGTGCCACCTGGGCCGTCTGGGCGGCGGAGGTGCCCGGCGCCCGGGTGCAGCTGCACCAGGGCGCAGACGGCCAGCTGCGCATCAGCGGCACCAAGGCCTGGTGCTCCGGAGCGCAGGAGGTCAGCCACGCGCTGCTGACGGCCTGGCGCGCGCACGCCCAGCAGCCCCAGCTGGTGGCAGTGGAGTTGCGCCAGCCGGGCATTTCCATGTCCTGCAGCGAATGGATGGCCGTGGGCATGGCTGCGAGCGCCAGCGCCACGGTGCAGTTCGACGCTGTGCCGGTCACGCCGGTGGGCGCGCCCGGAGCCTATGTGAATCGGCCCGGGTTCTGGCAGGGCGGCGCCGGCGTGGCCGCCTGCTGGTGGGGTGGCGCGCGCCGCATCGCCCGGGCGCTGCACACGGCTGCCGCCACCAGCGACGGGCGCCCCGGCGCGCCCTACCAGCAGGCCGCCCTGGGCCAGGTGGATGTGGCGCTGGCGGGCTCGGCCGCGCTATTGCGCGAGGCCGCCCGGTGGATTGACGCCCACCCCGAGGGCGACGCCCGTTGCCAGGCGCTGCGCGTGCGCCAGGCGGTAGAGGCGGCGGCGCGACATGTGCTGGACGAGGTCACCCGCGCCCTGGGCGCCACGCCCCTGTGCCGCGATAGCGGCTTTGCCCGGCACGCGGCAGATTTGGCGGTCTTCATCCGCCAAAGCCACGGCGCGCGCGACGACGCGGCGCTGGGTCAGGCCCTGCTCGCAGCCGGGGAGGCGCCGTGGGCTCTGTGAACGACGCGGCGGCGCGCCACATCGGGGCCCCGCAGCTGCCTTCGGCCCGCTGGCAAACCTGGCTGTCGCGCCACGTTCCCGCGCTGCAAGGGCCGCTGGTGGACCCTGCGCGCCGGCTGGTCGTGGTGGCGCCGCACCCCGACGACGAAGTGCTGGCCTGCGCCCTGCTCATGCAGCAGCATGCCGCGTGCGGCGGGGCCCTGCACCTGGTGGGCGTGACGGACGGAGAGGCCAGCCATTCCCAGGCCGACCTGCCCCCGCCGGACCTGCATGCCCTGCGCAGCCGCGAGCGGCGCGAGGGCCTGGTGCGACTGGGGCTGGGTCACATGCCGATGACGCCGCTGCACCTGCCCGACGGCGGCGTGGCCGAAGCGGGGGCGCGCCTGCATGCCGCGCTGCTGGCCCTGCTGCGGCCCGGCGATGCGCTGGTGACGACCTGGCACCTGGACGGCCACCCCGACCACGAATGCTGTGGCCGCGTGGCCATGGACGTCGCGCGCCGCCTGTCCCTGCCTCTGCTGCAGGCCCCGGTATGGATGTGGCACTGGGCCGAGCCGGCCATGCCGCGCATTCCCTGGCATCAGCTGTATGCGATGGGCGCGCCCGCGCTCGCGCGCATGTGCAAAGCTGCGGCCTTGCAGGCGCACCAGTCGCAGCTCTCGCCCCGCTCCGCCTCGCTGCCGGCGGTGCTGGACTCCTCCATCCTCGAGCGCGCGCTCTGGCCCCATGAGTATTTCTTCATCTACGCGTCCTGAGCCGGCCGGCTGGAACGCGCAGCGCTTTGAGGCCCTGTATGGCGAGCGCAGCGACCCCTGGGCCATGCAGGGCAGCTGGTACGAGCAGCGCAAGCGCGCCCTGGTGCTGGCCAGCCTGCCCCGCGTCCGCTATGCCAGCGCCTGCGAGCCCGGCTGCGGCGAAGGCCTGTTGACGGCCGAGCTGGCCGGGCGCTGTGACCGCCTGCTGGCCACCGACTGCTCGGCCCAGGCCCTGGCGACCGCGCGCAGCCGCCTGCGGGGCCATGCCCCGCATGTGCGGCTGCAGCAGGCCGAGGTGCCGGCGCCGTGGCCCCCGGGGGCGTTCGACCTGGTGGTGCTCAGCGAGTTGCTGTACTACCTGCACCCCTCCCAGATCGAGACACTGGCTGGCCACGTACGCTCGTCGCTGCGCAGCGAGGGGGCGGTGCTGGCCTGTCACTGGGTCCATCCCATCGAAGGCTGCGCGCTGACGGGGCGACAGGTGCACCGGCGGCTGGGCGCCGCCCTGGGCCTGCGCCGCGTGGTGGCCCTGCGGGACGCGGATTTCGTCCTGGAGGTCTGGACACGAAGCGAAGCGTCCAGCATCGCCGCGGGCGAGGGCCGGCTGTGAGCGGGCAGGCAATGCGGCGTCCTTGTCTGACAGCCGCATGCAGCCCCCAGGAAGCCTGTAACGCCGCCCGGGCTGCCACGATGGGCCTTCTGCGTCCAACCCGGCAGCCTGACTGCTGCCTTTCGGAGAGCCCTCGCCATGACACAAACCACCACGCCTTCTTCTCCAGCCACTCCCGCCGATCCCCAGGTGCAGGCCCTGCTGGACGCGGAGCAGCGCGATCGTGCGCGCGATCGCGGGCATTTCACCCAGTACGGCATGCGCATCGACCCTCGCGACGCCCAGGAGTCGGCCCGCGCCAACCCGGGCACGGGCGACCGGCCCCGACGCTTTGGCGCGGGGGGCGATCCCGCTACCTATGCCAATCGTGCGGACCTGCTGGCACAGCCGCAGACCGCCGTGCGCGACGACAGCTCGGACGCGCCCGCACACCCCTCCATCCCCTGAGGATCCGGCATGTCGATCATCACCGGCCTAGCTGGGGCAGGGCAGTGCCTTTCCTCCGTCCCCACGCCGCAGCCCGGCGTGCCGCCAATGCCTCCCATCCAGCCCTGGCCGTCACCGGTGCCTGTGGAAGACCCGCCCGCCCAGCCGTCGGAGCCACCGGTTTCCGATCCTCCCGCTCACCACTGAGGGCAGCAGGTCGGAAGCGATCAGGCCAGGCGCAGGCACGACACGGTTTCTTCGGCACGTTCGCCCGCCAGCACCTGCGCGGCGTCCAGGCTGCGGATGGAAATACGCCGGTTGCGCGGAATGCCGCCCGACAGCTGCAGCGCCAGGTAGCGGCCGCAGCACACGCGCAGGAAGGAGGCGAAGTTCTCCACCTGCCCCCGTTCGTGCGTGAGTTCATCATGCAGCCGCGCGCACAGCTGTGGCACCGTCATGCCGTCGCGCGCAGCAATCTCCTGCAGCACCTGCCAGAACAGGTTTTCCAGCCGGATGCTGGTGGCTACGCCGTGCAGGCGCACGGAGCGGGCACGGCTGTCGTACAGGGCAGGGTCGGCGCTGATGAATACCTGGCACATGGGGGCTCTCCTTGCGGCCGCAGCCTTGCTGCCGCCGCCATGGGCATTGTGCTGTGGCTCTAGGGTGGCGCAGCGCCGCTCAGAGCGTGATGCGGGTGCCCAGCAGGGCCAGGAATTGCGCGATCCAGTCGGGGTGGGCCGGCCAGGCCGGGGCCGAGACCAGATTGCCTTCGGTGAAGGCCTTGTCCACGGCGATATCGACGTAGGTGCCGCCTGCCAGCTCCACCTCGGCGCGGCAGGCCGGGTAGGCCGAGCAATGGCGGCCCTTGAGCACCCCTGCGCCGGCCAGCAGCTGCGCGCCATGGCAGACAGTGGCCACGGGCTTGTTGGTATCGAAGAAATAGCGCACGGCAGCGCAGACTGCCGGGTAGCCGCGCAGGTATTCCGGGCCGCGCCCGCCGGGCACCACCAGCGCGTCGTAGTCCTCGGGGCGAATCTCGGCGAACGTGGCGTTAAGCGTGAAGTTGTGCCCCGGCTTTTCGCTGTAGGTCTGCGCGCCCTCGAAGTCATGCACCGCCGTCTTGATGTGCTCGCCTGCCTGCTTGTCCGGGCACACGGCGTGCACCGTATGCCCCACGGCCCACAGCGCCTGGAACGGCACCATGGTCTCGTAGTCCTCGCAGTAGTCGCCGCAGATCATCAAAATCTTCTTGCCTGGCATCTCTGTGTCTCCTGTAGCTTTGGGTTTAGGCTCAGGCATTGTTGGATGCACTGCCGCCCGGCGGGTGTTAGCCCGCTACTACAGCAAATGCCGCCGCGGCGCAAGCAGCGCGTCTCCGATGCGCCATGCGGCATTGCCCTACAAACAGACATTCGGCCGCTTTCTATCATCGCGCAGCGCGATTTACCAGAAGTCACAAATGCCAGCTTCCTCCCTTCCTCCCCGGCCTTCCATTCGGCCGGGCACGGGCCTGCCTTTCCGTCTGTTGTCCGGTTTCGTGGTGGCTGCCGTTGCCGCCATGATGATTGCCGTATTGACCTGGCGCTCCAGCGAAGACCGGGCCCAGGTCGTTAATGAGATGAACGCCGCGGTGGACGCCATCGCCCAGGTGCAGCTGGTGTGGGCACACATCAAGAATGCCGAATCGGCCCAGCGCGGCTACCTGCTGACCAGCAACGAGGAACTCCTGTCACCCTATACGGTGGCCGAGGCGGCGCTGCCGGTGGAGCTGGACAAGCTGGGCAAGATCAACCACGGCTCGCTCGTCAAGAAGCAGCGCTTCGATCAGCTGCAGGGCCTGGCCGGCAAGAAGATGGCAGAGCTGGCACGCATGATCGCGCTGCAGCGCGAGGGCCGGGGCAACGAGGCGCTGGCCATCATGAGCTCGGAAGGGCGGGTGACGATGGAGAGCCTGCGCACCGTGGTGCGCGACCTGCTGAGCGCCGAGCGCGAAGCGCTGCAGGAGCGGCGCACCGTCTGGGAAAACGAATTCGGCATTGCCACTTACCTGGTCTGGGGCAGCACGGGCCTGCTGCTGGCGCTGATCTGCGGCGCCGGAGCCCTGGCGCTGTCGGACTACCGTACGCGCGAGCGCGAGAGCTGGATCAAAAGCGGCATCGTGGGCCTGGGCGCGCGCGTGCAGGGCGAGCAGCGCATGCATGAGCTGGCTCCAGCCGTCGTTGAATACCTGGCCTACTGGCTGCACGCCAAGGTGGGGGCCATGTACGTCACCCAGGGGCATGGCACCTACGAGCGGCTGGGCGGCTATGCCCTGTTGCCCGGCAGCGGGGCGGACGTGGTACGCCCGGGCGAGGGGCTGCTGGGCCAGGCGCTGCAGTCGCGCGCCCTCATGCACGTGCGCGACGTGCCGGCGGACTACCTGCCCGTGAGCTCCGGCACCGGCCGGGCGACGCCGGCCGAGCTGGTCATCCTGCCCATCGGGCTCAGCGGCGTGACGCTGGCCGTGGTGGAGCTGGGGCTGTTTTCCACGCTGGGGGAGGAGGGGCTGGAGTTCCTGCGCCGCGCCGAAGAGCAACTGGCGCAGGCCGTGCGCGGCGCCATGGACCGCACGCGCCTGGAGGCGCTGCTGGACGAAACCCAGCGCCAGGCCGAAGAGCTGCAGGCCCAGCAGGAAGAGCTGCGCGTGAGCAACGAGGAGCTGGAGCAGCAAAGCCGCGCCCTGCAGGAGTCGCAGACGCTCATGCAGTCGCAGCAGACGGCGCTGGAGGAATCCAACGCCCAGCTGGAGGAGCAAACGCAGGAGCTGGAATACCAAAAGGAGCAGCTGCTGCGCACGCAGGACACCATGCAGGTGCAGGCCGACGAGTTGTCGCGCGCCAGCCAGTACAAGAGCGAGTTCCTGGCCAACATGAGCCACGAGCTGCGCACCCCGCTCAATTCCAGCCTGATCCTGTCCAAGCTGCTGGCGGACAACAAGCACGGCAACCTGACGCCGGAGCAGGTGCGCTACGCCCAGACCATCCAGAGCGCCGGCAACGACCTGCTGGCCCTCATCAACGACATCCTGGACCTGTCCAAGATCGAGGCCGGCCAGACGCGCATGGACATCGACGACGTGGTCCTGGCCAAGCTGGCGCGCGACGTGGTCGACCCGCTGCGGCCGATGGCCCAGGAAAAGGGCTTGGCGCTGCACGTGACGATCGAGCCGGACACGCCCGAGTGCATCGCCTCCGATGCGCAGCGCATCGCGCAGATCCTCAAGAACCTGCTGTTCAACGCCTTGAAGTTCACCGACAGGGGCGAAGTGGCGCTGCGCATCCGCCGCGGCGGCGACGAACAGGTCTGCCTGTCCGTGAGCGACACCGGCATCGGTATCGCGCCGGACCAGCAAGAAGAGATGTTCGAGGCGTTCCGCCAGGCCGACGGCAGCATGCACCGCAAGTACGGCGGCACCGGGCTGGGGCTGTCGATCTCGCGCAAGCTGGCCGACCTGCTGGGCGGCAGCATCTCGGTGCACAGCACGCTGGGCAAGGGCAGCACCTTCACCCTGACGCTGCCGCTGGCCGCGCCCGCCATGGCGCCCATGCCGGCCGTGGCGCCGCTGCCCATGCCGCTGGCTGCGCCGCCTGCGGCGCCCCGGCGCGCCCCGGCTGTCCAGGGGTCGGCCGCGCCCGGGCCCGTGTCCGTCGAAGAGGCGACGCCCGACGACCGCGAGCGGATCGAGCCGAGCCGCCGCCTGATCCTGGTGATCGAGGACGATCCGTATTTCGCGCGCATCCTGTACGAGCTGGTGCACGAGATGGATTTCCAGTGCATCGTCTGCGGCACCGGCCGCGAGGGCCTGGACGCGGCCCTGCAATTCGGCCCCAGTGGCGTGCTGCTGGACATGAACCTGCCCGACTATTCGGGCCTGGGCGTGCTCGACCAGCTCAAGCGCGACCCGGCCACGCGGCATATCCCGGTGCACGTGGTCTCGGTGGCCGACTACTCGCAAAAGGCCATGGAGCAGGGCGCCATCGGCTACGCCCTCAAGCCCGTGCAGCGCGACGAGCTGGTGGAGGCGCTGCAGCGCATGGAGGCCAAGTTCACCCAGAGCATGCGCCGCCTGCTGGTGGTGGAGGACGACGAGCGCCAGCGCCAGAGCATGTGCGAGCTGCTCGCGGCCGATGGCGTGCAGATCGCCAGCGCCGCCACGGCGCAGGAAGCGCTGCAGCTGCTGCGCGCCGGCAGCTTCGACTGCATGGTCATGGACCTGAACCTGCCCGACCTGTCCGGCTACGAGCTGCTCAAGGAGATGGCCGCGCAGGAAGGCATGGATTTCCCGCCCGTCATCGTCTATACCGGCCGCTCGCTGTCGCGCGACGAGGAGCAGGAGCTGCGGCGCTTTTCCAAGTCCATCATCATCAAGGACGTGCGCTCGCCCGAGCGGCTGCTGGACGAGGTCACACTGTTTCTGCACCAGGTGGAGTCGTCGCTGCCCGACGACCGGCGCCGCCTGCTGCAGCGCGCCCGGGCCCGCGACGAAGCCTTCGAGGGCCGCACCATCTTGGTGGCCGAGGACGACGTGCGCAACGTGTTCGCCCTGTCCAGCGTGCTGGAGCCCACGGGCGTGCAGGTGCAGATCGCGCGCAACGGCCGCGAGGCGCTGCAGGCGCTGGAGCGCGCCGGCAGCGAAGGCCGCCCGCCGGTGGACCTGGTGCTGATGGACATCATGATGCCGGAGATGGACGGCCTGACGGCCATGCGCGAGATCAGAAAGCGCGCCCAGTGGCGGCGCCTGCCCATCATCGCGCTTACCGCCAAGGCCATGAAGGACGACCAGGAAAAGTGCCTGGCCGCCGGTGCCAGCGACTACATCGCCAAGCCGCTGGACGTGGAAAAGCTCCTGTCGCTGCTGCGCGTGTGGATGCCCAAGTGACGCATTGCTGAGAGGGCGCCACCGTGCCGCACACCCGAAAAACCGCCGATATCGAACAGCAGCTGCTGGTCGAGGCCATCTACCGGCGCTACCACTACGACTTCCGTGGCTATGCCCAGGCCTCGCTCAAGCGGCGGCTGCACACGGCGCTCACGCACTTCAACTGCAAGACAATCTCGCAACTGCAGCACCTGGTGCTGCACGAGTCCACGGTGTTCCCGGCGCTGCTGCAATACCTGACGGTGCAGGTCAGCGAGATGTTCCGCGACCCGGAGTACTTTCGCGGCCTGCGCGAGAAAGTGGTGCCCATCTTGCGCACCTATCCGTCGCTGAAGATCTGGGTGGCCGGGTGCAGCGCCGGCGAGGAGGTCTATTCCCTGGCCATCCTGCTGCGCGAGGAAGGGCTGCTGGAGCGCTCGCTGATCTATGCCACCGACATCAATGCCAGCGCCCTGCAAAAGGCCGAGGCCGGCGTGTACGACATCGACCGTGTGCCCGGCTTCACCGAGAACCACGCCCGCTCGGGGGGCCACACCTCGCTGTCCGAGCACTACAGCGCTGCCTACGGGCGCGTGGTGTTCGACAAGAGCCTGCGCCGGCACATCGTCTTCTCCGACCACAGCCTGGCCACCGACAGCGTGTTTGCCGAGGTGCAGCTGATCTCGTGCCGCAACGTGCTGATCTACTTTGATCGCCAGCTGCAGGACCGCGCCCTGGCGCTGTTCCACGAGTCGCTGTGCCGCCGCGGCTTTCTGGGGCTGGGCTCCAAGGAGTCACTGCGCTTTTCCTCGCACGCTGCGCAGTTCGACGAGTTCGTGCCCGGCCAGCGCATCTACCAAAAGCGGGGCGAGGCATGACAGGTGGCTTGCGCGGGCCGCGGGCCATCGTCATCGGCGGCTCGGCCGGCAGCCTGGACGCGCTGGGCGTAATGCTGCCGGCGCTGCCGGCGCAGCTGGACGCCGCCGTGGTGGTGACGCTGCACCTGCCGCGCGAGCAGCCCAGCCTGCTGTGCGACATCTTTCGCCACCGCTGCGCGCTGCAGGTGCGCGAAGCGCAGGACAAGGAGCCCCTGACGCCGGGAACGATTTTCTTTGCGCCGCCGGATTACCATCTGCTGGTGGACGCCGGGCCGTCGTTGGCCCTGTCCATCGACCCGCCGCTGCACTTCTCGCGCCCGTCCATCGACGTGTTGTTCGAATCTGCCGCCGACGTCTATGGCCCGGCCCTCACGGCGCTGTTGCTGTCGGGGGCCAATGCCGACGGCGCGCGTGGCCTGGCCGTGGTGCAGCGCATGGGCGGCATCGCCTGCGTGCAGGCCCCCGCCAGTGCGGGCGCCCCCGCCATGCCCGAGGCGGCGCTGGCGCTCATCACGCCTGACCATGTGCTGATGCCTGCACAGATGGCGCCACTGCTGAACCAATTGCACCAAGGGAGAGTTTCGTGATCTTCGCCAACGCGGCCAAACCGACCTGCACCAGCGGCGCCTGCCTCCGGCAGGGCGCGCGGGTGCGCTGCCTGCTGGTCGATGATGTGCCGCAGAACCTGGTCGCCCTGGAGGCGTTGCTGCAGGGCGAGGACGTGGACATCCTCAAGGCCGACTCGGGCGCCGCCGCGCTGGAGCTGCTGCTGCAGGAAAACGACATCGCCCTGGCACTGCTGGACGTGCAGATGCCGGAGATGAACGGTTTCGAGCTGGCCGAGCTGATCCGCGGCGCCGAACGCACGCGCCACATCCCGCTGATCTTCATGACCGCCGGCGCGCACGACCAGCGCCGCCAGTTCAAGGGCTACGAGAGCGGGGCAGTGGACTTTCTCTACAAGCCCATCGACCCGCACATGCTGATCAACAAGGCGCGGGTGTTCTTCGACCTGCACCGGCAAAAGCACGCGCTGGCCTGCGAGCTGCAGCAGCGCACCGAGGCGCTGTACATCAACGAGATGTTCATGGCCGTGCTCGGGCACGACTTGCGCACGCCGCTGTCGGCCATTCTGGCCAGCACGTCGGTGCTGCAGCGCCCGCTGGAGCCGGCCAAGGTGCAGGTGCTGGCAGGCAAGGCCGAGCAGGCCGGCCGGCGCATGCTGTCCATGATCGAGGATCTGCTGGACGTGACGCGCGCGCGGCAAAACGGCGGCCTGGTCATGCTGGCCGCGCCCACCGACCTGGCCGAGCAGGCTGAGCGGGTGCTGCAGGAGGTGCGCGCCGGCCACCCGCAGCGCGAGCTGCAGCTGCAGTGCCAGGGCGACCTGCACGGCTCGTGGGACGGCGAGCGCCTGGGCCAGATGCTGGCCAACCTGCTGGGCAACGCCATGCACCACGGCACGCCGCAGGTGCCGGTGCAGCTGCAGCTCGATGGCGAGGCCGCCGATGGGGTGACGGTGTGCGTGACCAACGGCGGCGAGATACCGCAGGAGCTGCTGCCGCGGCTGTTCGAGCCGTTTCGCGGGCGCACCAGCGCCGCGGGCAGCGGCCACAACGGCCTGGGCCTGGGCCTGTTCATCGTGCACCAGATCGTGCAGGCGCATGGCGGGCGCATCACGGCCACCTCGCAGGGCGGGCGCACCTGCTTCACCGTCTGGCTGCCACGCAGGGCGCAGCAGCAGGGCTGAGTTCAGCTGGCGGTGTCTTGCAGCCGGGCCTGGGCGTCGTCCAGCAGGGCCTCCAGGGCCTCGATGTCGAAGGGCTTGTGCAGCAGCTGCACCTGGGCGCCGCAGCCGGCCAGCTCATCGTCCAGATGGTAGCCCGAGCACAGCACGAAGCGCTGCTGGCCATGGCGCGCCAGCAGGGCGCGGCACATTGCGGGGCCGTTCATGCCGGGCAGGCTGACGTCGGTCATCACCAGGTCGAAGGGGCCTTGCTCCGCATCGCGTGCCAGGGCCTCCTCGGCGCTGGCGCAGCTGACGATGCTGCGCCCCGGTGCCTCCATGAGCAGGGCGATGGTGTCACGCAGCTCGGGGTTGTCTTCGACGTACAGAATGCGCAAGGCGGGGTTCCTCAAAGGCAGGGGTAGCGGCAGGATGGCAACTAGGCATTGTGTGCAGGCCGCGATAACCCCGCGCGTAGGACACGGCCGACGGGTAGCCCATCTTTTGCATGAAAAGTGTCTCCAGCCCTTGTTGGGAAAGCGCTGGCAGCTACTTTTCTGATAGCGCTGTGCGGAGGGTGCCTGCGGGCATGCGGCGCCCTGCCTATAGTGGGGTCGGCCGTTCCGCCTGTCCCTTTCCTTCGCCATGAACATCTCCCATTTGCTTGCCCGCAGCGCCCAGGTGCATGGCGCGCGGCCCGCCGTGCTGGCCGGTGCGCGCGTGCTGCACGACTACCGCACCCTGGGCGCCCGTGTGGCGGCGCTGGCGGGGCACCTGCGCCAGCGCTGCGGCGTGGCGCCGGGCGACCGGGTGGTGCTGTTCGCGGCCAACTGCCCCGAGTACCTGGAGGCGCTGCACGCCATCCACTGGGCCGGCGCCATCAGCGTGCCCGTCAACTACAAGCTGCACGAGCGCGAGCTGGCCTACGTGCTGCAGCACAGCGGCGCGCGCGTGGTTTGCGCCTCGCAGGCCCTGATCGGCGCGGCGCTGGCGGCCGGGGCCGATGCGGCCGCCATGCTGCAGATGGGCAGCGCCGAATGGGAGCGCGCCGCCGCCGGCGCGCCGCTGGCGCTGCACGAGCGCCGGCCCGAGGACGTGGCCTCGCTGTTCTACACCTCCGGCACCACCGGCCGGCCCAAGGGCGTCATGCAGACGCACCGCAACCTGCTGGCCATGACCATGGCCTATTTCACCGACGTGGACCAGGTGCAGCCCGATGACGCCATGGTCTATGCCGCCCCGCTGTCGCACGGCGCCGGCCTGTACAACTACGCCCACATGCTGCGCGGCGCGCGCCATGTGCTGCCCGGCTCCGGCGGGTTCGACCCGGCCGAGCTGGTGCAGCTGGCCGCTGATGTCGGCCGGCTGTCGCTGTTTGCCGCGCCCACCATGGTGCAGCGCCTGGTGGCGCACGTGGAGGCCACCGGCGCCAGCGCCGAGGGCTTCAAGACCATCGTCTATGGCGGCGGCCCGATGTACGTGGAAGACCTGCGCCGGGCCCTGGCCGCCATGGGCCAGAAGTTCGTGCAGATCTATGGCCAGGGCGAATGCCCCATGACCATCACGGCGCTGGCCCGCGAGCACATCGCCGATGCGCAGCACCCGCGCTGGGCCGAGCGCATCGCCTCGGTGGGCGTGGCGCACTCGTGCGTGGAGGTGCGGGTGGTCGATGCGGGCGGCGCGCCCGTGCCCGCCGGCGCGCTGGGCGAGGTGGCCGTGCGCGGCGAGACCGTCATGGCCGGCTACTGGGCCAACGAGCAGGCCAGCAGCGACACGCTGCGCGGTGGCTGGCTGCACACGGGCGACGTGGGCAGCCTGGACGAGGACGGCTTTCTGACCCTGCGCGACCGCGCCAAGGACGTGATCATCTCCGGCGGCTCCAACATCTATCCGCGCGAGGTGGAAGAGGTGCTGCTGCTGCACCCCGGAGTGCAGGAGGCGGCCATCATCGGCCAGGCGGACCCCGAGTGGGGCGAGGTGGTGCTGGCCTTCGTCGTCGCCGCGCCGGGTGCGGCGCCCGTGAGCGCCCAGGCGCTGGATGCCCTGTGCCTGGCGCACATCGCCCGCTTCAAGCGCCCCAAGGCCTACCGCTTCGTGGCCGCGCTGCCCAAGAACAGCTACGGCAAGGTGCTCAAGACCGGACTGCGGCAATGGGCAAGCGAGCCGGTGGCTACCATCGATGGCAAGGAGAACCGCGCATGACCTTGAGCCACAAACCCCTGCACCTGGACTTCGTCTCCGACATCACCTGCCCCTGGTGCGCCATCGCCCACAAGACGCTGGAGCTGGTGCGCCAGCGCCTGGCCGGCGAGGTGAGCTTCACGCTGCACCTGCAGCCGTTCGAGCTCAACCCCGCCATGGGCCCGGGCGGCGAGCCGCTGGCGCAGCACCTGGCGGACAAGTACGGCAGCACGAGCGAGCAGCTGGCGCAGATGCACCAGAGCATCGCCGAGCGCGGGCGCGAGCTGGGCTTTGCCTTCAACGACGAGCGGCGCACGCACATCTACAACACCTTCGACGCGCACCGACTGCTGTACTGGGCGCTCAAGGAAGGCTCGGCCGCGCAGCAGCTGGCCCTGGGCGGCGCGCTGATGCGGGCCTACTTCGGCCGCGGTGAGGATCCGGGCGACCACGCGCTGCTGCAGCGCCTGGCGGCCGAGGCGGGGCTGGACGCGCAGCGCGTCGGCCAGGTGCTGGCCGGGCAGGAGTTCACCGCCGAGGTGCGCGAGCGCGAGCACCACTGGCAGGCTCAGGGCATCCGCTCGGTGCCGGCGGTCATCATCAACGGCCGCCACCTGGTGCAGGGCGGCCAGCCCGTGCAGGTGTTCGAGAAGGCGTTGCGCCAGGTCGCGGCGCAGGGTTGAGTGCTATCACTTTAATAGCTGCCAGCGATTTGCTGGCGCGGGTTTGAGGTCATTTTGGCCTGGAGCCCCGGCAGGGCGCTATTTGACCGGAATCGGCGTCTCGCGCGGCACCGGCACGGCCGAGACGCTGTTTTGCGGCGAGCCCTCGATGAGCTTGTCCGAATACGTCAGATAGACCAGCGCGTTGCGCTGCGCATCCACCATGCGCACCACGCGCAGGCGCTTGAACAGGATCGACATGCGTTCGCTGAAGACCTGCTGCTGGCGCGCCAGCGGCTCGGCGATGCGGATGGGCCCGACCTGGTGGCAGGAAATGGACGCCTCGGCCCGGTCCTCCGCCAGGCCCAGCGTGCCCTTGATGCCGCCGGTGCGCGCGCGCGAGACGTAGCACGTCACGCCCTGCACGCGCGGGTCGTCATAGGCCTCCACGACGATGTCGTGGTCGCGCCCCAGCCACTGGAAGGCCGTGTCCACGCTGCCGATGCGCTCGGCCTGAGCCTGCGCGCCAGCAGCGGCGCCCAGCAGCAGGGCCACGGCGGCGGCGTTGAGGGCGGCGCGGCGCATCAGCGGGCCTCGGCGGCAGCCGCCTCGCAGCGGCCAGCCAGATGCGCCAGGGCTTCTTCCACCTGGTCCACCAGCACCAGGCACAGGTCGCCCGGGTGCAGGCGGGCCAAGGCGTGGTCGATGGCGGCGAACTCGCCGTGGATCTCGGCCACGTAGCCGGTGCGCTCGGCGCCCTGCAGGCCCTTTTGCAGCAGGGCCAGCACCTCGCCGTCCTCGCGCCCGCGCTGGCAGGCGTCCTGGTACAGCACCACGTCGTCGAACGCGCCGCCCAGGATCTGCGTCTGCTCGGTGATGTCCTCGTCGCGCCGGTCGCCCGCGCCGCTGATGACCACGCTGCGCCGCGCCGCCGGCATGGCCTGCACGGCCTGCACCAAGGCGCGCATGGCGTCCGGGTTGTGGCCGTAGTCGGCGATCACGGTGGCGCCGCGGTAGTCCATGACGTTGAAGCGGCCCGGAGCGTTGTCGCTGTCGTTCGTGAAGCCGGCCAGGCCGCGGCGGATGGTGTCCCAGGGCAGGCCGGCGGCCCAGGCGGCGCCGACGGAGGCCATGGCGTTCTCCACCTGAAAGCCGATGGCCCCGCCGCGCGTGAGCGGAATGTCGCGCAGCGGCACGCTCTCGCGCCACGAGCCCTCGGCGGCCACGATGTGGTCGCCGTCCACATAGACCACGCGCGCTCCTTGCGCGCGGTGCGTGGCCATGACGGGGTGGTGGCGGTCGGCGGCGAAGAAGATGACCTTGCCCGGGCACACCGTGGCCATGGCGGCCACGTGCGGGTCGGCGGCGTTCAGCACGCTAAAGCCGGTGGGCGCCACGTTCTGCACGATGACGCGCTTCAAGACGGCCACGTCGTCCACCGTGGTGATGAAGTTCAGCCCCAGGTGGTCGCCCGCGCCCACGTTGGTGACCACGGCCACCTGGCAGCGGTCAAAGCCCAGGCCCTCGCGCAGGATGCCGCCGCGCGCGCATTCCAGCACGGCGGCGTCTACCTCGGGGTGGAACAGCACGTTGCGGGCGCTCCTCGGGCCGGAGCAGTCGCCGCTGTCGATCTGGCGGCCGGCGACGTACACGCCGTCGGTGTTGGTCATGCCCACGCGCAGGCCGTGCGAGGCGAACAGGTGGCTGATCAGGCGCGTGGTGGTGGTCTTGCCGTTGGTGCCGGTCACGGCGATCACGGGGATGCGGCCGTCCTCGCCCGGGGCGAACAGCTCGTCCACCATGGGCGCGCCCACGTTGCGCGGGCGCCCGAAGGAGGGCGACAGGTGCATGCGCAGGCCGGGCGCGGCGTTGACTTCGACGATGCCGCCGTTTTGCTCCTCCAGCGGGCGCAGCATGGTCTCGCAGACCACGTCCACGCCGCAGATGTGCAGGCCAATGGTCTGCGCGGCTTCCACGGCGCGGGCGGCGATGTCCGGGTGCACGTCGTCCGTCACGTCGGTGGCGCTGCCGCCGGTCGAGAGGTTGGCGTTGTTGCGCAGCACCACGCGCTGGCCCTGCACGGGCACGGACTCGGGCGTCAGCCCTTCAGCGGCCAGGCGGCCCAGGGCGATGTCGTCCAGGCGGATGCGCGTCAGCGCCGTGCCGTGGCCGGTGCCGCGGCGCGGGTCCTGGTTGACGATGTCCACCAGCTCGCGCACCGTGTGCTGGCCGTCGCCCAGCACCTGCGGCGGGTCGCGCCGCGCGGCGGCCACCAGCTGGCGGCCCACCACCAGCAGGCGGAAATCGTGCCCGGGCAGAAAGCGCTCGACCATGATCTCGTCGCCGTACTCGCGCGCCGCGTTCCACGCCGCCTCCAGCTGCGCGCGGGTGGCGATGTTCACCGTCACGCCCTTGCCCTGGTTGCCGTCCTGGGGCTTGACGACCACCGGCAGGCCGACCTCTTCGGCCACGCGCCAGGCGTCCTCCAGGTCGGCCGCCGGGCGGCCCAGTGGCACGGGCACGCCGGCGGCGTGCAGCAGGCGCTTGGTCAGGTCCTTGTCCTGGGCGATGGACTCGGCCACGGCGCTGGTGGTGTCCAGCTCGGCGGCCTGGATGCGGCGCGCGCGCGAGCCCCAGCCCAGCTGCACCAGCGAGCCGCTGGTCAGCCGCCGAAACGGGATGCCGCGCGCCACGGCCGCGTCCACGATGGAGCCGGTGGACGGGCCGATGCGCTCGTCCTCGTCCAGCTCGCGCAGGCGGGCGATGACGGCGTCGGCGTCGAACGGTGCGTCCTGCAGCGTGGCCTGGATCAGCGCGCCGGCCTGCTCCATGGCCAGCCGGCCCACGGCTTCTTCGGTGTACTCCACCACCACCTGGTAGGTGCCGGCCTCCACCGTCTGCTGGGTGCGGCTGAAGGTGACGGGGCAGCCGGCCTGCGCCTGCAGCTGCAGCGCGGCCACCTCCAGCACGTGGGCCAGCGTCAGCACGTGCTCGGCGCCGTGCGGCTGCAGCGCGCCGATGGCCGGAAAGCGCGCGCGCAGCCGCTCCTCGAAACCGGGCAGGGCGGCGTGGTTGCATTCGCCGGGGTCGCAGTGCACGACGGCCTCGATGGCGGTGGCGCGGGTCCAGAGGTTGGGGCCGCGCAGGGGGCGGATGCGGGTGATCTGCATGGGGCTTTTTCTCTCAGCAGTCTGTGAAGTCAAATGGGCCTTTAGGGCTTATGGGACAAGCGCCAGTAGCTATCATTTTGATAGTTGCCGAGGTGCTCAGGCCAGGTATTCGAAGGTCTTGATGCCGGCGGCGATCAGCTCGGGCGCGATGTCCATCGCCCAGGCCGCGGCGATGGCCGCCAGCAGCGCCGCGGTGTCCGGCTGCTGCCCGCCGGGCAGGCTGAGCGTGGCCAGCGTACCCAGCACGCGCTCGCTGGCGCCGGTGGCCAGGATGACCTGGCCGGCGCGGGTGAACACCGCCCGGCCTTCGCCCTGGGCGCGGTGCTCGGCCAGCCGCGGGTTGCCCGCGTCGGTGGAGTACAGCAGCACCTGGCCGTCGCACAGGCGCGCCAGGTCGGCCACCGGGGCGATGTCGGCGTTCAGCACGCCGGCGCCTTCGCCCAGCACCACGTCGATCTGGGTGCGCAGCACGCGGGCCATCTGGGCGGGCTCGCGCACGTCATGGTCGGCCAGGTCCTCGTAGCCGTCCATGTCGGTGACCACGCCCACCAGGCAGCGGTCATAGGCCAGGCCCTCGCCCAGGATGGAGCGGGCCGTGGTCTGGATGACGGCCGCCTGGGCCAGGCGGTTGGTCAGCAGGCGGTGGGCGCCGGCCCAATGCGCGGCGCTGCCGGCCTGGGTGCGGCGGTTGGCCAGGAACATGCCCTCGCTGCTGGCCACGCCCGTCAGGCGCCCGGACAGCTGCAGCAGCCAGCCCACCAGGCGGGCGGTAAAGGCGTTGCCCTGGGTGCCGGCGATGCCCACGATGGGGATGCGTCCGCTGTCCGCGCCGCCTTCGGTGCGCGGAAAGAGATGGTCCACGATGGCCATGCCCACCGGGCGCGGCGCGCCGCTGGTGGGTTTGAGGTGCATCAGCAGGCCAGGGCCGGCGTTCACTTCGAGGATGGCGCCGCCCTGCGCCTTCATGGGCTGGGAGATGTCCTTGAGGATCATGTCCATGCCGGCAATGTCCAGGCCGACGATCTTCGCCGCCAGCTGCGCGTAGTAGGCGACGTCTGGGTGCACCTCGTCGGTGCAGTCGATCGCCATGTTGCCGTTGCGCTGCAGCAGCACCTCCTGGCCCTGCGGCACGACGCTGTCGGGCGTGAGCTGCTGGCGCTTGAGCTCCAGCTGCACGGCCGGCGCCTGCAGGTTGATCCAGTCCAGCGGGTATTCCTGCTCGGGGCCGCGGCGCGGGTCCTGGTTGACGACATGAACCAGGGCGCCGAGGGTGTCCCGGCCATTGCCCGTCACGCTGACCTGCTCGCCGCGGCAGGCGGCCACCACCTTGCCGCCCACCACCAGCAGGCGGTGCTCGGTGCCCTCGATGAAGCGCTCGACGATGACCTCCGAGCCCTCGGGCTCGGCCAGGGCGAAGGCCGCCTTGATGTCGGCCTCGCCGGACAGCTCCAGCGTCACGCCGCGCGCGTGGTTCCCATCGCTGGGCTTGACGGTGACGGGCAGGCCGATGTCCTGCGCCACCTCCCAGGCCTCGTCGGCGCTGGCCACCACTTGGCCCTCGGGCACGGGCACGCCGCAGGAGGCCAGCAGCCGCTTGGTGAAGTCCTTGTCCTGGGCGATGCCCTCGGCGATGGCGCTGGTCTGGTCGCTCTCGGCGGTCCAGATGCGCCGCTGCGCCGCGCCATAGCCCAGCTGCACCAGGTTGCCGTCGTTCAGGCGGATGTGCGGGATGCGCCGCTCGCCGGCCGCGGCCACGATGCAGCCGGTGCTGGGGCCCAGGTAGCGGTCGTTGATGGCGGTCTTGATGTCCCGCACGGCGGCCGCCAGGTCAAAGGGCTGGTCGTTGATGGCCGCCATGATGAGCCGGTGGCCGTGCGCCAGCGCCACGCGGGCCACGGCTTCTTCGGGGCAGCGAAACACCATGCGGTAGATGCCGCGCTGCGACGTCTCGCGCGTCTGACCGAACTCTGCCGGCATGCCCGCGAGGTTGAGCAGCTCGATGATGACGTGCTCCAGCACGTGGCCGCACCAGGTGCCCTCCTCCAGCCGCTGCAGAAAGCCGCCGCGCTCGCCCACGCCGCAGTGGTGCTCGACCAGGTCGGGCAGCCAGCGCGTCAGGCGCTCGTTGAAGCCGGGCAGCTGGTTGGAGGGGTGGTCTTCCAGCGCGCCCAGGTCCAGCCAGACCTCCAGGATGGGGCGGTAGGTCCAGACGCTGGGGCCGCGCAGGTAGGTGGTACGCAGCAGTCGGATGTCTTCGAAGGTGGCCATGGGAAACAGCGTGGGAGAAAAAGCGGCGGGCAAGGGCTGCGGCCCGGCCCGCGGTGGGGTGCTTCGGTCAGCGGCAGGCCGGCAGGGCCGGGCCGCTTCGGTCGATTGTGCGCCGGAAGTAGGGCGCGGGCGGCGGGGCGGCGCATGTCAGCCGCCGCAGGGTGCGGCGCGTTACAAGGCGATACGGGCATTGCGGCGCGCGCTGTCCGCGGCTCCGGGACAATCCCCCGTCATCCTGTGGCGCACCAGCCTGGCGGCGCCCGCGGCCCCGGCCCTGAAGGCCCGACCCAACGACATGCAACATCCACATCCCCTGGACGCGTCCGGCGTCCTGACTGGCCCCTGTGCGGGGCAGGTGCGAGCGGCGCTCGCCCCCGAGGAGAACGTGCTGGCCGCGTTCGAGGTTGACCTCACCCCCGACCTGCGCTTCGCCCCCGGCCTGCTGGCGCTGACCGCCACCCGGCTGCTGGCCTGCGGGCCGGGGGGCGCCGTGCAGTCCTGGCCTCTGGCGCCCGCCCAGCAGCTGCGCCTGCTGGACCACGGCGGCGTGGGCACGCTGGAGCTGCACGGCGCGGCCGAGCGCCTGGCGCTGTGGCGCTTCACCCTGGCGCGCCACGCCCGGGCGCTGGCCTTCCAGCAGCGGCTGGAGCAGCAGCTCGATCGCCTGCAGCACCCGGGCCAGGCCCTGGCCGCGCCGGACGAGGCGCCGCGCTGCGCCGTCTGCCAGACGCCGCTGCCGCAGGACGCCGAGGAATGCCCGGCCTGTGCCCGCCAGCAGGCGCCGCAGACGTCCACCTGGGTGCTGCTGCGCCTGTGGCGCTTTGCCCGGCCCTACAAGAAGCAGCTGGCCGCCGGCTTTGCGCTGACGCTGGCCTCCACCGCCGCGTCGCTGGTGCCGCCGTACATGACCATTCCGCTCATGGACGAAATCCTCATCCCCTACCAAAACGGCCAGCAGATTCCCGCCAGCCAGGTCGCGCTGTACCTGGGCGGGCTGCTGCTGGCGGCGCTGCTGGCCTGGGGCCTGGGGTGGGCGCGCACCTACATCCTGGCGCTGGTGTCCGAGCGCATCGGCGCCGATCTGCGCACCACTACGTACGAGCACCTGCTGCGCCTGTCGCTGGAGTATTTCGGCAGCAAGAGGACGGGCGACCTGATGGCGCGCATCGGCTCGGAGACCGACCGCATCAACGTCTTCCTGTCGCTGAACGCTCTGGACTTCGCCACCGACGTGCTGATGATCCTGATGACGTCGGCCATCCTGTTTTCCATCAACCCCTGGCTGGCCCTGGTCACGCTGGTGCCGCTGCCCTTCATCGCCTGGCTGATCCACACCGTGCGCGACAAGCTGCGCACCGGCTTCGAGCGCATCGACCGCGTCTGGAGCGAAGTGACCAACGTGCTGGCCGACACCATCCCCGGCATCCGCGTGGTCAAGGCCTTCGCCCAGGAGCAGCGCGAGGCCGACCGCTTTCGCGCTGCCAACCAGCACAACCTGGAAGTCAACGACCGCCTGAACAAGACCTGGAGCCTGTTCTCGCCCACCGTGTCGCTGATGACCGAGATCGGCCTGCTGGTGGTCTGGGCCTTCGGCATCTGGCTGGTGGCGCACAACCAGATCACGGTGGGCGTGCTGACGGCCTTCATTGCCTACATCGGGCGCTTCTACACCCGGCTCGATTCCATGAGCCGCATCGTCTCGGTCACGCAAAAGGCGGCCGCCGGCGCCAAGCGCATCTTCGACATCCTGGACCACGTCTCCAACGTGCCCGACCCGGTGAACCCGGTGCGGGTGCCCCGCGTGGCCGGCGCCATCGAGATGCAGGGCGTGGGCTTTCGCTACGGCAGCCGCACGGTCATCAAGAACCTGTCGCTGTCCATCCGCCCCGGCGAGATGATCGGCCTGGTGGGCCACAGCGGCTCGGGCAAGAGCACGCTGGTCAATCTGATCAGCCGCTTCTACGACGTGACGGACGGCGCCATCTTGGTCGATGGCGTGGACATCCGGCGCATGGCCGTGAGCGACTTCCGCCGCCACATCGGCCTGGTGCTGCAGGAGCCGTTTCTGTTCTTCGGCACCATCGCCGAGAACATCGCCTATGGCAAGCCCGAAGCCACGCGCGAGGAAATCGTCGCCGCCGCGCGCGCCGCGCACGCGCACGAGTTCATCCTGCGCCTGCTGCATGGCTATGACAGCCTGGTGGGCGAGCGCGGCCAGGGCCTGTCGGGCGGCGAGCGCCAGCGCATCAGCATTGCCCGGGCGCTGCTGATCGACCCGCGCATCCTGATCCTGGATGAGGCCACCTCCGCCGTGGACACCGAGACCGAGCGCGAGATCCAGAAGGCCCTGGACAACCTGGTGCAGGGCCGCACCACGATTGCCATCGCCCACCGCCTGTCCACGCTGCGCAAGGCCGACCGGCTGGTCGTCATGGACCGCGGCGAGATCGTCGAGGTCGGCCCGCATGACGAGCTGATGCAAAAGCAGGGCGCCTACTGGCGCCTGTACGAGGCCCAGGCCCGCCGCGCCGAGGAAGACGCCCAGGCCGCCGGCCTGCAGGTCACCAGCCACCCGCGCCACCCGGCGGGGCAGCTGTGAGGCAACAAGGAGCAAGCGCCATGGCCCAGGACACCTCCCACGCCAGCGCGCCGCAGGGCGACATCACCCTGATGCGCAACGCCCACGGCCGGCTGGTGCTGCAGCTGCCCGATGGCACGCAGCACGAGGGCGTCACGCCCGTGCGGGCCTTTCCCGTCGCCGCGCCCGACGAGGGCGTGTCGCTGGTCGGCGCCGACGGGCGCGAGATCGCCTGGCTGCCCCGGCTGGGCGGCGTGCCCGCGCCGGTGCAGGCGCTGGTCCGCGAGGAGCTGGCCGCGCGCGAGTTCGTGCCCGTCATCACGCGGCTGGTATCGGTCTCGGGCTTTGCCACGCCCAGCACCTGGCAGGTGGAGACCGACCGCGGCCCGGCCGAGCTGGTGCTCAAGGGCGAGGAGGACATCCGCCGGCTGGACGAGCGCACCCACCTGCTCATCACCGCCAGCGGCGGCCTGCAGTTTCGCGTGCCCGACACCGGTGCGCTGGACCGCGCTTCGCGCAAGCTGCTGGAACGATTCTTGTAGCAGCCCGCGCAGGCCGGGCGCGCGCCGGAGGCCGAAAAAGCCTGGAGCCCCGCCACGGCAGAGCCGGGGGGTAAACGCTTATTTTTGCCCTATCGGCGAAAAAAGGCTTAATTCACCCTTCTTTTTGCCGTTATGGATGTACGACGAGGCGCTGGCTACGACCAGCGCGTTTGCATTCATGCACCGGAGGAACCTCGCCATGCAATTGCCACCCGTTGACCGCTCGACCCAGCCTTGGCGCCCCGCCACGGCGGGCGACCTGTATTCCACGGGCGCGGGCGGAGCCGTACCCGTGCGACCCGTGCAGGCGCCGAACGCGGTCGAGTCCACCGACCGCCTGGGCGAAGGTTCGGTCATCCGCGAACCCGGTCGCCCCAGCGACCCGGACGAGGCCCACCGCGACTGGACCCTGGCCGAGACCAAGAAGGAAGCGCCCGAGCAGCCCGAAGAGCCGCCGCGCGAGCCGCCGCTGTACCAGCAGATGCTGGAGTTCATCCAGTCCATGTGGCGCGCCAGCGGCAGCGCCGTGGAGATGGCGCAGGACATCAACAAGACCACCCTGGCCGAGCGCATGGCCCAGCAGGTCAAGAACGACGCGCCGCTGACCTACGCCGACCCCAAGGTCAAGCGCACAGGCGGCTGACGCCCTGCCTTTGTAGATCGCCATTTGCTACTGAAAAAGCAGCTGCCGGCGCTTGTGCCACGGGCGTTTGAGGCGCTTTTTACTGTATTTCTTGCGTGTTTGCGGGCGGCGCGTTGGCGATGCCCGCGCTGACGTGCCCGGCCGGCACGTGCCGCGCGGCCGAGCTGACGTGGCCGGTTTGGTCGTCGAAGAAGAAGTCGGGCTCGAACTCGCGCAGGAACGGCCCCTTGTCCAGCCCGCCCAGAAACATCGCCTCGTCCACTGCGATGCCCCAGTCCAGCAGCGTGCGCACGGCGCGCTCGTGCGCCGGGGCGCTGCGCGCGGTGACCAGCGCGGTGCGGATGCGCATCTGCGAGGCGTCGGCCTGCTGCTGCAGCCGGTGCAGCGCCGCCAGGAGCGGCTTGAACGGCCCGCCCGCCAGCGGCGTGGCCGCCAGCGAGACCTCGTGCTGCAAGAACGCCGGCAGGCCGCCGTCCTGATAGACCCGCTCGGCCTCGTCGGAAAACAGCACGGCGTCGCCATCAAAGGCGATGCGCACCTCGCGCGGGTAGCGGTCGCCGGCGGGCGTGGCGTCGGTCATCACCCGCGCGGCGGGAAAGCCGATGGACAGGGCTTCGCGCACATCGGCCTCGTTGGCCGACAAAAACAGGTGCGCCCCCAGCGGGCGCAGGTAGGAAAACGGGTTGCGCCCGCGCGTGAACACCCCGCGCTCGATGCGCATGCCCGCCGCCTTGGCCGAGGCAAACACCCGCATGCCGCTGGCCGGGTCGTTGCGCGAGAGCATGACCACCTCCACCCGCTGCGCCTCGGCCGTGTTGAAGTCCAGCAGCTTCCTCACCAGCGAAAACGCAATGCCCGGCCGTGCCGGCTGGTGCACCAGCTCCAGCTGCCGGCGCATGTAGGCCTCTTCGTCGCCCGCCTCGAACAGCCGGTTCTCCTCCTCGAAGTCAAACAGCGCCCGCGACGAAATCGCGACGACCAGCTTGTCACTCAGGGTTGCAGCCATGCAAGGTCTCCAGAGCGCGTCCTGACCAGGGCGGAGCGGCGACCGCCGCGCCACCCGGGCCAGGACCGCCGTGCAAGGGCCGCCCCGCAGCACCGGCGGTGTCCCCCTGCCCGCAATGCGCAGCATTGCGAGAGCGGGGGGAAGCGGCGCAGCCGCTCAGGGGGGTGCCCCTCATTTCACAAACTGGTTCAGCTGAATGATCGGCATCAGCACCGCCAGCACGATCAACATGACGACGAGGCCCATGCCGACGATGAGCAGCGGCTCCAGGATGGTCGCCAGCTGCAGGGCGCGGCGCTGCACCTCGGTGCCCAGCTGGGTGGCGGCGCGGTCCAGCATCTGCGGCAGGCGGCCGGTCTGCTCGCCCAGGCGGGCGAACATGGCCAGCAGGCCGGGAAAGCGCTTTTTCTGCCCCAGGGCCGAGGCCAGCGGCGCGCCCTCGCGCACCAGCGCCAGGGCGTCCAGCGCGTCCGCGCGCAGGGCGCGGTTGTTCAGTGTCTCGGCGGCCGCCTGCAGCGCGCGCAGGATGGGCACGCCGGCGCCGGCCAGCATGGCCAGGGTGCTGGCAAAGCGCGCTGCGTTGTAGCCACGCGCCAGCCGCCCGACCAGCGGCAGGCGCAGCCAGGCACCGTCGAACCTTTCGCGAAAAGCGGGGCGGGACAAGGCTGCGCGCACGCCGGCAGCTATCAATACCAGAGCGCCCAGCAGCGCCCAGCCGTAACTGCGCACAAAGTCGCTCAGCGCCAGCATGGCCACCGTCAGAAACGGCAGGGCGCGCTTGGTGCCGGCAAACACGCTGGCCACCTGCGGCACCACGTAACCCACCAAAAACAGCACGATGACAATGGCCACCACCGTGACGATGGCCGGGTACAGCGCGGCGCCGAGCAGCTTGGCGCGCAGCTGCTGGCGCGCCTCCAGGTCGTCGGCCAGGCGCTCCAGCACCTCGCCCAGGGCGCCGCTGGACTCGCCGGCGCCGATCACGGCGCAGTAGATGTCGGAGAACTCCGGGTGCAGCGCCAGCGCGCGGGCAAAGGGCGCGCCGGCGTTGACCTCGGCGCGCAGCGACGCCACCAGGTGGCGCTGTGGCTGGGTGTCGGCCTCTTCGGCCAGGGCGGTGAGGGCGCGCTCCAGCGGCAGGCCCGACGAGACCAGCCCGGCCAGCTGGCGCGTCCAGATGGCCAGGCCCGTGGCATTGAACACCGGCCGGGTGAACAGCCGCTGCAGCCCGCCCTGGCCGGCGCCGGCGCGGGCATCGGCGGCCAGCGCCTGCACGTCCAGCGGCACCAGCGACTGCGCGCGCAGCAGGCCGCGGGCGGCCTTGGGGGTGTCCGCGTCCACCGTGCCGCGGCGCACGCGGCCTTCGGCGTCCAGGGCTTCAAAGGAATAGGCAGGCATGCGCTAGGAAGGAGGGCGGTGGGACGGCAGGCAGACAGGCGGCAGGCCTGCGATGGTAGCGCCGCTTGCGGCCCGTCTGGGCGCCGCCGCCCGCACCGTGGCTCTCAGGCGTGCGCCTGGGCGGTGAGCTGCAGCGAGCGCAGGCGCAGCTCGGGCTCGTACACGTCCGACACCAGCATGAACTCGTCGGCCTGCGTGCTGCTGGCCAGCGCGCGCAGGCCGGCGCGCACGGTCTCGGGCCCGCCCACCACGCCCACGGCCAGGAAGTCGGCGATCGCCTGGCGCTCCTGGTAGCCCAGGCGCTCCAGGTAGCCGGGCACGGGCGGAGCCAGCAGGCCGCGCTGGCCGGTCAGAATGCCCAGCACGCGCTGATAGGTGCTGCTGGCCAGCAGCTGCGCCTCTTCGTCGGTGGGCGCGGCGATCACCGGCACGCCGATCACCACGTAGGGTTTGGCCAGCACCTTGGAGGGCTTAAACAGCCGGCGGTACAGCTCGATGGCGGCGTGCAGCATGCGCGGCGCGAAGTGCGAGGCAAAGGCGTAGGGCAGGCCCATGTGCGCCGCCAGCTGGGCGGAAAACAGGCTGGAGCCCAGCAGCCAGATGGGCACCTCGGTGCCAGCGCCGGGCGTGGCGATGAGCTTTTGCCCGGCCTCGGCAGGCGCCAGCAGGTGCTGCAGCTCGGCCACGTCGCGCGGGAAGTCTTCCTCGCGCTCCACGCGGTCGCGGCGCAGCGCGCGCATGGTGGCGCCGTCGGTGCCGGGGGCGCGGCCCAGCCCCAGGTCGATGCGGCCGGGGTAGAGCGTGGCCAGCGTGCCGAAGGCCTCGGCCACCACCAGCGGCGCGTGGTTGGGCAGCATGATGCCGCCCGAGCCGACGCGGATGGTCTGCGTGGCCCCGGCGATGTGGCCCACCAGCACGGCGGTGGCGGAGCTGGCGATGCCTGGCATGTTGTGGTGCTCGGCCAGCCAGTAGCGTGCAAAGCCCAGGCCTTCAGCGCACTGCGCGGTGCGCACGGCCAGGTCCAGCGCCTGGGCGGGTGTGCCGCCCTCGCGCACGGCCACCAGGTCCAGAAAGGAAAGCAGGGGAAGGCGGTGTGTCGTCATGGCCGCCATTGTCGGCATGGCGGCCATTTCGTGCTGGCACGGGGCCGGGCACCCGCCACCGCATAGTTGACATTCAGGGGGTGGGCCGGGGCGGTGGCGGGGCGCGATAATTCCGGCTTTTCCACAACTACACCTGCCTGGAAGCGGCACGCAGCGGCCAGCGGACGAGGCAAGCACCATGGGGTTTTTCAGCCGACTGTTCCAACCACGCTCCGACGGGCTGAAGGCCCCGTCCGACTGGTCGTCGCTGCCTGCGGAAGAAGCCAGCGAGCTGGTGCTTTTCGACGAGGAGGCCGGCCGCGTGATGGCGCAGTTCGACATCGACGCGGCCATCGTCGGCCACGAGCGCTGGCTGCCCTGGCTGGGCACGCTGCTGCAGGGCCAGCGCGACGAGCGCCTGCGCGCCGACGTGGTGCAGGACGACCGCTGCTCCGAGCTGGGCCAGTGGCTGCACGACAGCGGCCGGGCGGCGCTGGGGCACTTTCCGGCGTTCGACATGCTGCTGCGCCGCCACCGCTACTTTCACCAGCAGGCCGCCGCCTTCATCATCCATGTGGAGGCCGGCGAGACGGCGCTGGCCGAGCAGGCCTACAAGAGCTGCCAGCACGCCTCGCGCCAGGTGGTGCTGCTGCTCAAGGAGCTGCAGCGCGGCCTGCCGGGCACACGCCGGCGCGCGGCGGCCAAGCGCTAGCTTTTCGGCTGCGCTGGGGGTCGGTGTGGGCGCGCAGGCCGCTCGGTTGTGCTGATGCAAAAATCATAGCTGCTGGCGCTTGACTGGCGCGGGTTTCAGGCTGTTTTCACCCTCAAACCCCCGTGGATCAAGCGCCAGCAGCTCTCTTTTTTGCGCAGCGCACAACGCTAGTCCCGCGTGACGCGCAGCACTTCCTCGGGGCTGGTGATGCCGGCGGCCACCAGGCGCTGGCCGTCCTGGCGCATCAGCGTCATGCCGCCGGCCAGGCCCTGCGTGCGGATGTCGGCCTCGGGCGCGCCGGCGTGGATCTGGGCGCGGATGGCGTCGTCCACCAGCAGCAGCTCGAACACGCCGGTGCGCCCGGCGTAGCCGGTGGCGCCGCAGTGCTCGCAGCCCGCGCCGCTGCACGAGCGGCAGTACTTGCGCACCAGCCGCTGCGCCAGCACGCCCAGCAGCGACGAGGACAGCAGGAACGGCTCCACGCCCATGTCCACCAGCCGCGTGACGGCGCTGGCGGCGTCGTTGGTGTGCAGCGTGGCCAGTACCAGGTGGCCGGTGAGCGAGGCCTGGATGGCAATCTGCGCCGTCTCGAAGTCGCGGATCTCGCCGATCATGATGACGTCCGGGTCCTGGCGCAGGATGGCGCGCAGCGCCTTGGCAAACGTCAGCTCGATCTTCGGGTTGACCTGCGTCTGGCCGACGCCCGGCAGCTCGTATTCGATGGGGTCTTCCACCGTCATGATGTTGCTGCGCGTGGCGTCCAGCCGCGCCAGCGCGCCGTACAGCGTGGTGGTCTTGCCCGAGCCGGTGGGGCCGGTCACCAAGATGATGCCGTGGGGCTGACTGATCAGCTGCTCCATGCGCGCCAGCACCGGGCCCTGCATGCCCACGGACTCCAGGGTCAGGCGCGATTCGCTCTTGTCCAGCAGGCGCAGCACGGCGCGCTCGCCATGGGCGCTGGGCAGGGTGGACACGCGCACGTCGATGGCCCTTGTCCCCAGGCGCAGGCTGATGCGCCCGTCCTGGGGCAGGCGCTTTTCCGAGATGTCCAGGTCGGCCATGATCTTCAGGCGCGAGATCAGCGCCGCGTGCAGCGCGCGGTTGGGCTGCACCACCTCGCGCAGCGTGCCATCCACGCGAAAGCGCACGCTGGAATGGCGCTCGTAGGGCTCGATGTGGATGTCGCTGGCGCCATCGCGCACGGCCTGGGTCAGCAGCGCGTTGAGCATGCGGATGATGGGCGCGTCGCCCGCAGACTCCAGCAGGTCCTCCACCGCGGGCAGCTCCTGCATCATGCGCGAGAGGTCGGCGCCTTCCTCCACCTCGCTGACCACCGTGGCGGCGCTCGATTCGCTTTGCGAATACGCCTGGCTGATGCGCGCGGCCAGGGGCGCGGCCTCCAGCGCCATGAACTGCTGCACCGCGTGCTTGCGCAGCACCTCGCTCAGGGCGCCGGGCGCCGGCCGCGGGCCGTGCCACAGCACGAGCTGGCGGCCGTCGTCCTCCAGCAGCAGCTGATGGGAGCGCGCAAAGGCGTAAGGCAGGGGGTGGCGCATGGCGGCGGGGCAGGCAAAAAGGGCGCGGACTCAGGCGGGCAGCAGGGCAGCGCGCCTCACTGCGGGGCGTAGGGCTGATCGTAGGCAGCGGCGGACGGCAGCGGGCGCACCTCGGGCGCCACCGGCGCCAGCGGGGCAGGCGCCGCGGCCGGGCGGGGCGCGCCCGGCGCCTGCCCGGGGGCGGGCAGGGGCGGCAGCACGGGCGCGTCGGAGACGGCACGCATGACCATGCTGGGCGCCGGCTGGCTGCTTTGCTGCAGCGCGCGGATGGCCTCGTAGCGGTCCACCATCAGCGCGTCGCTGGTGGCGTTGTCGCGAATCACCATGGGCCGCAGAAAGACCATCAGGTTGGTCTTCTCGCGCGTGCGCTTTTCGCTGCGAAACAGGCTGCCCACCAGCGGCAGGTCGCCGGCCAGGGGCACCTTGTCCTGGTTCAGGCCGTAGTTGTCCTCCAGCAGGCCGCCGATCACGATGACGCTGCCGTCGTCCACCAGCACGGTGGACTCGATCGAGCGCTTGCTGGTGGTGGGGCCGTTGACGTTGTTCAGCGTGTTGCCCGCCACCTTGGAGACCTCCTGGTACAGCGTCAGCTTGACAGTGCCGTTCTCGTTGATCTGCGGGCGCACGCGCAGCATCAGGCCCACGTCCTTGCGCTCCACGGTGGTGAAGGGGTTCACGGCGCCGCCGTTGCCGCCGGTGTTGGCGTAGGAGCCGGTCACGAAGGGCACGTTGTCGCCGATGATGATCTGCGCCTCCTCGTTGTCCAGCGTCATCAGGTTGGGCGTGGACAGCACGTTGGCGTCGCCCGTGCCTTCCAGAAAGTTGGCCAGTGCGCCCAGGTAGTACTTGCCGTTGAGGCGCGGGGCCACGGCCAGGTTCATGCCCGGCGCGGGCTTGGCGCCGGCCAGGCTGGACAGGTTGCCCTGGGAGGCACTGGCTGCGGCGATGGCCAAGTCCAGGATGTTGGTGCCGGTGAGGCCGGAGTTGGTGCCCAGCACGCCCAGGGTGCTGCCCATGTGGCCCATCACGCCCTGCCACTGGATGCCGAACTCGGCCACCCGGCTGGCGCGCACCTCCACGATCAGGCTCTCCACCAGCACCTGGGCGCGGCGCCCGTCCAGCTGGTCGATGACGGTACGGATCTGTCGAAACAGCGGCTCGGGCGCCGTGATGATGAGCGAGTTGGTGGTCGGGTCGGCCTGGATGATGCCGCCCGTCGAAGGCTGGCTGGACTGACCCGAGCCGCCGGCCAGCTGCGTGCCCGCGCTCAGCCCGCTCTGGCCGCCGCCCAGGGCGCTCGCGCCCTGCTGGCCCAGGCCGGCGCCGGCCTGCCCCAGCGCGCCCCCCGCGCCGCCGCCCAGGCTGCCGGCGCGCGTGGCCAGCGTGCCGCTGGCGCCGGATGTGTCGCCCCCGCCCCCGCCGCCCGTGCCGCCCGACAGCGCCGCGCGCAGCGTGGTGGCCAGCTTCACGGCGTCGGCGTTCTTCAGATAGACGACGTGGATGTTGCCGCTGGCGGCGCTGGAGCCGGGCGCGGCCGGCTGGTCCAGCTTGGCCACCAGCGAGCGCACCAGCGCCACGCGCGCCGGGTTGGCGGCGCGCACGATGATGGCGTTGCTGCGCGGCTCGGCCAGCAGCGTGGTCTTGAAGGAGGTGTCGCTCTGGCCCTGGGCCGCGGCCGGCGCGGCGCCGGTGGCGCCCCCGCCCTCGATCAGGCGCGCCACCAGCGGCGCCAGCTCGGCGGCCACGGCGTGCTGCAGCGCGATGACTTCCACGTCGCTGGCGTTGGACACGTCCATCGCCGCCACGATGCGCGCCAGGCGCTGCAGGTTGTCGGCGTAGTCGGTGATGACGAGCGAGTTGTTGCCCGGGTTGACGTTGATGGTGTTGTTGGGGCTGATGAGCGGGCGCAGCACCGGCACCAGGTTGGCGGCGTTCTCGAAGTTCAGCTTGAAGATCTGCGTGACGATCTGCCCGCCCGCCGGCGCGCGCCCGGAGCCGCCCTGGGTCACGGTGACGCCGTCGGCCTGCAGCTTGGCGTCGGCCTCGGGCACCACCTTGTACAGGCCGGCGGACTCGACCACCGTAAAGCCCTGCAGCCGCAGCGCCGCCAGGAACTGCTGGAAGGCGGCGGCCGGCGGCACGGCCTTTTCCGTCACCAGGGTCAGCTGGCCCTTCACGCGCGGATCCACCACCACGTTGCGCCCGGTGATGGTGGCCATGGTGCGGGCCACGGCCTCGATGTCGGCGCCGGCGAAGTTCAGCGTCACCGGCTCGCTGGCGCGCACGCTGCCGGTTTGTGCATGAATGGGGGTGCAAAGGCACGCCAGCAAAGCGCTGGCAGCTATCAAATGCAGAGCATTGGTGCGGCCGGGCCGAAAGATCTTGGTGGTCATGAGCAGGCTCTCAGCCCAGGGTGATGACGGAACGCGCGCCGCTGCGCCGCCCGATGATATTCAGAAGATTGGCCAGGGCGCCCTCGCTGCCCGGCGCGGCGCTGGCCTCGCCGGTAAAGCGCAGGCGCTGCCCCACCCACTGGCCGCTGCCCGACAGCAGCAGCGCTCCGTCCAGCGTGGACAGCTGCAGCGTGGGCGCCTCGCCGCCGGTCAGCTGCAGCCGGTAGCTGCCCATGGGCCGCAGGGTGGACAGGCGCGAGGACATGGCCAGCGCGTCCAGCTGCACGCTGCCGGCCAGGCTCAGCCGCCCCTGCGCCCAGGCCAGCGACAGCGCGCGCGTGCCCAGCTGCAGCTGGCCCTCGGGCTGGATGGTGTTCCACGGCGTGCCCAGGCCGGCCAGCACGGCGGCCGGCCACTGGCTGGCGCCGTCGGCCACCTGCAGGCGCAGGGTGCGCCAGCCAAAGCCTGCGTGCAGGCGCAGCGGCGCGGCGCTGGTGCAGCAGTCGGCCGCCAGCTGCACGCGCGCGCCCAGCCAGGCCGGGCGCAGCTGCCAGTGCAGCCGCCCGGGCAGGGCCGACTGGTCGCCGCTGCCGGCGCCGCCGGTGAGCACCAGCTGGGCCGAGCCGTTCCACAGCGTGCCGCGGGCGTCGTGCAGCAGCACCTGGCCGCCGCTGGCGTGCTCTACCCGGGCCGCCAGCCAGCGCGCGGGCGCGGCCAGCACGGCCACGGCCAGCAGCCCCAGGCCCAGGCCGGCGACCGCCCAGCCCCAGGGCGTGCGGGCGCCCGGGTCGGCGGGCGCAAGGCGGCGGGATGGAGACGGTGCGGGCACGGGCGGCAGCAATCAGTCTCAGGGCGCGGGCAGGGCCAGCACCACCGTGCCGCTCCAGGCGGCGTCGGTGCCGGCGTCGCGCGTCAGCTGGGCCTCCAGCGGCACGGCGCGCGCGGCGCTGCGGGCCTGGGCCAGCCAGCGGGCCACGGCCGCGGCCGGCACGGCGCGCAAGGTGACGGTGGCGCGCTCGCCGGCCAGGGCGATCTGCCCGCCCCGGCCCAGGGCCTGGGCCACGCTGGCCTGCAGCGCGGCGCCCGGGCTGCCGCCCTGGGCGCGCGGCGCCTCCTGCAGCTGGCGCGCCTCGGCCTGCAGCAGCTGCATCTGGCGCAGTTGCGCATCGGCCTGGGCGTGGCGTGCGGCAGAGGTCTTCCAGGTGGACCAGGCGGGCGCCAGCAGCAGCCACCAGGCCAGGGCCAGCAGCACCAGGCCGGCCGCGGCCAGCACCAGCGTCTGCTCGCGCGCCGCCAGGCGCGCCCAGTGCGCGCGGGCGGCGGCCAGCGTGGCGGGGCCTTGGTTCTTGTGGGTGTTCTTCATCATGGCTGGCCTGTGGCCGGTGCGGGGCGCACCAGCAGGGCGTCGTCCTGCACGTTGGCGCTGGCCCCCAACGCGGCCAGGCGCTGGCGGGCTTCGTCCAGCTCGGCGTCGGCCAGTTGCACGCCGCGCAGGCGCAGCTCGCCGCTGGCGTATTGCACGGCGGCCGGGGTGGCGCCGGGCGGCATGGCGGCGCCGGCGGCGGCCATCAGCGGCTCCAGGTCGCTGGCCGACAGGCCACCGGCCTGCTGGCGCAGGCGGGCCAGCTCGCGCTCCATCTGCACCGGCGCATCGACCACCACCTGCACTTGCGGGAAGGTCTGGGTCAGCAGGCCGCGGGCGGCAGCCTGCTTGGCGGCGACGACCTGGCGGTCTTGCCAGGCCCACAGGTTCAGGCCGACGACCTGCACCAGCAGGGCCGCGGCCAGGCCCCAGCGGGCGGCGCGCCACTGCGGCGCGCGCAAAAAGGCATTGGCGGCGGCGGCGGCCCGGCGCAGGGCGCGCTTGCGGCCGCTGCTGGCCAGGTCGAGCTGCGCCAGGTCCCACGGGCCGCGGGCGGCGGCCAGCAGGCGCTGGGCGGCCGGCTGCATGGCCACGCGGCGCGGCGCCAGCAGGCGCTCGGCCAGCGCCACCACGGCGGGCTCGGCGCGCACGGGCGGCGCATCGTCGGCGGGCGGGGCCAGCAGGGCCGGCGCGGCGGCCAGCGGCAGCACGGCCACGGCCTGCTGCTCGCCCTGGCCCGCCAGCACCAGCTGGGCGTCCTCGGGGGTGCCCAGCACGGTGATCTCGGGCTGTCCGCTGGCCGTGGGGCCGGGGGCGAATTCGGGTACCACGCGATCGGCCGGGCGGCCGGCGGCCTCCAGCGCCTGCAGGGCGCTGCGCAGCCAGGCGCGGTCGCACACGGCCACCCAGGCAGGCGCGCCGGACTGTGCGCCGGGCGCGAGGGCAAAGTGCAGCGTGGCAGGGTCGTCCAGCAGGTGTTCTTCCAGCAGCCCTTCGAGCACGGCGCGCACGCGCGCGGCCTGGGCCAGGGCGCCAGGAGGCAAGGTGACGCGCTGCCAGGACAGGGCGCGCGCCGGCACCACGGCCACGATCTCGCCGGCACGGCCGGGGCCGGGCAGCAGCGCGGCGCTGGCGCTGGCGTGGCGGGTGACGGCGTGGCCGTCGCTGGACAGCACGTAGCCGTAGCGGTCGGCAGCTTCGGGCGCGGCCAGGGGCAGGGTGATGACGAGGGTGCTCATGGCGCGGGGGTTGGCGGCGCATTGTAGGGGCCGGCCCCCGGTGCGGCGGCCGCGGCGGGCAGGGCGCCGCGCTCGCGCCACAGGGTGCGCACGTCGCCGCGCTGCTTGAGCACCAGCGAGCGCTCCTGCACCACCGCGCCGTCCAGGCGCAGCTGGCCGCGCACCTCGAAGTACTGCGAGGCCACCGTGTGCGTGGCCGGGGTGATGGCATTGCCGGCGTTGCCCAGCAGCTTGGCGGCGTCGGCTTCGCTTTTGAAGTGCTGGCGCTCGCGCGACTGCACCAGCTGCTGGGCCTGGGCCATGGACAGGCCGTCGCCACTGGCCCACAGCACTACGGCGCCGGCGGTGTTCAGGTTGACCTTGGTGCGCACGGGCAGCAGCGTGACGTAGGGCGCGAGCTGCTCGACCACGGCCGGCGCCAGGCCCCACCAGGTCAGCTGCGCGGCGTTTTGCGGCAGCAGCGGCACGTTGGCCGCGTCGCCCTCGGCGGACACGGCCTGCACCATCTGGCGGGCCAGGCCGTCGAGTTGCGGGGCGGGCAGGCCCAGGTATTCGAACAGCCGGGCGAACTGGCGCAGCGCCACCGGCTCCACCTGGTTGTCCTGCACCAGGTTGCGCAGGTTGAGCAGCGCCTGCTGGTCGCTGATCTGGCCGGACAGGAAGGCGTCGGCGGTGTCGGTGCTGGCGTCCTCCACCTGGGCGACGTTGCGGTTGGCCGCCAGGAAGGTGGACAGGCGCGCCTCGGCCAGCGGCACCGACCAGGGCTCGGTCAGGTTGTCGGTGCCGTCGCCGGTGCGCGCCAGCGAGTCCTCGCGCAGGATCAGGCGCGACCAGTCCAGCGCACCGACCAATATCCAGGCCGACTGCACGCGGGCGCGCTCGGCCGTCTCCACCTCGCCGGCGCGCCACTGCTGCCACAGCGCGGCAGCGGCAAAGCTGGCCACCAGCGTCACCGTGAGCATGGCCAGCAGCAGGGCGGCGCCCTTGTGTGCCTTATGCACCCGCGTTTTCTGCCTCACGACTTGCCGCCCCCCAGCAGCGGGTTGGCCCAGTCGCGCACGATGGTGCCGGCCAGCGCCCCGCCCGGCGCCAGCGTGAGCTGCAGGCGCACGCCCTCGGGGATGCGCGCCGAGGCGTCGTTCAGGTCGCCCACGGCGCGGGGCTGGCCGCTGCCTGCGCCGCTGGACTGGGCGTTGGCCCAGGCGCCGCCGCGAAAGTAAAACAGCTGCCAGCCGGCCAGCGGCAGCAGCACCGTCTCGCCGCGGCGCTCGGCCTGGCCGGGCGTGCGGGCCCACACGGCGGCCTGCTGCCAGGCGCCGGCCCATTCGGCACGCGTGCGCACCGGCGCCGACTGCCAGCGCAGCCAGCGCGGCCCCGCCTCGGTGTTGCGCTGCGCCCAGGCCACCACCAGCGCGCCCTCTTCAGGCAGGCGGGTGCTGCGCCGCGTCATCCGCAGCACCTGGCCATCCCAGGCGATGGGCTCGGTGTGGGCGATGGGCTGCAGCGCATCCAGGTCGGCCGACCACTGCGCCAGCACCGTCTGCAGCACCAGCAGCTCGTCGGCGCGCGCGCGCGTGACCTCCTGCGAGCGCACCATGCCATCCAGCCCGCGCCAGCTGACGATGGCCAGCAGCGCCATCACCGCAATCGCCACCAGCAGCTCGATCAATGTGAAGCCGCTGGAGGTACGCGACCGCCGGCTCTTAGTCAGGAGGCCGCGGAGCAGGCCATACCAGCGGACGCCGTGGATCTGGCTGCGCCAGTCCACCAGCGTCGTCCCCCCTCGGGGGGAAGGCGCGCAGCGCCTCAGGGGGGGCATCTTCTAGTACCTCCCCACGATGGTGGACAGGCGCAGCACCGGGTACCGCTCCTCGGTCACCTGCGCATCCACGCGGCGGAACTGCGGGTTGGGCGTGGGCGAGGTGATTACGGCCACGCCGTACTGCCGCCCGGCCTGCTCGCAGGTGCCCGAGGCGTCGCCGATGGAGGGCAGCTGCCGCGCCAGGCGCACGCGCACCAGCTCGTTTTCGGCGCACAGGTGGGCCAGCACCACGTCGGTCTGGCGCGCGGCGCTGCGCGTGAGGGCCGAGGTCGCCTGCAGCCCGGCCATGAGGGCAATGGCCACGATGGCCAACGCCACCAGCACCTCCACCAGAGTGAAGCCGTACGCACTGCGGCGGCGGCCGTTGCAGGGCAGGCGCCGGGTCATTGCAGGGTCTGCACGGCAAATGGCCGCAGCCCGTCCGTGGCGACGGCCACGGCGCGCCCGGGGTGCGCCTGGTTGACCAGCACCACCTGCTGCGCGCCAATCAGGGGCTCCGGCCCCAGCCACAGCGCGCCCGCACCGCCCTGCACGCCGGTGCCCGCGTCCAGCCAGGTGCGGGGCGCGCCCGCCGGGCCGGGCAGGCCGTCGAAGCGAAAGCTCCCCCTTTCCGCGCGCCAGCGCACCGGCGCCCCGGAGGCGCGCGACTGCGCCCGTGCGCCTTCCAGCAGCGCGGCCAGGCGCTCGCCCTCGCGCTGCAGCTGGGTGTCGCCGCTGTCGCGCAGCGCAAAGCCGACGCCGGCCGTGGCCAGGGCGATGATGGACAGCACGACCAGCAGTTCGAGCAAGGTAAACCCCCCAGACCAGGGAGCACCCCCCCGAGCCGCTTCGCGTCTTCCCCCCTCTCTCGCTGCGCGGGAGAAAGGGCGACGCCAGCGGACTGGCAGAGCCAGATCCGCGGCGTCCGCTGGCACAGGGCGCACGCATGTCATGTCTAGGCTATGAGGTCAGGCCACGCAGGATGAAGAGGTTTCGCCGCCGGGCCGCCCCAAGGCGAAGCGCGGCCCCCTCGGGGGGCAGGGAAGTACACGCAGTGAACGACCGTGGGGGCCCTGTTTCGCCGCCGGGCCGCCCCAAGGCGAAACGCGGCCCCCTCGGGGGGCAGGGAGTACACGCAGTGAACGACCGTGGGGGCTCCATTCACTGCCAACTGCCGATGTCGGCATCCTTGCCTTCGCCCCCGGACTGGCCGTCTGCGCCGAAGCTCATCACGTCCACCTCGCCCTTGATGCCGGGGTTGAGGTACTGGTAGGGGCGGCCCCACGGGTCGTTGGGCAGCTTTTCCAGGTAGGGGCGCCAGTTGTTCGGCGCCGGGCCGGCCGAGGGACGGGCGATCAGGGCCTGCAGGCCTTGCTCGGCCGTGGGGTAGCGCTGGTTGTCCAGCCGGTAGAGTTTGAGCGCCTGCATGATGTTGGTGATGTCGGTGCGCGCGGCAGTGCTGCGCGCGTCGTCGGCGCGGTCCAGCACGTTGGGCACGATGAGCGCGGCCAGCACGCCGATGATGACCAGCACCACCATCAGCTCGATCAGGGTGAAGCCTGCGGCGAGGCGGCGGCGTGCGGAGCGCGCCAGGCGGCGGGGCAGGGCGGGAAGGGGCAGCGCCCGGGGGCGGCGGATCAGGTGGGGCATAGCCGGGCAATGATAAATAATCGCGCGATGGTGACACACACATTGCGCGCCCCCGGCGGCGGCTCCTGGGCCCCGCGCCTGACCACGCTGGCGCTGTGGGCTGCGGCCGGCGCCGCCGCCCTGTACTGGGCGCTGGCCCTGTCGGCGCAGCCGGCGGGACCGGTGCCGGCCACGCTGCCGGCCGCTCCGCAGGCCGACGCGCAGGCGGTGGCGCGCCTGCTGGGCGCGGGCGTGCACGTGGCGGCAGTGCAGCAGTCCGCGGCGCCGGCAGCGCCCGGCCGCTTCGTGCTGCAGGGCGTGCTGGCGGGCACGACCAGCGGCCATGGCGCGGCGCTGGTCAGCGTGGATGGGCAGCCGCCCAAGCCTGTGCGCGTGGGCGCCTCGGTGGAGCCGGGCCTGGTGCTGCAGTCGCTGTCGCGGCGCGAGGCGCGCCTGGGACCGTCGCTGGACGGTGCGACCACGGTGACGCTGCAGATGCCGCTGGGCGGCAGACCTTAAATATCCTCAGGGGGCGGCAGCGGCGCCACCGTCCAGCCGCCACAGGGCGGAGCCGCGGTGGGCCAGTCCTGCGCGCGCGGGGCGCGGCCCGGGCCGTGGGCCAGCAGCCAGGCCACGCAGCGCGCCACGCCGGCATGGGTGATCCAGACCACGTCGCTCGAGGGCAGCCGGCGCGCGTCCTGCAGCG
Source organism: Pulveribacter suum (assembly GCF_003013695.1). Lineage (GTDB taxonomy): Bacteria > Pseudomonadota > Gammaproteobacteria > Burkholderiales > Burkholderiaceae_C > Melaminivora > Melaminivora suum. The sequence continues at coordinate 3,166,061 of NZ_CP027792.1, read as the reverse complement.
CCTGCCACACGCGCTGCAGCATGGCCTGCAGGGCTTCGCCGCCGCCCGGGGCGTACGTGTGCAGCTGGCCGGCCCAGGCGTCGAGGGCGCTGCGGTCGATGGCGTGCCAGGCCTGGCCCTCCCAGCAGCCGAAGTCCAGCTCCATGATGCGCGGCTCGGGTTTGGGCATCAAATCGGGCCTCAGCCCTTGCAGGTCAAGCGCCAGCAGCTCACATCTTTGTAGCGGAGAGTGCCAGACGGCAACGCCCCCGGCTGGCAGGGCCCGGGCCAGCGCCTGGGCGGCGAAGCGGCTGGCGGCAGGGTCGGCGGGTACATCCAGGCGCCCATAGCAGATGCCGGGCGCCACCTGGGGCTGGGCGTGGCGCACCAGCCACAGGCGGGTGGCCGTCACGCCGCTGCCTGCCGGGCCAGGGCCACGGCCGCACCCAGATAGAAACCCAGCTCGGCCAGTTGCTGCGATGCGCCCAGGCAGTCGCCGGTAAAGCCCTGCAATCGCCGCACGAAGCGCCAATGCATCCACCCCGCGCCAGCCGCGCTGCCCAGCAGCGCCGCGGCGGCGACGCCCGCGCCCAAAAGCCACACCACCAGCAGCAGCGGCGGCAGCGCCCACAGGGCGGCCGTGGCCAGTGCCCGGCCGGCGATGCGGTCGGCCAGCGGCTTGCTTTTGGAGGTGGCGCTGTCGCCCACGTGCGGCAGGGCGCGGATGGTCAACAGCGGCCACAGGCGCGACAGCGGATGCGCCCCGGCCAGTGCCACCACGGCCGCCAGCAGGCCGTGGCCAGAAAGCTGGGCCAGCAGCGCCAGCTTGGTGAGCAGCGCCAGGACCAGCGCCATGGCACCAAAGGCGCCGATGCGCGAATCCTTCATGATCTCCAGCGCCCGCTCGGCCGTGTAGGCGCCACCCAGGCCGTCGGCCACGTCGGCCAGGCCGTCCTCGTGAAAGCCCCCGGTCATGAGCAGCGTGGCAGCGGTGGACAGCGCCGCCGCCACCGCCCCGGCCAGCGGCCCGCCCCCCAGCGTCTGGTACACCGCCGCGTACACGCCCAGCGCCAGCAGGCCCACGAGCCAGCCCACGCCCGGAAAGTGCCCGCTGCTGGCGCGCAGCAGCGCCGGGCTGTAGCCCACCCAGGCCGCCAGCCGGCCGGTGACGGGCACGCGGGTGAAGAACTGCACGGCCAGCAGGTAGTGGCGCAGGGCGTTCTTCAGCATGGGTATTGCTTGCTATTGAAAGAGTAGCTGCTAGCGCTTGATTGGCGTGCGTTAAAGCCCGATTTGATGCTCAATCCATCAAGCGCCATTGGCCTGCAGGAACAGGCGGTAGGCGGGGTTGTCCGTCTCTTCCACCCAGGGGTAGCCCAGGGTGTGCAGGAAGGCGTCGAAGGCGGCGGCCTCGCCCGGCGGCACCTGCATGCCCACGAGGATGCGGCCGTAGTCCGCGCCCTGGTTGCGGTAGTGAAACAGCGAGATGTTCCAGGTCGGCTGCATCAGGCTGAGAAACTTGAACAGCGCGCCCGGACGCTCGGGGAAGGTGAAGCGCATCAGCCGCTCGTCGCGCGCCAGGTGGGCGTGGCCGCCGACCAGGTGGCGCAGGTGCTCCTTTGCCAGCTCGTCGTGCGTCAGGTCAAGTGCGGCAAAACCCGTCTTGTGGAAAGCGCGGGCGATCTTTTCCGATTCGCCGCGGCCGTGGGTGGACAGGCCGACGAAGACGTGCGCGCGCTGCGGGTGGCTGATGCGGTAGTTGAACTCGGTCACGCTGCGCGGGCCGCCCGGCAGGGCGCCCACCACCTCGCAAAAGCGGCGGAAGGATCCGCGCTCCTCGGGGATGGTGACGGCAAACAGGGCTTCCTTTTCCTCGCCCACGTCGGCGCGCTCGGCCACGAAGCGCAGCCGGTCGAAGTTCATGTTGGCGCCCGACAGGATGGCCGCGTAGGTCTGGCCGCGCGTCTTGTGCCGGGCCACGTAGGCCTTCAGGCCGGCCAGGGCCAGCGCGCCGGCCGGCTCGACGATGCTGCGGGTGTCGGCAAAGATGTCCTTGATGGCGGCGCACACGGCGTCCGTGTCCACCGTGACGTAGTCGTCCACCAGCTCGTGGGCGATGCGGAAGGTCTCCTCGCCCACCAGCTTGACGGCCGTGCCGTCGGAAAACAGGCCCACGTCGGCCAGCTGCACGCGCTGGTGCGCGCGAGCAGACTGCACCATGGCGTCGGAGTCGCTCATCTGCACGCCGATCACCCGGATCTGCGGGCGCACGGCCTTGATGTAGTTGGCCACGCCGGCGATCAGCCCGCCCCCGCCGATGCCCACGAACACGGCGTCCAGGTGCCCGCCCAGCTGCTGCACCTGGCGCAGGATTTCCATGGCCACGGTGCCCTGGCCGGCGATCACGTCCGGGTCGTCGAAGGGGTGAACGAAGGTCAGGCCCTCATCGGCCTGCAGGCGGACCGCGTGCTCATAGGCGTCGGAGTAGCTGTCGCCGGCCAGCACCACCTCGCCGCCCAGGGTCTTCACGGCGTCGATCTTCACCTGCGGCGTGGTGGTGGGCATGACCACCACGGCGCGCGTGCCCAGCTTGGCCGCGCTCATGGCCACGCCCTGGGCATGGTTGCCGGCCGAGGCGCAGATCACGCCGCGCGCCAGCTGCTCGGGCGGCAGCTGGGCCATCTTGTTGTAGGCGCCGCGCAGCTTGAAGCTGAACACGGGCTGCTGGTCCTCGCGCTTGAGCAGCACCTTGTTGTGCAGCCGGCGCGACAGGGCGCGGGCGGGCTGCAGGTCCGTCTCCACCGCCACGTCGTACACGCGGGCGTTGAGGATCTTGGTCAGGTAGTCAAACGGGGTCAGGGGCTGGGTCATGGCGACGGGAGGGCGGCTGCAGCAGATGCTGCGCCGCAGCAGACTGGGCACGGGGCGCCCATCATAGTGGCCGGACACGAGGGCGCGCGGGGCAAAAAAAAGCCCCGGACGGTGAGGTCCGGGGCTGAATCCATCCTTTGAGGAGATGGAGGAGACAATCGTTGCGGGGCGCGGCATTCGGGGTAAACCCTGGCGCGGCCGGTGCGTGGGCGGATTGTAGCCCAGCTCTTGCTGCGATGCAGCAAAATCCCGCGCGGGCGGCTGGCCGCCTTCGATCTACATCAAGCTTTTGGGGAACACATATGGAATGCACCGTCAGCTGGACCGGCAGCACCGGCGCGCGCTCGGGCATGGGCTTCATCGCCGAGACCGGCAGCGGTCACGTCGTGGCGATGGACGGCGCGCCCGACACCGCCCGGCCCGATAACGGCGGGCGCAACCTGGCGCCCCGGCCCATGGAGGCCGTGCTGGCCGGCACGGGCGGCTGCACCGCGTACGACGTGGTACTCATCCTGCGCCGGGGCCGGCACGACGTGCGCGGCTGCAGCGTGCACCTGACGTCCGAGCGGGCCGACACCGAGCCCAAGGTGTTCACCAAGATTCACATGCACTTCACCGTGACGGGCAAGGACCTGTCGCCCGAAGCCGTGGAACGCGCCATCGCCCTGAGCCACGAGAAATACTGCTCGGCCAGCATCATGCTGGGCAAGACCGCGGCCATCACCACGGGGTTCGAGATCGTTCAGGCCTGACCGGCCTGTTGCCGCCTCAGAGGTAGTGCGCCGTGGTCGTCATGACCCTGGCGGCGCCGCGCATCAGCCAGCGGGCGGGCGCGGGCAGTTCCAGGGCACCAGCGGCCAGGGCCTGGGCGGCGTGGCGCTCTTCGTCCTCCTTCATGCGCGCCACCACGGCGCGCGAGGGCAGGTCCTGGGCGGGCAGGCGCGACAGGTGGCCCTGCAGGTGTTCGGATACCTGGCGCTCGGTTTCCACCACGAAGCCCAGGCTGGCGCGGTCGCTCACCCGTGCAGTCGCCAGGCCGATGGCAAAGGCGCCCGTGAACCACAGGGGGTTGAGCAGGCTGGGCCGGCTGCCCAGCGCGTCCAGCCGCTCGCGCGTCCAGGCCAGGTGATCGGTCTCTTCCCGGGCAGCGTCCATGAGGCTGCGGCGCAGGGCGCCGTCGCGTGTCACGCAGGCCTGCGCCATGTACAGGGCCTGGGCACAGACTTCGCCCACGTGGTTGACGCGCATCAAGGCGCCGGCAAGGCGCCTGTCGGGGGAGGACAGCCGGGCCTCCGGCAGTCCGCGGGCCGGTGAAGGCTGGCTGGCCGAGGGTGAGGCAAAAAGCGTACGCAACGCGGTGTCGGCAGCGATGAGGAAGCGGTCCATGGGGAAAAGTTGTCAAAAATCTTCAACTGCGGCTTTTCGGCGCGAACTCCATTGGCACTCTTTGTGCAGGCCTGCAACAATGGAAAGAACTTATTGCCCTTTCGGAGGTGTTGCAGTCGTGCAACGAAACCCCGCTTTCCGTCCGATTGTGCGGGAATTTCTTTGCGCTTCGCCGGTGCGTCTGTTGCAATAGGATCAGCTTCCCCACCAGGAGGTTGGCCCGGGGACACGGCGGAGTGCGCGTGAGCTGCGTCCGAACGAGTCCTCCCGATCCGGGGCCCTCTGTTTAACCTTGGAGTAACACGCAATGAAAAAATCCCTGATTGCCCTGGCCGTGCTGGCCGCTTCCGGCACCGCGATGGCACAGTCTTCCGTGACGCTGTTCGGTATCGTTGACACCAACGTCAGCCACGTGAACAAGGCCAACGGCGCTAGCGACAGCGTGACCGGCCTGGGCATCAACGGCAACGCCACCAGCCGCATTGGTTTCCGTGGCGTGGAAGATCTGGGCGGTGGCCTGAAGGCAGGCTTCTGGCTGGAAGCCGGCCTGAACCCCGACGCTGGCGACGGCAAGTCCGGCGGCGCCGCTGGTCCTGGCCTGGAATTCAAGCGTCGCTCCACCATCAGCCTGATGGGCGGCTTCGGTGAAGTGCGCATGGGCCGCGACTTGGCTCCTTCCTACGCCAAGGTCAGCTCGTATGACGTGTTTGGCCAAGTCGGCTTCGGTTCGTTCCAGGGCTGGAAGAACTGGGTTGGTGCTGGCGCCGTTACCACGTCCGACTCCGACGGCATCCGTCAGAGCAACATGCTGGCTTACTACACGCCCAACTTCGGCGGCTTCACGGCTGGCCTGGGCTACGGCTTCGACGAGCAAACCACCGGCAAGAACGGCCGCTACATGGGTGGTTTCGCTGCCTACGACAACGGCCCTCTGAGCCTGACCCTGGCTCTGGACCGCCGCGAAGTGGGTGGTGGCGCTCTGGGTGGCATTGCTTTCAGTGGCAACAAGGACAGCTGGACCATCGGTGGTTCGTATGACCTGAGTGTGGTCAAGCTGAACGCTCTGGCCCAGCAAAACCGCTACAAGGCTGACGGCTTTGACGGCAGCGCCAAGTTCAACGCCTACGCCCTGGGCCTGACCGCCCCGATCGGCGCCGGCCAAGTGCGTCTGCAGTACGCTCTGTACGACCAGAAGGCTATCGACGCCAAGGCTCACCATCTGGCCCTGGGTTATGTGCACAACCTGTCCAAGCGCACTGCCGTGTACGGCACGCTGGCTCATATGAGCAACAAGGACCTGTCCGATCTGGGCCTGGGCGCTGGTGGCGTGAACAACGGCACTCCTGGCGCTGGCGAAAACCAGTCGGGTCTGTCCATCGGTATCCGTCACTCCTTCTAATCAGTGGCTGGCGTTCGCCAGCTTGACTGAAGGAAAAAAAGCCGCTGCCTTCGGGCAGCGGCTTTTTGCGTTCTTGATCTCTGATGTAACAAAACCCTAGGGAAAACGCCTGTGGCTGGAATGCGATCCGGACTTGTCCAGTCAGAAGGCTTTTTGAAGAATGAGGTCTCCCCTTCCCCTTTGAAGAAAGACTTCTAAAAATGGCATCCTTCGTCAAGAAAACCCTGGCGCTTGCAGTGCTTGCAGCGTCCGCGCCGGTTCTTTACGCCCAAACCAGCGCCAGCAAGGTCGAGCTGTGGGGCATCGTGGACGCGGCCGTGCGCCACACCAACAACGAAGGCCCGGGCCAGGACGGCAAGACCCAGTTGCTCGGCGGCGGCATGTCGCAAAGCCGCTGGGGCATTAACGTCGAAGAAGATCTGGGCGGCGGCAGCAAGGCACTGGTGGTGCTGGAAAACCGTCTCAACGCTGACGATGGTTCCGTTTCCACGCCGTTTTTCCAGCTGGCGCACGTGGGCCTGCAAGGTCCCTATGGCCGCATCACCGCCGGCCGCCAGTGGAACGTGCTATTCGACGTCGTGACCAGTACCTACGCATCGTTCCCCTACTCGCCCTACATGGAAGCCTACAAGCCCGAGTTGGGCATGGCCATGGGCGCGCGTACCAGCAATGCGTTGAAGTACACGTTCGCCACGCCTGATCGCAGCTTTGTCGGCTCGCTGCAGTATTCGTTTGACGAAAGAAATGACTCGCGGGCCATCGATGCCATTACCCCGACCGGCACCACACCCGAGGCGCTCAACGCCTACGCAAATGCCTTGAGGAACGCCATTGGCGCACAGGCTGCAAACACGCTGCAAGGCGGCGCGCTGAAGACCATGGGAGGCTACCTGCGTTATGGCGCCAGTGGCGCGGCAATCGGCGCGGGTTATCTGCGCACCACCTTGCCCGGCGGCACCGATGTCGATGCCTACACGCTGGGTGGCTCGTATCGCACGGGCCCCTGGTACTTTTCTACCGGTTATGGTCTGAACAAGGCCAAATTCACCACAACCGCCAATCCGCTGTCGGTACAGGCGCGCCGCAATGCGCTGGACAGCGCCATCCTGGGTCAATTCTGGTCCGGCCAAACCAATGGCGGCTTCCAGCCGGGCGATGCAAACAAGCGCCAGCTGTTCAAGATCGGCGTGGGCTATCAGGCCACTTCGCAGCTCAACGTGGGTATGCACTATTTCCGCGGCAAGCAGTCGGGCTCTACCACGGGCACCTCCAACGGGACGGCAAACTTCTACGTGGCCGTTGCCGACTATGCCTTCAGCAAGCGCACCGACGCCTATTTCGGCGTGGACCACACCAGCATCAGCGGTGGCAGCGCGATTGAGTTGGACCCGGTAAGCCATGCCCGCAGCCGTTCCGGCATCACGCTGGGTCTGCGCCATCGCTTCTAATTCAGCACCTTCGTTCGCGTAGGCTTTGGCTTGGCGTGGATGGCTATAAGCAAGACCCCCTTTCGGGGGTTTTGTTTTTTGTGCGCTCGATTTCAGCCAGTGGCCGAAAGCATATCTGCCGTGTATTTTCACTCGGTGCTTTCCCTATATCTGGCGCGCTTGTTGCATGAGGCATAGTCGCCTCCTTTCACATTCAGAGGGGTCCTCCAATGCAGCTCACAAGGTTGCTCCTTTCCACGCTGGCGGCCAGTGCCTTGACCATGGTGCCTGCCGTACATGCCAAGACATTCAAATGGGCCAGCCAGGGCGAGATTTCGACCTGGGACATCCATTCCCAGAACAACGCGCTGCAAAACGGTATTCATGCCTATGTGTATGAAAGCCTGGTGTACTACAACAGCAAGACTTTCGAGGTCGAGCCCCAGCTGGCCACGGCGTGGACCAACGTCAGCCCCACCCAGGTGCGCTTCACGCTGCGCCAGGGCGTGAAGTTCCACGACGGCTCGGCCTTCACGGCGGACGACGCGGCCTACTCCATCCAGCGCGCCATGGCCAAGACGTCCAACTACGGCCCCTACGTGCAGGGCATCGACCGCGTGGCCACGGTGGATGCGAACACCATTGATGTGTTCCTGAAGGCGCCCAACCCGGTCCTGCTGCGCCAGATGACCGAGCTGCGCATGATGAGCAAGGCCTGGGCCGAGAAGAACCGTTCGGTCGAGCCCAAGGACATCAAGGGCACGGACGAGAATTTTGCCCACCGCAACGCCATGGGCACGGGTCCGTTCACGCTCGAATCCTGGCAGCCGGACGTGCGCATGGTGCTCAAGCGCAACCCCAACTGGTGGAGCAAGATGGACGGCAACGTGACCGAGATCGTCTATACGCCGATCAAGTCCGGCGCGACGCGCATCGCCGCGCTGCTGTCGGGTGAGGTGGACATGGTGCTGGACCCGGCGCCCCAGGACCTGCAGCGCCTGCGCAGCAGCGCTGACCTGAAGGTCATCGACGGACTGGAAAACCGCACCCTGTTCCTGGGCATGGACCAGTTCCGCGACGAACTGGTGGGCGGCAGCGTCAAGGGCAAGAACCCGCTCAAGGACGTGCGCGTGCGCAAGGCGCTGTACCAGGCCATTGACGTCAACGCCCTCACGCGCAACATCCTGCGCGGCCTGGGCAAGCCCGCCGGCACGCTGGTGGCGCCGCAGGTGGCGGGCTGGAGCGAAGGCGTGGGCAAGCGCTTCCCGTATGACGTGGAAGGCTCCAAGAAGCTGCTGGCCGAGGCCGGCTACGGCGACGGCTTCGAAGTGGACTTTGCCTGCCCCAACAACCGCTACATCAGCGACGAGGCTATCTGCCAGGCCATCACCGCCATGTGGGCGCGCGTGGGCGTGAAGGCCAAGCTGCGCACCCTGCCGACGGTGAACTACTTCCCCATGATCCAGCGCAGCGAAGCCAGCATCTACCTGCTGGGCTGGGGCGTGCCGACCTTCGACGGCCTGTACAGCCTGCAGTCGCTGGTGCGCAGTGTGGGCCCGGGCGGCGACGGCAACTACAACGTCGGCAAGTACAGCAACGAGCGCATGGACTACCTGGTGGACCGCATCAAGGTCGAAACCGATGCGCCGGTGCGCGCACGCATGATGACCGAGGCGCTGCAGCTGTCCAACGACACCGTCTCGCACATCCCGCTGTACGACCAGGTCATCCCCTGGGCGATGAAGAAGAACGTGGATCTGGTGCACCGCGCCGACAACCGCGTGGATATCCGCACCGTGAAGGTCAACTGACGGCAGCTGCCGCTCAGCTCCGCGCGGCCGGTGCGTGACATGCCCGGCCGCGCAGCGCCTTGCCGGCCGGGCCTACCCGCCTGCTAGCATGCGCCCATTTTTTCGAGGCACCCCACCCTCATGCTTGCCTTCATTCTTCGCCGCCTCGTGCAGGCCGTGATCGTCATGGTCACCGTGGCCTTCATCTCCTTCATGCTGTTTCAGTTCGTGGGCGACCCGGTCGTCTTCATGCTGGGGCAGGACGCCACGCCCGCCCAGATCGACGAGATGCGCGCGGCCCTCGGCCTGGACAAGCCCTTCATCGTGCAGTTCTGGCAGTTCCTGGTGAATGCCGCGCAGGGCGACTTCGGCCTGTCGCTGCGCCAGGGCGCCAAGGTCTCGCGCCTGATTGCCGAGCGCTTCCCGGCCACGCTGGAGCTGGCCCTGGTGGCCGCCGCCATCGCCCTGCTGGTGGGCGTGCCCATGGGGGTGTACGCAGCGCTCAAGCGCGGCACCTTCACCAGCCAGGTGTTCATGACGCTGTCGCTGCTGGGCGTGTCGCTGCCGACCTTCCTGATCGGCATCCTGCTGATTTTGGTGTTCTCGGTCACGCTGGGCTGGTTTCCCAGCTACGGCCGCGGGCCGGTCACGCAGGTGGGCTGGTGGAGCACGGGCCTGCTGAGCCCCAAGGGCTGGCACCACCTGGTGCTGCCGGCCGTCACGCTGGCGATCTTCCAGCTCACCTTGATCATGCGGCTGGTGCGCGCCGAGATGCTGGAGGTGCTGCGCACCGACTACATCAAGTTCGCCCGCGCGCGCGGGCTGACCGACCGGGCCATCCACTTCGGGCACGCGCTGAAGAACACGCTGGTGCCCGTGATGACCATCACCGGCCTGCAGATCGGCGGCCTGATCGCCTTTGCCATCATCACCGAGACGGTGTTCCAGTGGCCCGGCATGGGCCTGCTGTTCATCCAGGCCGTGACGTTCGCCGACATCCCCGTGATGGCCGCCTACCTGTGCCTGATCGCGCTGATCTTCGTCATCATCAACTTGGTGGTGGACCTGCTGTACTTCGTCGTCGATCCGCGCCTGCGCGTGTCCGGCAAGGGGCACTGAGGCCATGCAGCCACCAGCCCAGCGCTACAGGGCGGGCGGACGCGCATTCGCCCAGATCGCCCAGTTCCACCCCGAGCTCACGGCCCTGCGGCGCGACCTGCATGCGCACCCGGAGATCGGCTTCGAGGAGGTCTATACCGGCGCACGTGTGCGCGAAGCCCTGCGCGCCTGCGGCGTGGACGAGGTGCACGAGGGCATCGGCAAGACCGGCCTGGTAGGCGTCATCCACGGCCGCGGGCGCGGCAGCGGCGCCATGATCGGCCTGCGCGCCGACATGGATGCGCTGCCCATGACCGAGCACAACGACTTCCCCTGGCGCTCCGCCAAGAGTGGCTTGATGCACGGCTGCGGCCACGACGGGCACACGGCCATGCTGGTGGGCGCGGCGCGGTATCTCGCGGCCACGCGGCAGTTCGACGGCACGGCGGTGCTGATCTTCCAGCCGGGCGAGGAGGGCTTAGGGGGAGCGCGCGTGATGATCGAGGACGGCCTGTTCGAGCGCTGGCCGGTGCAGGCGGTGTACGCCATGCACAACTGGCCGGCCATGCGGCCGGGCACAGTGGGCCTGAGCGACGGCCCCATGATGGCCGCCGCCGACCGCATCACCATCGAGATCACCGGCCGCGGCGGCCACGGCGCCCACCCCTACCAGACGGTGGACGTGGTGCTGGTGGCCGCGCACATCATCACCGCGGTGCAGAGCATCGTCGCGCGCAATGTGCGCCCGCTGGACAGTGCCGTCGTCAGCCTGTGCGCCATGCAGGCCGGCGACCTGGGCGCCTTCAGCGTGCTGCCCGGAACGGCCACGCTGGTGGGTACCGTGCGCGCGTTCGATCCGGCCGTGCAGGACATGGTCGAGCGGCGCATCAAGGAGCTGTGCAGCGCCGTCGCCTTAGGGTTTGGCGCCAGCGCCACCGTGCGCTACGAGCGCATCTACCCGGCCACCATCAACACCGAAGGCGAGGCGCGCTTCGCCGGCGACGTGGCGGCCAGCCTGCTGGGCACCGAGAACGTGGTGCGTGACCTGGAGCCCAGCATGGGCGCGGAGGATTTCTCCTTCATGCTGCAGGCTAAGCCGGGCGCCTATTTGCGCCTGGGGCAGGGCATGGGCGCGGGCCACAGCCTGCTGCACAGCAGCCGCTACGACTTCAACGACGACATCCTGCCCCTGGGCGCCGCGCTGCACTCCAGCCTGGTGGAACAGGCCATGCCGCTGGCAGGCGCGCTGTAGGCGGGCAGGCAGGCAGGCATGGGAGATGGCAGTGAATTACAAGCAAAAAACGGCTCAAACCCTTGCCAGTCAAGCGGTAGTAGCTACTGAAACAATAGTAAACGGCCAGGCTTGGCGCCAGCGCACCGCGCACCGCCATGGCCTGTCTCTCGCGGACAAGCATCCATGAAACAAACTCTTTTGCGCTGGTACGACAGTGACGTCGCACACAGCTTTCGCACCTCGCCCGTGGCCATCTTGGCCGCGGCCATCGCCCTGGTGTGCGTGGTCTGCGCGCTGTTCGCCGGCTGGGTGGCGCCGCACAACCCCTTCGACCTGGCCACGCTGGAGCTGGGCGACGCGCGCCTGCCGCCTGCCTGGCAGGAAGGCGGCACCACCAAGTACCTGCTGGGCACGGACGACCAGGGCCGCGACATCCTGTCCGCGCTGATCTACGGCGCGCGCATCTCGCTCATCGTCGGCCTGGCTTCGGTGCTGTTGTCGGTGGTGGTGGGCGTGGGCCTGGGCCTGTGGGCGGGCTTTCAGGGCGGCTGGGTCGATGCGGTGCTGATGCGCCTGTGCGACGTGATGCTGTCCTTCCCCGCCATCCTGATCGCCCTTTTGATCGCCGGCGTGGGCCGCGCGGTGTTCCCCAACGCGCCCGAGTCGCTGGCGTTTGGCGTGCTGATCCTGTCGATCTCGCTGACCGGCTGGGTGCAGTACGCACGCACCGTGCGCGGCAGCACGCTGGTGGAGCGGGGCAAGGAATACGTGCAGGCCGCGCGCGTCACCGGCGTGGGTCCGCTGTCCATCATGCGCCGCCACGTGCTGCCCAACGTGCTCGGCCCGGTCATGGTGCTGGCCACCATCCAGGTGGCCACGGCCATCATCACCGAGGCCACGCTGTCCTTCCTGGGCGTGGGCGCGCCGCCCACCTCGCCCTCGCTGGGCACGCTGATCCGCGTGGGCAACGACTACCTGTTCTCCGGCGAGTGGTGGATCACCGTCTTTCCCGGCGTCATGCTGGTGCTGATCGCGCTGTCGGTGAACCTGCTGGGCGACTGGCTGCGGGATGCCTTGAACCCCCGTCTGCGCTAACCACAGGGCGACCGTCATGTCTTTACTTGAAGTCCAAAACCTCGTCGTCGAATTCCCCGGCCGCCGCGGCACGCTGCGCGCGCTGGACAACGTCAGCTTCTCCATCGCGCCGGGCGAGATCCTGGGGGTGGTGGGCGAGTCCGGCGCCGGCAAGTCGCTCACGGGCGCGTCCATCATCGGCCTGCTGGAGCCGCCGGGGCGCATCGCCAGCGGGCAGATCCTGCTGGAGGGCCAGCGCATCGACAACCTGTCCGCGGAGCAGATGCGCCACGTGCGCGGGCGCCGCATCGGCGCCATCTTCCAGGACCCGCTGACCTCGCTGAACCCGCTGTACACCGTGGGCCAGCAGCTCATCGAGACCATCCGCACCCACCTGCCGGTGAGCGCGTCCGAGGCCCGCCAGCGTGCCATCGGGCTGCTCAAGGACACCGGCATCCCTGCGGCCGAGCAGCGCATCGACCACTACCCGCACCAGTTCTCCGGCGGCATGCGCCAGCGCGTGGTCATCGCCCTGGCGCTGGCCGCCGAGCCCCAGCTCATCGTGGCCGACGAGCCCACCACGGCGCTGGACGTGTCCATCCAGGCGCAGATCATCCAGCTGCTCAAAAGTATCTGCAAGACGCGCGGCGCCGCCGTCATGCTGATCACGCACGACATGGGCGTGATCGCCGAGACCTGCGACCGCGTGGCCGTCATGTACGCCGGGCGCGTGGCTGAGATCGGCCCGGTGCACGAGGTTATCAACCGCCCGGCCCACCCCTACACGGCCGGCCTGATGGCCTCCATTCCCGACATGGAAAGCGAGCGCGAGCGGCTCAACCAGATCGACGGCGCCATGCCGCGCCTGAACGCCATCCCGCGCGGCTGCGCCTTCAATCCGCGCTGCCCGCAGGTCTTCGACCGCTGCCGCGTCGCGCGGCCCGACCTGATGCCCGCCGGCGCCACCCAGGCAGCCTGCTGGCTGCACGCCCCGACACACAAGGAGGCCGCATGAACAACGGCAACAGCAACCACCTCAGTCCGCTGAAGGCCGCGCTGCCGCTGCTGGACGAACGCGCCGGCCTGGTCCAGCCCGGCGCTGCGGCTCCTGCGCCCGCGGGCGGGCCGGGCGCGGGCCAGCCGCTGGTGCGCGCGCATGACCTGGCACGCACCTTCGATGTCTCCCCGCCCTGGCTGAACCGCGTGCTCGAGCGCAAGCCGCGCCTGCTGCTGCATGCGGTGGATGGCGTGAGCTTCGAGATCGAGCGCGGCAAGACGCTGGCCCTGGTGGGCGAGTCGGGCTGCGGCAAGAGCACCGTGGCGCGGCTGCTGGTGGGCCTGTACGAGCCCACGCGCGGCGGCTTCACCTTTGACGGGCAGGATGCGCACGCGGCCTTCAAGGGCGGCAACGCCAAGGCTATGCGCCGGCGCATCCAGATGATCTTCCAGGACCCCTACGCCAGCCTGAACCCGCGCTGGCTGGTGCGCGACATCGTGGGCGAGCCGCTGCGCGAGCACGGCATCCTGACCACCAAGGCCGCGCTGGAAGAGCGCGTGGGCCAGCTGCTGCAATCTGTGGGCCTGTCGCCGCTGGACATGGCCAAGTACCCGCACCAGTTCTCGGGCGGGCAGCGCCAGCGCATCTCGATTGCCCGCGCCCTGGCCACCGAGCCCGAATTCCTGGTCTGCGACGAGCCCACCAGCGCGCTGGACGTGTCGGTGCAGGCGCAGGTGCTCAACATCATGAAGGACCTGCAGCGCAAGCAGGGCCTCACGTACCTGTTCATCAGCCACAACCTGGCCGTGGTGCGCCACGTGAGCGACCAGGTCGGCGTGATGTACCTGGGCCGCCTGGTGGAGCTGGCCGACAAGCCGCGCCTGTTCGCCCAGCCGCGCCACCCCTACACGCGCATGCTGCTGGACGCCATCCCCAAGATGCACGACACCGGCCGCGCGCGCACGCCCGTGCAGGGCGAGGTGCCCAACCCGCTCAATCCGCCCAGCGGCTGCGCCTTCAACCCGCGCTGCCCCTTTGCCAACGACCGCTGCCGCGCCGAGCGCCCGCAGCTGCTGCCCGACGGCATGGGCACCCGCGTGGCCTGCCACGCGGTCGAAGAAGGCCGCCTCTAGCCCGGCGCGGCACGAGCGGGCGGCCCCGCGCCGGGCCGGCACTGCACTCAAAACATTCCACAACGTTAGACCGAGGGAGGAAAGGCCATGCCTTTCAAACGATACGCAGCAGCGCTCGTCGCTGCCGGGGCGCTGCTGTCGCCTGCGCTGCACGCCAAGACATTCAAATGGACCAGCCAGGGAGACATCTCCACCTGGGACATCCACGCGCAGAACCTGGCGCTGCAAAACGGCCTGCACGCCAACGTGTACGAAAGCCTGGTGCACTACAACAGCCGCAGCTTCGAGGTCGAGCCGCAGCTGGCCACGTCCTGGAAGGCCATCAGCCCCACGCAGATGCGCTTTTCCCTGCGCCAGGGCGTGAAGTTCCAGGACGGCTCGGCCTTCACGGCCGACGACGCGGCGTTCTCCATCAACCGGGCGCTGGCCAAAACCTCGCAGTTCGGCCCCTACGCCGTGGGCATCGCCAAGGCCGTGAAGGTCGATGCGCAGACGCTGGACGTGATGCTCACCGCGCCCAACCCCGTGCTGCTGCGCCAGATGACGGAGCTGCGCATCATGAGCCGCGCCTGGGCCGAGAAGAACAAGGCCACCGAGCCCCTCGCCCTGGGCGCCAGCGGGTCCGACAGCTTCGCGCACCGCAACGCCATGGGCACCGGCCCCTACATCCTGGAGTCCTGGCAGCCCGGCGTGCGCATGGTCTTCAAGCGCAACCCGAACTGGTGGGGCACGATGGAAGGCAACGTGACCGACATCGTCTATCTGACCACCCCGTCGGCCGCCAGCCGCACGGCGGCGCTGGTCGCCGGCGACGTGGACCTGGTGCTGGACCCGGCGCCGCAGGACCTGCGCCGCCTGCGCGCCAGCAGCGAGCTGCGCGTGCTCGATGGCGTGGAAAACCGCACCATCTTCTTCGGCATGGACCAGCACAGCAGCGAGCTGCCGGGCAGCACGGTCAAGGGCAAGAACCCGCTCAAGGACGTGCGCGTGCGCCGGGCCATGTACCAGGCCATCGACATGGACACCATCTCGCACAGCCTCATGCGCGGGCTGGGCAAGCCCACCGGCGCGCTGGTCTCGCCCCAGGTGGCCGGCTGGACGGAAGCGGTGGGCCAGCGCCAGCCCTACAACGTCGAGTCCGCCAAGCAGCTCATGGCCGAAGCCGGCTACGGCACCGGCTTTAACGTGGACCTGGCCTGTCCGGCCAACCGCTACATCCACGACGAGGCCATCTGCCAGGCCGTCATGCTGATGTGGGCGCGCATCGGCGTGATGGCCAAGGTGCGCACCATGCCCATGTCGGCCTATCTGCCCATGATCCAGCGCCACGAGGCCAGCGTGTACATGCTGGGCTGGGGCGTGCCCACGTTCGACGCCTACTACAGCCTGGAAGCGCTGGTGCAAAGCGTGGGCAAGGGCGGCGGCGAGTTCAACTTCGGCCGCTACAGCAACGCCCGCGCCGACGAGCTCATCCAGCGCATCAAGGTCGAGCCCGATGGCGGCGCGCGCAAGCGCCTGATGACGCAGGCGCTGCAGCTCGTCAATGACGACGTGGCCTACATCCCGCTGCACGACCAGGTCATTCCCTGGGCGGCGCGCAAGAACGTCGAGCTGGTGCACCGCGCAGACAACCGCGTGGACATGCGCACCGTGCGGGTGAACTGAGCGCCATCGCAGGGCGGGGCGGGGCGGGGCAGTAGGATGGTGGGGCCCCATCCCATTGACCCCCGGAGATCGCCATGGCCTTCACTCTCACCAGCCCCGACATCGCCGACGGCAGCACCATCGCCGCGCACTTCGAGTTCGACGACTTCGGCTGCGGCGGCGACAACCGCTCGCCGGTGCTGCGCTGGTCGGGCGCGCCCGACGGCACGAAGAGCTTCGCTGTCACCGTCTATGACCCGGACGCGCCCACCGGCTCGGGCTTCTGGCACTGGTACGTGATCGACCTGCCCGCCGGCACCACCGGGCTGGCCGCCAACGCCGGCGCCAGGGGCGGCGCGCAGCTGCCCGCCGGCGCGCGCCACATCCGCAACGACTATGGCCAGTACGCCTGGGGCGGCATGTGCCCGCCGCCGGGCGACCAGCCGCACCGCTACATCTTCACGGTGCACGCGCTGTCGGTGGCGCGCATCGACGTGCCGGACGACGCCCCCGCCGCCCTGGCCGGCTTCAACGTGAACGCGCACACGCTGGCCAAGGCCTCGTTCACGGCCACCTATGGGCGCTGAACGTCAAAAAAGTGAGCTGTCCGCGCATGCTGCGCCTGTGTTTGGGCAAGAAAGCTACCTGAAACCTGCCAGGATCAAGCGCTGGCAGCTCCTTTTTTAGCAGCGCCGCGGCTGGTTGGCCGCTGCGTGCCCAGGTGGGCGCGCACCGTCTCCAGAATCTCCTGCGACAGCGCCGGGTCGGCCCCCGCCGTGGCGCGCGCCACCACCAGCGCGCCCACCAGCGTGGATAGCGTGGCGATCGCGTCGGCGCGCTGCGCCGCGCTGGGCGCCTGGCCCGGCGCCAGGCCGCAGGCCAGCGCGGCAAAGCGCGCGATGTTGGCCTGCACGCCCTGGGTGAACGCCGCCGCCACCTCGCCGCTGGCGCGCGCCACGTCGGCGGCCAGCGCCGCCACCGGGCAGCCCTCGCCCGGCTGGTCGCGGTGCCCAGGCGACAGGTAGGCCTGCACGAACGCCTGCCGCGTCTGGGGCGGCGCACCGTCTGGCGACGCGTTTTGCAGCGCGGCCTTGGGCAGCTCGAAGGCGCGAGCGCAGGCCTCGCGCACCAGCGCGTCCTTGGAGCCGAAATGCCGGTACAGGCCGCCGTGCGTCAGCCCGGCGCCGCGCGTCACCTCGGCCACGCCCACACCGTCCAGCCCGTGCGCGCGGTACAGCCGCGCGGCCGCGTCCACGATGTCCTGGCGGTTGCGCGCCGCCTGTTCCCGGGAGACCTTCATGGTGCTTTCCTTATTGGTTGCAGGCGTCATCAAAACGCCTTTATGATGATGATCGTCATCATAAAGGCTGCGCCCAGCGGCGCAGGAAGTCGCATGCAAGCAGTCACCGATGCGCAGGGACGCCCCCGCGTGGTCATCACGGGCCTGGGGCTGGTTTCGCCGCTGGGGCGCGGCGTGGAGCGTTGCTGGCAGCGCCTGCGCACCGGCGCCAGCGGCCTGGTGCGCCTGCCGCCGGAGATGGCGCCCGACGTGCCCGGCCAGGTCGCCGGCCTGGTGCCCAGCCTGGCGCAGGACGCCGAAGGCGGCTGGGACGAGAGCGCCGTGGCGCCGCCCAAGGAGCTGCGCAAGATGGACCGTTTCATCCCCCTGGCGCTGGACGCCGCCGCCCAGGCCCTGGCCCAGGCCGGCTGGCCGCCCGCAGACGAGCGTGCGCGCGAACGCACGGCCTGCATCATCGGCTCGGGCATCGGCGGCTTCGGCGCCATCGCCCAGGCCGTGCGCACCACCGACCAGCGCGGCGCCGGGCGCCTGTCGCCCTTCACCGTGCCGTCGTTCCTGGCCAACCTGGCGGCCGGGCACGTGTCCATCCGCCACGGCCTCAAGGGTCCGCTGGGCACGCCCGTCACGGCCTGCGCGGCCAGCGTGCAGGCGCTGGGCGACGGGCTGCGGCTGATCCGCTCGGGCGAGGCCGACGTGGCCCTGTGCGGCGGCACCGAAGCGGCCATCGACCGCGTGAGCCTGGGCGCCTTCGCCGCCGCCAAGGCCCTGTCCAGCGGCTACAACGACCGCCCGCGCGAGGCCTCGCGCCCGTTCGATGCCGGCCGCGACGGCTTCGTGATGGGCGAGGGCGCGGGCGCGCTGGTGCTCGAATCGCTGCGGCACGCCCTGGCGCGCGGCGCCGTGCCGCTGGCCGAGGTGGCGGGCTACGGCACCTCGGCCGATGCCTTTCACATCACCGCCGGCCCCGAGGACGGCGACGGCGCGCGCCGCAGCATGGCGCAGGCGCTGGCCATGGCGGGCGTGCAGCCGCACGAGGTGCAGTACCTGAACGCGCACGCCACCTCCACACCCGTGGGTGACCGGGGCGAGCTGGCCGCCATCCGCCGCCTGTTCGGCACGGGCGGCGCCCTGGCCGTCAGCTCCACCAAGTCCGCCACCGGCCACCTGCTGGGCGCGGCCGGCGCCGTGGCCGCCATCTTCACGGTGCTGGCGCTGCGCGACCAGGTGGTGCCGGCGACGCTGAACCTGGAGCAGCCCGACCCGCTGGCCCAGGGCATCGACCTGGTGGCGGTCAGCGCGCGGCCGATGGCGCTGGACCTTGCGCTGGTCAACGGCTTTGGCTTTGGCGGCGTGAACGCGTCGCTGTTGCTGCGCCGCTGGGCGGCCTGAGGCGCCGGCGCCGCTCAGGTATAGCGCTTGGCGCGCAGGTTGTTCTTCATCTGCTGCAGCACCGGCTGCAAGGGCTCGCCGATGGACAGCGCCACGCGCGTGGCCAGCACGTCGATGATGAGCAGGTGCAAGAGGCGCGACACCATGGGGCTGTAGCGGTCGTAGCCCTCGGGGTGATCGGCGGCCAGATGAATCTGGCAGCTGTGCGCCAGGGGCGAGCCGCTGGCGGTTATGGCGATCGTGGTGGCGCCGCGTTTGCGGGCGATGTCGGCGGCGTCCATCAGGTCGCGCGTGCGGCCGGAGTTGCTGATGATCACGGCGCAGTCGCCCGGCTGCAGCAGCGTGGCGCTCATGACCTGCATGTGGCCGTCGCTGGTGGACAGGCTGGTGATCCCTAAGCGAAAGAACTTGTGCTGCGCGTCCTGCGCCACGATGCCGGAGTTGCCCGCGCCGTAGAACTCGATGCGCCGCCCGGTCTGCCAGGTGGCGGCAATCGCCTCGGCCGCGCGGCCCAGCGCCTGCACGCTGGCGGCGTTGCGGTACTGCAAAAAGGCGGCCACGGCGTTGTCCACCACCTTGACCAGCACCTCGGGCGTGCCGTCGCCCGAGTCCACGCTGCGGTGGATGAAGGGCACGCCCTCGCTCACGCTGCCGGCCAGTTTGAGCTTGAAGTCCGCCAGGCCGCCATAGCCCATGCTGCGGCAAAAGCGCACCACCGTGGGCTTGCTCACAAGCGCGCGCGCCGCCAGCTCGCGCACCGGCAGCCGCGCAAAGGCGCGCGGGTCCGCCAACACCAGCCGCGCCACGCGCTGCTCGGCCGGCGCCAGCGAGGGCAGGGACGCGGTGATGCGATCGAGCACGCTACGCCCCCCCGAACAGCACCGCCCGGGTGCGCGCAGCCGTTGCCACAGGACGCACGCCCGCCAGCAGACGGCGCGCTTCGGATCCTCCGCCGCGCGGCCGTCGTCCCCCCTCCCCGAGCGCGCAGCGCGCAGAAAGAGGGGGCTGAGCGCCGCGGCTCCAAGCCTGCCTGCGCAGGCCTGCACGGGCGCGAAGAGCCGCAGCCTCTGGCAGCGGTGCCGAGGCGCGCAGCGCCTGCGGGGGATGTCTCAACATTCCTCGATCCAGGTGTTGCCGTCGCGCGCCACCAAAGCGCTGGCGGCACCCGGCCCCCAGGTGCCGGCGGCATACGGCCGCGGGCCTTCGCCGCGCGCGTCCTGCTCCTGCCAGGACTGCATGATGGGCTCGACCCAGCGCCACGCTGCCTCCTGCTCGTCGGCGCGCACGAACAAATTCAGCCGCCCGGCGATCACGTCCAGCAGCAGGCGCTCGTAGGCGCCCACGCGCTCGGCGCCAAAGCGCTGCTCGAAGTCCAGGTCCAGCTGCACGGGGGTCAGGCCCGGCGCTTCGGCCAGCGCGCGCGCGCCGCGCGTTTCGCTGGCGGCGGCAAACAGGTGCAGCGCCAGCCCGTCGCGCGGCTGCAGGTGGATGACCAGGCGGTTGGCGCCGCACACCAGCGGCGTCGGGTAGATGGCGTGCGGCGTGGGCCGCAGGTGGATGGCGATGTGCGCCTCGTGCGCGGCCAGGCGCTTGCCGGTGCGGATGTAGAAAGGCACGCCGGCCCAGCGCCAGTTGGCGATCTGCGCGCGCAGGGCAACGAAGGTCTCGGTGTGGCTGCTTTGCGCCACGCCGTCCTCTTCGCGGTAGCCGCGCACGCGCTGGCCGGCCAGCGAGCCGGCGGCGTACTGGCCGCGCACCACGTCCTGCGCCAGGCTGGCCTGCGTCCAGGCGTTCAGCGAGCGCAGCACTTTCAGCTTTTCGTCGCGGATGGCGTCGGCGTGCGCGTTGATGGGCGGCTCCATGGCGATGGCGCACAGCAGCTGCAGCGCGTGGTTCTGCACCATGTCGCGCAGCGCGCCGGTGCCGTCGTAGAAGGCGCCGCGCGCCTCCACACCGAGCTGCTCGGCAATCGTGATCTCGATGCTGGCAATCGTCTCGCGCCGCCACCAGGGCTCGAACAGCGCGTTGCCAAAGCGCAGCGCCAGCAGGTTCTGCACCGAGGGCTTGCCCAGGTAGTGGTCGATGCGAAAGATCTGCTCTTCGCCAAACACCCGGCGCACGGCGGCGTTGATGGCGCGGTTGGACTGCAGGTCGTGGCCCAGGGGTTTTTCCAGCACCACGCGGGTCTGGGGCGTGGCCAGGCCGGCGGCGCCCAGCTGCTCGCAGGCGGTGGTGAACAGCTGCGGCGCGGTGGCCAGGTACATGACCACCACGTCCGCGTTGCGCTCGGCCAGGCGGCTTTTGAGCTGCTGGTAGTCGTCCGGCTGGGTCAGGTCCATGCGCTGGTAGTGCAGCAACGGTGCAAAGCGCTCGAACTCCTCGCCCGTGGGCTGCTTGTCGCCCTCCACGCCTTCGAAGCGGCTGCGGATGAGGGCGCGGTATTGCGCATCCGTCAGGTCGTCGCGGGCCACGCCGATGATGCGCCCGCCCTGCGGCAGCGAGCCGTGGCGGTGGGCCTGCGCCAGCGCGGGCAGCAGCTTGCGCCAGGCCAGATCGCCCGTGCCGCCGAAGAGAACCAGGTCAAAGCTCATGGCGCGGAATGTTATCGAGTTTCATGCGCGGCCCTGGCCGACAGGGGCGCTGCTGCGGCGCGCATACACTGCTTGCGCTTTTGTCTGCGCCTGCCCGCCAGGCGACCTTGTTTGCGATAGAGGATTTGCCTTGATGAACCAGCTCCAAGCCCTCCGCCAGTACACCACCGTGGTTGCCGACACGGGCGACTTCCGCCAGCTGGCGCAGTTTCAGCCGCAGGATGCGACCACCAACCCCTCGCTGATCCTCAAGGCCGTGCAGAAGGCCGAGTACGCGCCGCTGCTGCAGCAGTGCGTGGCGGGCGGCGCAGGCCGGCACATCGACGAGCTGATGGACCGGCTCATCGTGCGCTTTGGCTGCGAGATCCTGCAGCTCATCCCCGGGCGCGTGTCCACCGAGGTCGATGCGCGCCTGTCGTTTGACACCGCGGCCACCGTGGCCCGCGCCGAGCGCATCGTGGCCCTGTACCAGGCCGAAGGCGTGGACATCTCGCGCGTGCTGATCAAGATCGCCGCCACCTGGGAAGGCATTGAGGCCGCGCGCATCCTGCAGGGGCGCGGCATCCGCACCAATCTGACGCTGCTGTTTTCCTTCGCCCAGGCCGTGGCCTGCGGGCAGGCGAAAGTGCAGCTCATCTCGCCCTTCGTCGGCCGCATCTACGACTGGTACAAAAGCCGAGCGGGCAGCAATTGGGACGAGGCCGCCATGGCCGGCGCCAGCGACCCCGGCGTGCAGAGCGTGCGCGCCATCTATCACCACTACAAGCATTTCGGCATCGCTACCGAGGTGATGGGCGCGAGCTTTCGCAACGTCGGCCAGATCATTGCCCTGGCTGGCTGCGACCTGCTGACGATTTCGCCCGAGCTGCTGGCCCAGCTGGCCGCCAGCGACGCACCGGTGCAGCGCGCGCTCGACCCGCAGGCTGCGCAATCGCTGCAGATGGAGCCCGTGCACTATGACGAGCCGGGCTTTCGCTACGCCCTCAACCAGGACGCCATGGCCACCGAGAAGCTGGCCGAAGGCATCCGCGCCTTTGCCGCCGACGCGGCCAAGCTCGAGCAGCTGATGCAGGCGCAGGCCGCGGCATGAGTGCGGCGGCTGCTCCCTACACCGACCCGCGCACGCGCTGCGATCGCACACCCGCCTGGGGGCTGCTGGCGCAGCGCTACCAGCACGCGGGCCGTGCGTTCGACCTGCGCGCCGCGTTCGCGCAGGACGGCGCGGCCCGCGTGGCGCACTTCAGCCAGCAGGCGCCTCACATCCATGCAGACCTGTCCAAGAACCTGATCGACGAGGCCACCGAGGCGCTGCTGCTGCAGCTGGCGCGCGAGTGCGGCGTGGAGGCGTACCGCGACGCCATGTTCGCCGGCCGCCCCATCAACCACACCGAGCAGCGCGCGGTGATGCACTGGTTGTTGCGAAATCCGGCTCCAGCGCCCGCTGCACAAGCGCCAGCAGCTACTAGCTTTGTAGCAGACGCCGCGCGCGAGGTGCACGCTTCGCTGCATGCCATGCTGGGCCTGGCCGAGCAGGTGCGACAGGATGCGGCCATCACCGACATCGTCAACATCGGCATCGGCGGCTCGGACCTGGGCCCGTCCATGGCCGCCAAGGCGCTGGATGACCTGCGTCCGGCAGGCAAACGCCTGCACTTCATCAGCAACGTCGATGGCATGGAGCTGGGCAGCCTGCTGCGCACCCTGCGGCCCGAAAGCACGCTGTTCCTGATCGCCTCCAAGACGTTCACCACGCTGGAGACCATGACCAACGCGCAGGCCGCCCGCGACTGGTTCATCGCCCAGGGCGGCACCGACGTGGCGCGGCACTTCTGGGCGCTGACCACCAACCGGTCGGCCGCCGCGCAGTTCGGCATCGAGACCACGCTGGGCTTTTGGGACTGGGTGGGCGGGCGCTACTCGCTGTGGTCGGCCATCGGGCTGCCGATTGCCATCGCCATCGGTGCGGGCAACTTCCGCCAGCTGCTGGCCGGCGCGCACGCCATGGACGAGCACTTTCGCACTGCGCCCCTGGCGCAGAACCTGCCCGTGCGTCTGGCGCTGCTGGACGTGTGGTACCGCAACTTCCACGGCTTTGCCACCCGCTGCGTGGCGCCCTACAGCCACGGCCTGCGCCGCCTGCCGGCGTATCTGCAGCAGCTGGAGATGGAGAGCAACGGCAAGGGCGTGGACGCCAGCGGCGCGCCGCTGCCCTACGCCACGGCGCCCGTGGTCTGGGGCGAACCAGGCACCAATGGCCAGCACGCGTTCTTCCAGATGATCCACCAGGGGCCGGACATCATTCCTGTGGAATTCATCGCCCTGCGCCGCCCCGGGCGCGACCTGCCCGCGCAGCACGCCCGCCTGGTGGCCAACGCCCTGGCGCAGGCCAAGGCCCTGATGCGCGGTCGCGAGTCGCCGGACAACCCGCACCGGGCTTTTTCGGGCAACCGGCCCAGCACCTTTCTGGTGCTGGAGCAACTGAGCCCCGAGGCGCTGGGCGCCCTGATCGCGCTGTACGAGCACCGGGTGTTCGTGGCCGGCGCGGTCTGGGGCATCAACAGCTTCGACCAATGGGGCGTGGAGCTGGGCAAGGTGCTGGCCCAGGGCCTGGAGCCGCGCCTGGCCAGCGGCGACGCGGCGGGGCTCGATGCCTCGACCGCCGCGCTGCTGCGCCAGTTGATCTGAAGGCCTGCGCAGCCACAGGCCAAAAAGGCCCCTGGCGCCTGGCCAGCCAGCGCCAGTAGCTACCAAAGCAGTAGCAAACAGCCATGAAAAAACCCCGCGGATCGCAAGACCCGCGGGGTTTTTCGTGCCCGGATGGGGCAGGGCGAGCGGCCCGCGCGGGCCGCCCATCACGGCATTACATGCCCATGCCGCCCATGCCGCCCATGCCGCCCATGTCGGGCATGCCGCCGCCGGCGGACTCTTCCTTCGGCGCCTCGGCGACCATGGCCTCGGTCGTCAGCAGCAGCGACGCGACGGACGCAGCGTTTTGCAGCGCGGTGCGGGTCACCTTGGTCGGGTCCAGGATGCCCATCTCCAGCATGTCGCCGTAGGTGTCGTTGGCGGCGTTGTAGCCAAAGTTGCCCTGGCCGTCGAGCACCTTGTTCACGACCACGGAAGGCTCGCCGCCGCCGTTGGCCACGATCTCGCGCAGGGGCGACTCGATGGCTTTGAGCACCAGCTTGATGCCGGCGTCCTGCTCGGGGTTGTCGCCCTTCAGGTCGCCCAGCGCCTGGCGTGCGCGCAGGAACGCCACGCCGCCGCCGGCCACAATGCCTTCTTCCACGGCAGCGCGTGTGGCGTGCAGCGCGTCTTCCACGCGAGCCTTCTTTTCCTTCATCTCGACCTCGGTGGCAGCGCCGACCTTGATCACCGCCACGCCGCCGGCCAGCTTGGCCACGCGCTCTTGCAGCTTCTCGCGGTCGTAGTCGCTGGTGGCTTCCTCGATCTGCACGCGGATCTGCTTGACGCGCGCCTGGATGTCGTCAGCGTTGCCGGCACCGTCGATGATGATGGTGTTTTCCTTGCCCACTTCGATGGTCTTGGCCTGGCCCAGGTCGGCCAGCGTCACCTTCTCCAGCGACAGGCCGACTTCCTCGGCGATCACCTTGCCGCCCGTCAGGATGGCGATGTCTTCCAGCATGGCCTTGCGGCGGTCGCCGAAGCCAGGCGCCTTGACGGCGACCACTTTCAGGATGCCGCGGATGGTGTTCACCACCAGGGTCGCCAGGGCTTCGCCCTCGACTTCCTCGGCGATGATCAGCAGCGGACGGCCGGCCTTGGCAACCTGCTCCAGCGTGGGCAGCAGGTCACGGATGTTGCTGATCTTCTTGTCGAACAGCAGCACGAAGGGGTTGTCCAGAAGGGCAGCCTGCTTCTCGGGGTTGTTGATGAAGTAGGGCGACAGGTAGCCGCGGTCGAACTGCATGCCTTCGACGACGTCCAGCTCGTTGTCCAGGCTCTTGCCGTCTTCGACGGTGATCACGCCTTCCTTGCCAACCTTGTCCATCGCGTCAGCAATGATCTTGCCCACCGACTCGTCGGCGTTGGCGGAGATCGAGCCGACCTGGGCGATTTCCTTGGAGGTGGTGGTGGCCTTGGATTGCTTCTTCAACTGCTCGACCAGGGCGATGACGGCCTTGTCGATGCCGCGCTTCAAGTCCATCGGGTTCAGGCCGGCGGCCACGTACTTGGTGCCTTCGCGCACGATGGCCTGGGCCAGCACCGTGGCGGTAGTGGTGCCGTCACCGGCGATGTCGTTGGTCTTGGAGGCCACTTCCTTCACGAGCTGCGCGCCCATGTTCTGCAGCTTGTCCTTGAGCTCGATTTCCTTGGCGACCGACACGCCGTCCTTGGTCACCGTGGGGGCGCCGAACGAGCGCTCGAGCACCACATTGCGGCCCTTGGGGCCGAGCGTCACCTTGACCGCGTTGGCCAGGATGTTCACGCCTTCAACCATGCGGGCGCGGGCCTCACCGCCGAAAACTACGTCTTTTGCTGCCATGTTTGGCTCCTCAAGAATTTGGATCAAATCGGCTGCAAACGCTTGACTGGCAAGCGCTGGCAGCTATGAAAATATGAATTCGATTAGTTGAGGACAGAGCAGCCGCTCGCTGCGCGAACGTCTGGTCTGTCCCGCAAATCACTTGGCTTCGACAACTGCGAACAGGTCGTCTTCCTTCATGACCAGCAGCTCGTCGCCATGGACCTTGACGGTCTGGCCGCTGTACTTGCCGAACAGCACGCGGTCGCCGACCTTCACGTTCAGGGCCGAGACTTCGCCCTTGTCGTTCTTCTTGCCGGGGCCCACGGCCAGCACTTCACCCTGATCGGGCTTCTCGGCAGCGTTGTCGGGAATCACGATGCCCGAAGCGGTGGTGGTTTCGCTTTCGATACGCTTGACGATCACGCGATCGTGCAGGGGGCGAAGATTCATGGCTCTCTCCTGTGAACAAAAAGGGTTGCGATGGTGGAAACACGGCGCCCGCTGTGGAGGGCGGGCGCTGGGGGTTGCGGCAGGCGAGGCTGCTAGCACTCGTCTGCTTCGAGTGCTAATGATAGGGGCATTTGTCTGGGTTTCAAGGAGGCAGGGCAGCAGCCGCCTCAGGCACTGCGTCTCGTACCTGCCTTCGCGCCTGGGGTGAAGTCGGTCCCAGCCCTTGCTGGTCAAGCGCTGGCAGCTATGGTTTTTGAATCGACCCGCGCCAGGAAGCCGTCCACCAGCGCATGGTGCTCCGGCACGTTCAGCGCCGGCGCATGCCCGCAGCCAGCCACTTCCACCACCTCCAGCAGCCCTCGCGCGCCGGGGCCGCGGGTGCGCATCTCGGCCACGGTCTCGGGCAGCACCAGGTCGGAGGATTCCCCGCGCAGCAGCAGCACCGGCAGCTGCAGCGCGTCGTAGTGCTGCCAGATCAGGTAGTCGTTCTCGTGCGCCGTGAACTGGCGCGCCATGGCCGGGTCGTAGTGCGGCGTCAGCCGGCCGTCGGGCAGGCGGCGGGCCGAGGTCTCCGTCAGGCGGCGCCACTGGTCGTCGCTCAGCCAGCCATAGGGCGCATAGACCTGGCGAAAGAACGCCTCCAGCCCGGCCATGGTGGCAAAGACCGGGGGCTGGCCGGCATAGGCGCGGATGCGCTGCAGCGCGGCATCGGCCAGGCGCGGGGCGTTGTCGTTGAGCAGCAGGCTGCGGATGCGCCCGGCCAGGGCACTCTCCTGCAGCCCGGCGGCGCAGACCGTGCCGATGGCCCCGCCCATGGAGGTGCCGATCCAGTGGGCGCGCTCGATCTGCAGCCGGTCGAACAGCTCGGCCGCCAAGCGCGCGTAGAAGGCCAGGGTGTACTCGGTGTCGGGCCGGCTGGCCCACTGGCTCAGGCCGCGGCCCAGGGTGTCCGGGCAGATGACCCGGTAGCGCCCGGACAGGTGGGCGGCCAAGTCATCCATGTCGCGCCCGGTGCGCGCCAGGCCGTGCCAGGCGATGACCACCGGCGCCTGCGGGTCGCCCCACTCCGTGTAATGGATCTCATAGCCGGCGCAGCTGGCGTAGCGGGATCGGGGTGCGGTCATGGGAGGAGGCTTTCAGGCGTGGGGGTATCAGCGCACGAGCCGCCCATTGCTGCCGATGACGGTGACTTCGACCATGCGCGAGCCGACACGGTTGCGCGGCGCGTAGCTGACGATCATGCCGCCCAGGTCGTACTCGCCGAGCGACTCCAGGCTCTTGAGCACCTTGGCGCGCGTGGGCTGCGGGCCGGCGCGGCGCAGGGCCTCGACCAGCACCTTGGCGCCCAGGAATTCCTCAAAGCTGGCGTAGCTCACCTCGGCGCCGGGCGCATAGGTTTTGAGCAGTTTCTGGTATTCGCGCACCACGGGCAGCATGGGGCGGTAGGGGTAGGGCACGACCTGGGTGATGCCCACGCCGTAGGCATTCTTGAGGCCGGCCAGCTGCACGATCTCGGCCGGGTCCACCACCGAGATGTTGTACAGCTGCGCGCCGCCGCCCAGCTCGCGGTAGCGCTTGATGAAGGCGGCCGCCGGGCGGTTGATGGCAATCATGATCACCGCCTGCGCGTCGGCCGCCTTGATGGCCTGCACGGCCGACTCGACCTGGTCAGTGTTGCGCTCGTAGGGCGCCTCGGCGATGGCCTTGAGCCCGCGCTTGGCCAGCGCCGCCTGCACGCCGCCTAGGCCGGCCTTGCCGAAGCCGTCGTCCTGGTACATCACGGCCACGCGCTCCACGCCGATGGTGGCCAGCTGCTGCACCATGTGCTCGGCCTCGTCGGCGTAGCCGGCTCGCACGTGGAAGATCCACGGATTGAACGGGCTGCGCAGCGACTCGCCGCCGGTGTAGGGCGCCACCAGCGCGGCGCCGCCCTGCTCCAGCACGCCATCCTGCAGCAGCTGGGTGATGTTGGCCGTGCCGGCGAAGCCGAACAGCGCCACCACCTCGGGCCGGGCCAGCAGCTCGCGCGTCAGGCGCACCGTCTCGGGCACCTTGTAGCCGTCGTCCACTACCTCCTGGCGGATGCTGGCACCGTGCACGCCGCCCTGGGCGTTGACCCAGTCGAAGTAGATCTTGCCGCCCAGTACCATCTGCTGGCCGGTGGAGGCCAGCACGCCTGACAGCGGCGCGACCTGACCTATCACCACCTCGGCCGCCAGGGCCGGCCGGCCCGTGGCGCCCAGGACGCACAACGACAGGGCTGCCAGCAGCCCCCTGGCGCGCCTGCTGATACGTAGCACTTGCATGTTGGCCTCAGCGGGGGATGGTGATGGACGAGCCGGCAAAGCCGATCTGCTCGCTCTTCGCGGGCGCCGCCATGAAGGGCGGCACGTTGCCTGCGGTGATGGCCGGTGCCTTGCCCGGCTCGCCTCCCCGCGGCGTGGTGCGCACCACCTGGCTGGCGGGCAGCGGCGCACCGTTTTTCAGGTGGGCCCACATCGCGTCCATGGCCTGGTTGAAGTAGGGGTGCAGCGGCACGAAGCGCGTGTCAAAGCCCCCGAACGGCAGGAAGGCGTCGAAGTGCTGGCCGTTCACGACCTCGATGTAGCGCAGTCGGGTCGATGCGCCTTCGATGCTGCGGTTGAGCGCCGTGTAGGCGCGTGCGTTGTTGTTCACCGGCACCAGCGCATCGCTGCGGCCGGCGACGATGATGGCCGGCTTGCCGCGCAGGTTGGCGCTGTGAAGCACCTCCTGGATGCCGGCGCGCACCTTGTCGCTGTCGGCCTTGGTGGGCATGCTGGATGCCGTGAGCGCAGCGCCCGTCGCCAGGTTCTTGCCGCTGACCAGCGCGTGCTGGCACAGCGCGTTGTCCAGCCCCATGTCGGCCACACCGGTGGAGGGCGACACGGCGAACTGCCAGGCCTTGGCCCCGCCCACCGAGTCGTTGTAGACCACCGTGGCTGGCGTGCCGTTGGCGGTGCCGTTGGCGATGGCAAAGCTCTGCGCCAGCGCTGCCGGCATGGCGGCGGCCACGTCGCCCGCCGGGGTGGCGGCCGCGAAACTGGTGGCGCACAGATTGGCGTCGGCGGCGAAGCGGCCGTAGGCCATGGAGTACATGGCCGACAGGATGGGGCCGTTGCCTAGAGCGTAGTGGGCGTTGTGCATGGTGTCGTGCTCGGCCGTCCAGCCGTAGGCGCGCAGCCGGGCCAGCGCGTCGGCCGCGCGCTCGGCGGTGGTGGCGCCGGCCACCAGGCCCTTGGCGGCCAGGCCGTCGCAGCGGGCCGTGGCGCGCGCCGTCATGGCCGTCAGGCCGATGTAGTTGTAGATCGACACCTCGGCCAGCGCCGCGCCGGCCGCCAGCGCCGCGCAGGGCTGGTAGATGTTGCCGTAGGTGGTGTACTCGGCCAGCGTCTTGCCGTAGCCGGCGACGGGCGCGCCGCCGAACTGGATGCCGTAGCCGCTGGTGGTGGGCATCTCGGTGACGGGCTCGGAGGCCACCACGCCGTCGATCAGGCCACCCTCGTCCTGCTCGGCCGCGCGCAGCGAGGCCGCGCCGCCGTTGGAGGCCGAGCCCGCGATCACCAGCGTGTTGCCCTTGGTGAACGGCACCGGGTTGGCGGCCGTGCCGTAGCGCGCGTTCAGCACGTACAGCGCATAGCGGCCCGCGGCCAGCGTGTCGCTGCCCCAATCCTTTTCAGGGTTTTGCTGCGAATGCGCGTGCTTGATGGCGATGCGGTTCGGGAAGGTCGCGTTGTAGGCGGCGCGCGCCGCGTCGCCCAGGGCGGTGAAGAAGCTCTGGCTGCCGGCCGCGCTGCGCGTGGCACGCGTGCCGTCGAGCTGGTTCACCGTGTCGTCGGCCAGGTTGTGCAGGCCCACGCCCTTGCCGGCGTCGGTCAGCGCCACGGCGCAGCCCTTCTTCAGGCCCCATTCGCCGGCCGTGCCGATGGCGCCATACACCCCGCGCGAGCCCGAGGAGGCGCCCAGCACGATGCAGGGGTTGGCGGCGCTGAAGCTGTCGGGCACCTGCACGGCGATCATGGTCTGCTTGCGGCCGGAGCCGGCGTCCAGCACCGCCACATATTCGCGGCCGGGGATCAGGCCCTCGCTGTTCGTCACCTGGCCATCAGCCGTGACGTTGGGGCCGTATAGCGTGCCGTAGCCACCGCCGGGCAGCGGGTCGAGGATGCCGCGGTAGTTGGAGTACAGCGCGTTGCGGCGCAGCTCGGCCGCCGTGGGGTGGGCCGGGTCGGCGTAGGCTGGCGCGGCGGCGGCGCCCAGGCCGGTCTTGCCGATGCCGCCCGTCAGCAGGTCTTGCGCGCCGGCCGTGCTGCCGCTGCCGGCGCTGGTGGCCGGATAGGCCGTGGCGCTGATCTCGCGCACACCGGCCGGCAGTTCGCTGGACGGCCCCGACGAGCCGCCGCCACAGGCGGCCAGGACGGCGGCGCCGGCGGCGGTCAATGCCCAGCGCACTGCGCTGCGAGGGTAAAGCTGGTTCTTTCGCATGCTTGTCTCCTGGTGGTAGTTGGTCTCAGCGTGAACGCAAGCGCCCCACCACGCCTGTGGGGAAGTAATAAACCGACAGCACGAACAGCAGGCCCAGCCACAGCAGCCAGCGGTCGGGCGAGAGCAAGGCGGCCAGCCAGGGCAGGCCGGCGGCGGCCTCGCTCCCCAGACGCAGCAGGTCCTGCAGATAGCTCTGGGCGACGAGGAACAGCACGGCGCCGATGGCCGCGCCGTACAGCGTGCCCATGCCGCCGATGACCACGATCAGCAGCACGTCCATCATGACTTCGAAGGACAGCGAGGTGTCCGGCCCGTTGTAGCGCAGCCAGATGGCGAGCATGCAGCCGGCCAGGGTGGCGAACAGCGCCGACAGCACCGACGACAGCGTGCGGTACACCACCACCCGGTAGCCGATGGCCTCGGCGCGGAATTCGTTTTCGCGGATCGCCTGTAGCACCCGGCCGAAGGGCGAGTTGACGATGCGCAGCAGCGCCAGCACCAGCGTCACCGCCAGCACGAACAGCAGGTAGTACGAGATCAGCCGTCCGTCGATGGACACGCCCAAAAACGGTTCCTCGAACGGCTCGAAGCTGGGCAACAGCACCTCCGGTACGCGAAACGTCAGGCCGTCCTCGCCGCCCGTCAGCCCCGACAGCTGCGAGGCCAGCGTCTGGAACGCCGCCGCCACGGCCAGCGTGATCATGGCGAAGAAGATGGCCCGCACCCGCAGCGAGAACAGCCCCACGGCCAGCGACAGCAGCAGCGACAGCAGCAGCGCCCCGCCCGTGCCCGTGGCCAGCGCGCCCCAGGTGGCGCCCATGCGCGTGGTGGCGATGGCGATGCCATAGGCGCCGATGCCGAAGAACATGGTGTGCGCGAAGCTGACGATGCCGGTGTAGCCCAGCAGCAGGTCGAAGCTGGCCACCAGCACCACGAAGACCAGCACCTTGGCCGCCACGTTCAATGCCTTGATGCCCGGGAACAGGAAGGGCGCCAGCAGCAGCCCCACGAAGATGGCCACCAGGATGGCGGCCAGCACGCGGCTGCGCGGGTAGTCCCCCGAGAGAAGGCGGTTCAGCATGCGGATTTGCCTTTCTTCTGTGCACCGGTGCGTCCTGCGCAGGGCCGCGGCGCCTGGCTTGGGCGCCACCTGCGCCAGTGGCCACCGTGCAAGGACCGCCCCGCCGCACGGGTGGCGTCCCCCTGGCAGGGGGAAGACGCGAAACGACTCGGGGGGTATCTCATCTGTTGGTGACTGGAAAGAGGCCCTGCGGCCGCCACAGCAGGATGGCCACCATCAGCGCGATGTTGGAAAACAGCGCCACTTTGGGCAGCAAAAAGCCCGTGTAG
This sequence comes from Pulveribacter suum, assembly GCF_003013695.1. GTDB lineage: Bacteria > Pseudomonadota > Gammaproteobacteria > Burkholderiales > Burkholderiaceae_C > Melaminivora > Melaminivora suum. The sequence continues at coordinate 3,133,957 of NZ_CP027792.1, read as the reverse complement.
TTGGCCATCAGCCCCACCAGCAGTGCGCCAATCAGCGCGCCGGAGGTAGAGCCCAGGCCGCCGATGATGATGACGATGAAGATCAGGATGTTGACCTGCGCACCCATCTGCGGCACCACGCTTTGCTGGTACAGCCCCCACATCACCCCGCCCAGGCCGGCCAGCGCCGAGCCCACCACGAACACGCCCACGAACAGTCGCCGGATGCGGTAGCCCAGGCTCTCGACCATCTCGCGGTCCTGCACGCCGGCGCGGATGAGCAGGCCGACCTTGGTGCGTGCGAGCGTCCAGGCCAGCAGGGCGAACACCGCCAGGCCCACCACCACCGCGATCAGGCGGTATTTCTCGATGGCCGCGTCGCCCACCAGCAGCGAGCCGCGCATGCCCGCGGGCAGCGGCAGCGGGATCTGCTGCGGGCCCCAGATGACCTTGATCAGCTCCTCGCCGATGATCATCCCGCCCATGGTGATGAGGATCTGCTTGAGGTGCTGGCCGTACACCGGCCGCACGATGAAGCGCTCGAACGCCAGGCCCACGGCGCCGGCCACCAGCATCGCCACCACCATCGCCGGCAGCACCGCCACCAGGTTGCGCCACAGCTCGGCTGAAGCTGTCCAGTCGCCCATCGCGCCCAGCACACTGGTGGCCACGAAGGCGCCCAGGGCGATGAACACGCCGTGGCCGAAGTTCAGCACGTCCATCAGGCCGAACACCAGCGTCAGGCCCGAGGCGATGATGAAGATGATCATGCCCATGGCCAGGCCGGCCACGGTGAGCGTGAGCCAGGTCGAGGCCGAGCCGACGAAGGGCAGCACCAGCAGGGCCAGCAGCGGCACCAGCGCCAGGGGTTTCCAGTCGAGGTCGCGGGCGGTCATGCGCTCCCCTGCATGGCGGGTGGGTTTTGCTCATCCCCCAGGCGGGGGAGGGAGAAGGAAGGCGCGGTGGCGTGCCTCATAGCGACAGCCCCAGCAGCGACTGCTGCAGCGCCGCGTCCTGCGCCAGCGCGGCCATGCGGCCGGCGTGCACCACGCGGCCGTTGTCCATCACCGCCACGCCGTCGCCCAGGCGGCGCGCGAAGTCCAGGTTCTGCTCCACCAGCAGCAGCGTGGCGCCGCCGCGTTTCAGCTGCGCGAAGGCGTCGATCATGTTGTCGATGATGGCCGGCGCCAGGCCCTTGCTGGGCTCGTCCACGATGAGCAGGTCGCGCGGCTCGACGATGGCGCGGGCCACGGCCAGCATCTGCTTTTGCCCGCCCGAGAGCTTGCCCGCCGGGTGGCGCCAGAACTTCTCCACCGCCGGGAAAAGCTGGAAGATCCACTGCAGCCGCGCCTCGTCCATCTGCGCCGCGTGGCGCGCGCTGCGGGCGGCCAGCAGCAGGTTTTCCTGCACCGTCAGGTCCGCGAAGATGCCCATGTTCTCGGGCACGTAGGCGATGTTCAACCGGGCGATCTGCGGCGTGGCCAGCGGTGTGATGTCCTGCCCGGCAAAGCGCACGCTGCCCTGTGATGCCCGCCACAGGCCCATAATGGTGCGCAGCAGGGTCGTCTTGCCGGCGCCGTTGCGCCCCAGCAGCATGGTCAGCTCGCCGCGCGGCACGGCCAGATCGACGCCGTGCAGGATGTGGTACGCGCCGATGTGCGTGTGCACGCCGTTCAGGGTCAACAGGTCGTCGTTGCTGCTGCTCATGCCGCCTCCTGCGCGCGCCGGCCCAGGTAGGCCTCCTGCACCACGCTTGAGGCCATGACCTCGGCGGGTTCGCCGTCGGCCACCAGCTGGCCGTTGGTCAGCACCACGATGCGGTCGGCCAGTTCGCGCACCACGTCCATCTTGTGCTCGACCAGCAGGATGGTCTTGCTGCGGTCCTGCTTCAGGCGGCGGATCAGGTCGAGGATGACCGGCGCCTCGTCGTGGCTCATGCCGGCAGTGGGCTCGTCGAACATGTAGACCTGCGGCTCCAGCGCCATGAGCAGCGCCACCTCCAGCTTGCGCTGGTCGCCGTGCGGCAGGCTGGCGACGGGGCTGTCGGCGCGGCCCAGCAGGGCGACGGACTCCAGGATGGCCGCCGCGCGGTCGGCAAGCTGGCGGTGGTCGCTCCACACGCTCCACAGGTTCAACCCGCGCTGGTGCGCGCCGCGCTGCGTGGCCTGCACGGCCAGGCGCACGTTCTCCAGCACCGAGAGGGACGGAAACAGGTTGGTGAGCTGGAAGGCCCGCCCCAGCCCGGCGCGCGTGCGCGCCGACGCCGGCAGGCCCGTGAGCTCGCGCCCGCCCAGCAGCACCCGCCCGCTGCTGGCTTTCAGCTGGCCCGAGATCAGGTTGAAGTAAGTCGTCTTGCCGGCCCCGTTGGGCCCGACGATGGCGGTGAGCGTGCCCGGCTCGAACGAGCAGCTCACCCCGTCCACGGCCACGTGGCCGCCGAAGCGGATGGTCAGGTTCTCGGTGACGAGCATGAGCGAATTTGGCGTAAAAAATGGCTCCAGCGCTTGCCTGGCAAGCGCTGAAAGCTATCAATAAAGGAGCAAAGAGGCGGTGCCGGCTCAGCGCTTGTTGCGGATCGGCACCTGCATCTCATCAGGCTTGATCTCGCGCACCAGCTCGGGCACGCCCCAGGCGAAGGCCGGGTCGTCCTTGATGCGGAAGTGGTACATGCTCTGCAGGGCCTGGTGGTCTTCGCGCCTGAAGGTCATCTTGCCCTTCGGGGTCTCGAAGCTCATGCCCTCCATGGCCTTGATGAGCTTGTGGGTGCCGGTCTCGCCATTGGTGGCCTTGAGTGCCGTGACCAGCGCCATGGCGGCCGAGAAGCCGCCGGCGGTGAAGAAGTCCGGCGGCGTCTTGAACTGCTTGTAGTGCATGGCCACCAGGGCGTCGTTCACCGGGTTCTTCGGGATGCCGAAGTAGTAGTAGGTGGCGCCTTCCATGCCGGGGAAGTTCTTGTAGGAGGCCATGGCCGGCAGGATGTTGCCGCCGGTGAAGACCTCGATGCCGTAGCGCTTTTTCAGGTCCTGCGCCGCCAGCGCGTTGAACGGCGGGGTGCCGCCGGCCCAGATCACCTCGATGGCCTTGCGCCCGGGCTTGTCCTTGAGCGCGTCGACCACGCGCTGGATGCCGGCGGTGAAGTCGGTGGTGGTCTGCGGCAGGTATTCCTCGTGCACGATCTTCGCGTGCTTGAGCGCGTCCTTGAAGGCCTTCACGCCGTCGCGGCCGAAGGCGTAGTCCTGCGCCAGCGTGGCCACGGTCACGCCTTCCTTGTCCGTCGCCACGGCGTTGCTGATGGCATCCTGGCTGCTGTTGCGGCCGGTGCGGAAGATGTACTTGTTCCACTTGTCGCCGGTGATGGCGTCGGCCACGGCGGGCTCGACCAGCAGGATCTTCTTGTACTCCTCGGCCACCGGCAGCATGGCCAGCGCCACGCCCGAGGACGTGGGGCCGACGGCGATGTCGGCCTTGTCGTCGGAATAGGCCGCGGCCAGCAGGCTCTTGCCCAGGTCGGGCTTGCCCTGGTCGTCGCGCTCGATGACCACCAGCTTCTTGCCGGCCACTGCCATGGTGCCGCCGGTGGCGTAGTTCAGCCCCATCATCAGCCCGGCCTGGGTCTGCTTGCCGTAGGCCTCCAGCGGGCCGGTCTTGCTGTAGACGTGGGCGATGCGGATCTCGGACTGCGCGAAGGCGGGGGCGGACAGCGTGGCGCTGGCCAGGGCGGCCAGGGCCACCAGGGTGCGGCGTTGCATGGCGGGGTGTCTCCTGTAGTGATGCCCGGATAGTGCACAAGCCGTGCCAAAGCGCAAGTTATTGATCCGTCACGATATTTCCCGCATCCCTGATCGCCGTGGCTGGAATTCAGACAATTTGCATGTCTGAAAATCAGGCAACTGTCTGGTCAGCGATCAGGGTTTTCCAGCCGTTCGTAGAGCTTGGCGCGCGAGATGCCCAGGGTGCGCGCGCTGGCCAGCTTGTTGCCGCCGTGGGTGCGCAGCGCGGTGGCGATGGCGCGTCGCTCCAGCTCGGCCACCTGCACGGCCAGGGGGCGCAGCCACTGCTCGTCGCCGGTGTCGGTGCGGGCCTCCAGGGGCTCCAGCGGGGCGGCGGGCTCCACGCCGGCCTCGCGCAGCACGCGCGCCAGCTGCTCGGCGTCCAGGCTCTGGCTGTCGCTGCGCATGGCCGCCTGCTCCAGCACGTTGCGCAGCTCGCGGATGTTGCCGCGCCAGGGCTGGCCGGCCAGCAGCGCCAGGGCGCCAGGCAGCAGCTCGGGCGGGGCGTCGCCGCCCCGCAGGGCCAGGTCTTCGCACAGCGCCTCCACCAGCGCCGGGATGTCGCTGCGCCGCTCGCGCAGCGGCGGCACGCGGATGGGCAGCACGTGCAGGCGATAGAACAGGTCTTCGCGAAAGCGCCCCTCGCGCACCAGCGCGGCCAGGTCGCGCGAGGTGGCGGCCAGCACGCGTACGTCGAACGGCACCAGGCGGTTGCTGCCCAGCGGCTCGGCCTCGCCCTCCTGCAGCGCGCGCAGCAGCTTGGCCTGCAGGCTGGCGGGCATGTCGCCGATCTCGTCCAGAAACAGCGTCCCGCCGTCGGCCAGCTTGAACTTGCCGTCGCGCCCGCGCCGGTCGGCCCCCGTGTAGGCGCCCGGGGCCACGCCGAAGAACTCGGCCTCCAGCAGCGTGTCGGGGATGGCGGCGATGTTGACGCTGACGAAGGGCCCGCCAGCGCGGCTGGACGCGGCGTGGATGGCGTGCGCCAGCAGCTCCTTGCCGGTGCCGGTCTCGCCCAGCAGCAGCACTGGGCTGCTTGATTGTGCGGCGCGGCGCGCCTGGCGCTTGACCTCCGCGGCTGCGGGGCTGGAGCCGATGAAGCTGGCAAAGGTGTACTTGGCCCGGCGCTCGCCCGTGGCCGGCGCCGCCAGGCTGCGGTTGCGCTGCGCGGCCAGCTCGCGCCGGGCGTCATCCAGGTCGCGCTGCATCTGTGCGAACTTGCTGATGAGCGGGCGCAGCGTGGTCTCCGGATGGTCGAAGAACACGATGCCGATGGCGCCGATGACGCTGCCGGCCTCGTCGCGCAGCGGGATGCGGCTGACCACGAAGGTGCCGGCGCGGTTGGTGAGCAGGTCGATCAGCTCGGGCTGGCCGGTCTCCAGCACGCGGCGCATCTGCGTGCCGGGGATGGCCTCCTCGACCATGTGGCCGACGAAGTCCTGCACCGAGCCCAGGCCCAGGGCGGGCAAAAAGCGCTGGTAGCTGTCATTGACCCAGACGATGCGCCCCGAGCGGTCGATGAGGAACATGCCCTCGCTGATGCTGGAAAACAGCTCGAACATCGAGCGCGCCGCCAGCGCGTGGATGCCCTCGGCATCCAGCGGCAGCTTGGCGGTGGGCAGGGAGGCTATCGGCGGCATCGGACGATGGTAGCGCTGCGCCCGCGCCGCTTCAGCCGCGCTGCGTCAGACCCAGGAAGTGATCCAGGATGTGGAAGTGGTCGTCGTGGAACTGTGCCTCCATGCCCGCCAGTTGCGCCACGGGCACCCAGTGCGCCTCGCTGGCGTCGTCGGCCGCCTGCACGGCGGGCAGCGGGCCGGCATCGCCCAGGTCGAAATAATGCACATGGCTGATGACGCGCCCGCGCTGGCTGCGGTCGGGGTGGTCGAACACGGCCACGTCGCGCAGCGCCTCGTGCAGGCGCGCTTCGGGCAGGGCGCATTGCGTCTCCTCGGCCAGCTCGCGCAGGCATGAGCGCCACAGCGTCTCGCGCGGCTCGATAAAGCCGCCGGGCAGCGCCATCAGCCCGCGCCCGGGCGCCTGGGCGCGGCGGATCAGCAGCACCCGCCCCTGGCAGCGCACGAGCGCATCCACCGTCACGAACACCGGCGTGTAGGGCGCGCAGGCCCAGGCGGCGCGGTATTGGCGCAGCATGCGCCACTCCTGCTGCAGTTCGGCGTATTCGGGCGTGGCCGCCACGGCGCGCAGCAGCGCCAGGGTGGGGGCCGGGATTTGTGCGGCCAGCGGCGCCAGGGCAGCGTCCAGCGCCCCGGCGGCTGCACCCAGCCAGGCGTCGCGGATGCGCGTGGCGTCCATGTCGCCCTGGCGCGGCAGATCGACCAGTTCCCAGTCGGGGAACCAGGCCAGGTAGCTGCTGCTCGCGTCCTTGAAATGCCCGACCAGGGCGATGCGCGCGTCGGTGTTCGCATGCGGCGCCACGGCCGCGCGCACGGCGGCGACCCAGCGCGCCTGGTCGTAGTAGTCGCGCACGGGCAGCACGGCCACGCGCGCCGCGTCGTCCGCGGGCAGGGCGCCGTGCAGCATGGCTTGGCGCTCTTGCCAGGTGAAGGGGTTCTTGGGGCTGCGCGCCTGGTGCGCCGAGCCGGCAATGACGATGACCCGCCGCGCGCGCGCCAGCGCCGCGTGCAGCAGCGCCAAGTGCCCCGCGTGCACGGGCTGGAAGCGGCCGATCAGGATGGCGATGTCGTGCATGGGTGTTTTGCTAGCAAAAAGTGAGCTGCCAGCGCTTGTGTACCAAGCGCCGGAGGGCGTTTTGACCAAAAACCGGGGCTTCAGCCGTGGTGCGCGGCAATCGGCATCTGCCAGCCGGCGCTGAATGCGCGCGGGCGCAGGCGCAGGCTGGGCGGCACCTGGTGGCGCTTGTATTCGCTGCGCGCCATGAGGGTGCGCACGCGCTGCACCAGCGCGCGGCCCGCGTCGCTGGTCTGCTGCTGCTCGACGAAGGCGCGCGCGGCCTGGTACTGCGCGGGCAGCAGCGGGCCTTCGATCAGGTACTTCAGCACCTCGTCCAGCACGGGGTAGGGCGGCAGGCTGTCGTCGTCGCGCTGGCCCGGGGCCAGCTCGGCCGAAGGCGGCTTGTCGATGATGGCCACGGGCACCAGCTCGCGCCCGGCCTGCGCGTTCACATGCCGCGCCAGCTCGAACACTTCGGTCTTGTACAGGTCGCCCACCAGCCCCAGGCCGCCGTTGGTGTCGCCATACAGCGTGCAGTAGCCCACCGCACTTTCGGACTTGTTGCCGGTGTTCAGCAGCAGGTGGCCGAAGGTGTTGGAGTACTCCATCAGCGTCACGCCGCGGATGCGCGCCTGCACGTTCTCCAGCGCCAGCCCGGCCAGGGGCTGGCCGAAGCTGGCCTCAAACTGGCGCGCGTAGGCAGCCACCAGGTCGGCAATGGGGTGGGTCAGCAGCGCGATGCCGAGGTTGCGGCACAGCGCGACGGAGTCATCCACCGAGCCGGCCGTGGAAAAGCGCGAGGGCATGGTGATGCCGACGACATTGCCCGCGCCCAGCGCCTCGGTGGCCAGCGCCAGGGTCAGGGCGCTGTCCAGCCCGCCCGAGCTGCCCACGACGATTTTGGTAAAGCCGCAGCGGCGCGCGTAGTCGCGCAGGCCCAGGAGGATCTGGCGGCGATAGAACTCCATCGTCGGCAGGCCCTCCGCCGGCACGGGCTCCAGGGGTTCGTCCTGGCCGGAGCGCAACTGGCCGTCATCGCCCAGCACCAGCAGCGGCGCGTCTTCCTCGAAGCGCCTGGCCTCGAACACCACGCCAGCGCCGGGCAGCGCGGCGAGCGAGCCGCCGTCATACACCAGCGCGTCGTGCCCGCCCACCTGCGCGCAGCTGAGCAGCGGCGCGCCGCAGCGCTGCGCCGCGCGGGCCAGTGCAGCGTGGCGCCCGGTGCGCCGGCCCAGGTAGCTGCTGTGCGCGTCGATGTGCACGATGAGGCCGGGGGCGGCGCCGGCCAGCCCGTCCAGCGGGCCCTCGCCGTCCGCGAACGCTTCGGGGCCGATCAGGAAGGCCACGCGCGCGCCGTTCACCTCCAGCTGCCGCGGGCCGGCCGCACCAGGCGCGAAGTGCCGGCGCTCGTCGAAGTCGCCGCGCGCGGGCAGCACCTGCCGGTGGCACGCGAGAAGCACCTCGCCGCCTTGCAGCACCAGCAGGCTGTCGTGCAACGTGCTGCCGCCGCCCGCACCGCGCGTGGGCGTGCCCAGCACCCAGTGCAGCCGGGGCAGCGCGGCGCTGGCCTGGCGCAGTTGCGCGATGGCCGTATCCAGCCGGTCCATGAAGCTGGGCTCGGTCAGCAGGTCGGCCGGGTAGTAACCGGTGGTGGCCATCTGCGGGAACACGACCACGTCGGCGCCCTGCGCCGCGGCCTGCTGCGCGGCAGCGGCCATGCGCTGCGTGTTGCCTTCGATGTCGCCCAGGGTCGGGTTCAGCTGGGCCAGGGTGATGCGGAGCATGGTGGGCTTTTTCTCAGTCGTTGACGTTGAAGACCTGGCGCAGGTAGGCCAGGAAGGTGGCATCGTCGCACAAGGTTTTGCCGGGAGTGTCGGAAAGCTTTGCCACGGGCTGGCCGTTGGCGCGCACCAGTTTCATGACGATGTTCAGGGGCTTGAGGCCCACGTCGTTGGTCAGCTGCGTGCCTATGCCAAAGCCCAGCTGCACCCGGTCGCCGAAGTGGGCGTACAGCGAGAGCGCCCGCTCCACGTCCAGCCCGTCGGAAAACACAAAGCGCTTGGTGGCCGCATCGATGCGCAGCCGCGCGTAGTGCGCCAGGGCCTTTTCGCCCCAGGCGACAGGGTCGCCCGAGTCGTGGCGCAGGCCGTCAAAGAGCTTGGCGAAGTACAGGTCGAAGTCGGCCAGGAAGGCGTCCATGCCCACAGTGTCGGTCAGCGCGATCCCCAGGTCGCCGCGGTACTCCTGCACCCAGTCCTCCAGCGCGGCGACCTGGAAGTCGCGCAGGCGCACGCCGAGGGCCTGGTAGGTCTGCAGGTATTCGTGCGCCATGGTGCCGATGGGCACCAAGTCCAGGTCGCGCGCCAGCAGCACGTTGCTGGTGCCCTTGAACCAGGCGGGCGCTTCTTGCGCAAAGGTCTGCACTACCTCGCGCTGCCAGGCGCCGCTGTAGCGCCGGCGCAGGCCGAAGTCGAACATCTCGAAGGGGTGGCGCAGGCGCGGGCCTTGCGCTGCGGCACGCTGCAGCCGCGCTAATTTTGCGGCCAGGCGCGTGCGGCCCTCGGCCAGCGCGGTGTGTGCGTCGAACTGGCGAAAGTACAGCTCGTTGACGATGGCCAGCACGAAGATCTCGAAGCCCATCACGTGCACCTGCGGGCCGCGGGCGACGATGGACAGCTGCTCGCCCTCGGCGCGCGCCTCGATGAAGTTGCGCTGGAACTGGAAGATGCGCAAGAAGTCGATGAAGTCGCTTTTCATGAAGCGCAGGCTGGCCAGGTAGTCCAGCTCGTCCGGTGCAAAGCGCAGTCGGCACAGCGCGTCCAGCTCGGCATTCACGGCGTCCACCAGGCCGGCGAGCGGGAACTGCGGCTGGTTGCGGCAGACGAAGCGGTATTCGGCCTGCGTCTGCGGGTGGCGGTGCAAGAGCGCCTGCCACATGGTGAACTTGTACAGGTCGGTGTCCAGCAGGCTGGTGATGACGGGGGCCATGGGGTGCTCCTTGTTTGATAGCTGCCAGCGCTTGTCTGGCGGGCGTCAGAGGCTGATTTCGCTTGAAACCGCCAGCCGCGCGCCCTGGGCCTGCATGGCCTGCAGGAAGGCGGCGTGCTGCGTCTCGAAGCCGGCCACCGGGCTCATGCAGTCGGTCAGCAGCACCAGGCGGCTGGCCTGCCAGCCGCGCACGCGCCGGGGCAGGTGGTGCAGCAGGTCCTCGGTGGTGGCGCGCACGCAGTGGCTGCTGGCCTGGCCGGCGATCAGCACCAGGTCGGCCTGGCCCAGTGCGTCCAGCAAGCGGGTGTTGGTGTCGGTGCCGGGATCAAGCGGATCGGGCACTTCGGCGCGCACGGCGCTGTAGTGCTCGGTCCAGGGGTTCATGCCCTTGAAGACGTTGGCCACCGCCCGCTGGCGGCGCGCCTGCCACTGGCCGCAGGCGGCCAGCACGCCCGCATGCACGGCGTGGCCCCAGCTGCCGATCTCGCAGTGCACGGGCCAGACCATGAGGGTGTAGCGGCCCTGGGCCTCCAGCGCATCCATGTAGGCCAGCACCCGGGCCCGGGCGCTGGCGTCGCGCGGGGCGTATTCGCCGCTGCGCACCTGGGCTGCGGCAAGGGGGGTGAACGGCATTACCGGGGCGCCATCCGCGCGCTGCCAGAACAGGGGGTGGGCCACGTCGTAGCGCTGGTGCGAATCCAGCGTGACGGTGATCTGGTCGATGCGCTCGCCCTGCGCAGTGATGAGTGCGGCCAGGCGTTGCAGGTCGGCATGGGCGCCGGCCACGGGCAGCGAGGGGGCGATGGCGGCGCCGCTGGCGGCATCGCGCCCGTGCCAGCTGGCGGGCAGGTCGCAAAAGTCGTTCTGGGGGTCGATGGCGAGCAGATGGATGGTGGTCATGGCGGCTTCCCGGTTGCGATGGGGCCAGTGTAGTGCTGTTAGTTCACTAATGCAACTAAGTGATCTAATGAGAATGCAATGCGCGGCTGCCTGGGCGTCGGTGGTAGTCTCGTTCGTCCATGCCTGATGCAAAGCCCCTTGATATGCCCCACAGCCCCGTGCTGTGCACGGTCGATGCCGTCCTGCTCACGCTGCAGCAGGGCGCGCTGCAGGTGCTGCTGGCGCGGCGCGAACGGGCGCCGTTCGCCGGCACCTGGGCGCTGCCGGGCGGCTTCATCCATCCGCAGGAAGACGCCGACGCGCAGGCCAGCGCGCTGCGCGTGCTGCAGGACAAGGCGGGCGTGCGGCCGCCCTATCTGGAGCAGCTGGCCACCTTCTCGGGCCCCGCGCGCGACCCGCGCGGCTGGTCGCTGGCGGTGGTGTATTGCGCGCTGGTGCCCGCAGAGCGGCTGCAGGGGCTGGGTGATGGCGTGCGCCTGGTGAATGTGGACGAGGTGCCGGCGCTGCCCTTCGACCACGGCGCCATCGTGTGCCAGGCGCTGGAGCGGGTGCGCGGCAAGAGCCAGTATTCGTCGCTGCCCGTGCACTTGTGCGGCGAGCAGTTCACGCTGCCGCAGCTGCAGGCCGTCTATGAGGCCGTGCTGGGCGAGCCGCTGAACAAGGTCAGCTTTCGCCGCAAGATGGACGAGCTGGCCATGCTGGAGCCCGTGCCCGGCGCGCTGCAGGGCGGCGGCGCCCACCGCCCCGCGCAGCTATACCGCCTGCGCCCCGCGTTCAGGCGCAGCCTGTCGCTGTCGCCGCGGGGGCTGTGAGGGGCGTTGAGCGTTATTCGTTTAGCGTTGTGCGTTCTTCACGCCAAGCGCCAAACGCTCAACGCTCAACGCTCAACCGCCCAGAGGCGTACAAACGCCTCATCAGCCGACTGGCCTTGGGGTCGGACCGCAGCAGCCCGTCACCTCAACGCCTTGCGCGCCGCGCCAAAGCCCAGCAGGGCCAGAACGACGAACAGCACGGTGAGCACCAGGAAGACGAAGAACAGTACCTTGGCAATGCCGGCCGCGCCGGCAGCAATGCCGGTAAAGCCGAACGCGCCCGCGATGAGCGAAACGATGGCGAAGATGAGGGCGTACTTGAGCATGGGATGAGCCTCCTTGGGTGTGGCCCGCCAGCAGGTGCGGCGGCGCAGCGCAAGAGTAGGGGCCGCCGTGGGCGCGTCCCGTCGTCCCGCCAAACTGCAACGTGTAGGAGGGCATCGACAGCGCCGCCTTGTCAGGCCGTCCAGGCCGCACCGCCGCCGCGCCGGCTCACCCCACGCTTGATGGGGCTTGCCTTACAGCCCGGCCGCTGCACGCAGCGCCTGGGCCTTGTGTCGCAAGGCTGCCGAACCCGCTGGCGCGGGCTCCGGGCTTTACAACCCGGCCGCTGCACGCAGCGCTGCAGCCTTGTGGTCTGCGTTCACATCGCTACGCGATATGAACTTCGCTCAAAGGCCCAGGGTTTGCCTGGCGGCAAACGCGGGGCTCATAGCCCCGCCGCTGCCCGCAGCGCCTGGGCCTTGTCCGTCCGCTCCCAGGTGAACTCGGGTTCCTCGCGGCCGAAGTGGCCGTAGGCGGCGGTCTTGGCGTAGATGGGGCGCAGCAAATCCAGCATCTGGATGATGCCCTTGGGGCGCAGGTCGAAGTGCTCGTGTACCAGGGCGGCGATCTGCTCGTCGGAGATGACGCCCGTGCCTTCGGTATAGACCGTGATGTTCATCGGCCGCGCCACGCCGATGGCGTAGGCCACCTGAATCTGGCACTGGCGCGCAAGGCCCGCGGCGACGACGTTCTTGGCCACGTAGCGCGCGGCGTAGGCAGCCGAGCGGTCCACCTTCGTCGGGTCCTTGCCGCTGAATGCGCCGCCGCCGTGCGGGCAGGCGCCCCCGTAGGTGTCCACGATGATCTTGCGGCCCGTGAGGCCGCAATCGCCCTGCGGGCCGCCGATGACGAAGCGGCCGGTGGGGTTGATCAGGTACTTGGTGTCCTGCAGCCACTCCTTGGGCAGCACCGGCTTGATGATTTCCTCGACCACGGCCTCGATGAAGCTCGCCTTCATGGTGGTGGCGTTCTCGCTCTGGTCGGGGCTGTGCTGGGTGGACAGCACCACCGTGTCGATGCTGTGCGGCTTGCCATCGACATAGCGCATGGTCACCTGGCTCTTGGCGTCGGGGCGCAAAAACGGCAGGCGGCCGTCCTTGCGCAGCTGCGCCTGGCGCTCGACCAGGCGGTGCGCGTAGTACAGGGGCGCGGGCATCAGCTCGGGCGTCTCGTCGCAGGCGTAGCCGAACATCAGGCCCTGGTCGCCGGCGCCGGTGTTCAGGTGGTCGTCGCTGGCGTGGTCCACGCCCTGGGCGATGTCGTTGCTCTGCTTGTCGTAGGCCACCAGCACCGCGCAGCCCTTGTAATCGATGCCGTACTCGGTGTTGTCGTAGCCGATGCGGCGGATGGTGTCGCGCGCCACCTGGATGTAGTCCACGTGGGCATTGGTGCTGATCTCGCCCGCCAGCACCACCAGGCCGGTGTTGGTGAGGGTCTCGGCGGCCACGCGCGAGCGCGGGTCCTGTTCGAGGATCGCATCCAGGATGGCGTCCGAGATCTGATCGGCCACCTTGTCGGGGTGGCCTTCAGAGACCGATTCGGACGTGAAGAGGAAGTCGTTCGCCATTTGAATAAACTCCGGTGTTTGTCGTCAGCAGCTTGTCTGGGCGTTGCCCAAAGCCCTGCGGGAGCTTCATGGCGAACGCTTTAGCAGTTGTGTTTAACGTCGCCCTGCAAGTTGCTCATTTAACTCGGCGACCGCGCCATTTTAATGCCAACCCTTTTTCGCCTTCTCTCTGCGCTGCCTTTGTGGCTGCTGCACGCCATCGGCGCGGCGCTCGGGTGGGTGGTGTTTTGCCTCTCGCCGACCTACCGGCGCCGCTTCGTCGGCAACGCTGCGGGCGCGGGCTACACGCTGGCCGACGTGCGCGCGGCCGTGGGGCACGCGGGGCGCATGGTGGCCGAGGCGCCGCGGCTGTGGTCGGCCCGCGCGCTGCCGCCCTGCGAGATGCGCAACGCCGAATGCGTGGAGCGCGCCTGGGCGGCCGGCCGGGGCGTGGTGTTCCTCACGCCGCACATCGGCTGCTTTGAGCTGTCGGTGCAGGCAACGGCCCAGCGCTGGTCGCCGGTGCACGGCCCCATCACCATCCTGTACCGCCCGGCGCGCCAGCCCTGGCTGGCGCGGGTGATGGCGACGGCGCGCAACCGCCCCGGTATCCAGGCCGTGCCCACCACGCTGCAGGGCGTGCGCCAGCTCATCAAGGCGCTGCGCCGCGGCGAGGCCGTGGGCCTGCTGCCCGACCAGGTGCCGCCCCAGGGGCTGGGCGTGTGGTCGCCCTTCTTCGGACGCCCGGCCTACACCATGACGCTGGCGGCCCGCCTGGCCCAGCAGACTGGCGCCGCCGTGGTGCTGGCGCGCTGCGAGCGGCTGCCGCGCGGGCGTGGCTACACGCTGCATTTCGAGGACATGCGCGAGCAGCCTCTGGCGCCTGAACTGGATGCGGCCGTGCTGCAGATCAACCAGGCCATGGAACACCTGATCCGCCAAAGCCCCGGGCAGTACCTGTGGGGCTACGCCCGCTACAAGAGCCCGCGCGGCGAAAGGCACACCGGCCCCCAGCACCAGGAGGGCGGCGCGTGAGCATGGCGCTGTCGCGCCTGGGCGTGGGTCTGATGGGGCTGCTGGCGCGTCTGCCGCTGCCCCTGCTGCGCGCCCTGGGGGCCTGCATCGGCCGGGCGCTGTTCGTGCTGGCCGTGCCGCGGCGGCGGGTGGCGCTGCGCAACCTGCAGCTGTGCTTTCCCGAGGTGGCGCAGGCGCAGCGCCGCGCCTGGGCGCGCGAGTCGTTCGTGCTGTTTTGCCAGACCTTCCTGGACCGCAGCTGGCTGTGGTCGGCCCCCGAATCGGTGGTGCGCAGCCGCCTGCAGCTGGTGGGCGCCATCTCCGAGCTGGCGGGCGACACGCCCACGATCATCTTCGCGCCGCACTTCTACGGCATGGACGCCGGCGGCCTGGCGCTGCTGATGCAGGCGCCGCGCCCGTCCACCTCGATCTTCGCCACCCACCCCAACCCGGTGCTGGACGCCTGGTTCATGGCCGGGCGCCAGCGCTTTGGCAATGTGCGCATGCTCAACCGCACGGCCGGGGTCAAACCCATCATCTCCTGCCTGCGCCAGGGCGGCATGCTGTATTTGCTGCCCGACATGGACTATGGACCGCAGGACTCGGTCTTCGTGCCTTTCTTCGGCGTGCCCGACGTGGCCACCATTCCGTCGCTGTCGCGCTTTGCGCGGCTGGGCCGGGCCAAGGTGCTGGCCCTGTACAGCCGCATGACGCCCCAGGGCTACGTGGCCGAGCTCACGCCTGCCTGGGAGCACTTTCCCACCGATGACCCCGTGGCCGACACCGCCCGCATGAACCGCGAGCTGGAGGCGGCCATCCGCACCATGCCGGCGCAGTACTACTGGGTGCACCGGCGCTTCAAGACGCGGCCCGAAGGTCAGCCGCCGCTTTATTAGCCAAATCGGCCTGCAGCGCCCGCCAGCCAAGCGTAGGCAGCTATCAAAACAGTAGTTACTCGGCCAGGAAGCCGGCCAGCGCGGCCT
This sequence comes from Pulveribacter suum, assembly GCF_003013695.1. Lineage (GTDB taxonomy): Bacteria > Pseudomonadota > Gammaproteobacteria > Burkholderiales > Burkholderiaceae_C > Melaminivora > Melaminivora suum. Next base: position 3,118,950 of record NZ_CP027792.1, on the reverse strand, counting down.
GCACCGCGGCGGGCTGCTCGTGCACGATCCAGTGCGAGGCGCCGGGCACGGGCTGCACCCGCAGGCGCGGCACCCAGGCGTCCAGCCCGTCCAGCAGGCCGGGCAGCAGGGCCGGGTCGTCCAGGCCCCACAGCACGCGCGTGGGCATGCGCACGGTGAGCAGCTCGGGTGGCAGCTGCACGGCGAGGATCCGCTCGTCGCCGGCGCACGGCGGCGCCAGCGGGCTGGCACGGTAGTAGTGGCACAGGCCCGCCAGGCCGGCGCCCCACACGGCGCGGTACTGCGCGCGCAGCTCGGGCGTGAGCCAGTCGGGGGCGCTGCCGTCCGGGCGGCTGAAGAAGCCGAACAGCCGCCGGAAATCGTCCTCGGCCAGCAGCTGCTCGGCGTCCGGGCGGCGCAGGAAGTGCATGTAGGCGCTGGCCTGTTGCTGCGCCGCGCTGTGCTGCAGCTCGCGCAGGAAGGCGCCGGGGTGGGGCGCGTTCAGGATCATCAGGCGCTGCACCCGCTGCGGGTGCAGTGCGGCCAGGTTCCAGGCCAGGGCGCCGCCCCAGTCGTGCGCTACCACGGCCGCGGCGCCGGCCGGGTCGGCTTCCGCGGCGATCAGCGCTGCCAGGTCCTGCACCAGGGGCTTGGCGCGGTAGCTGGCTTCATCGGATGGGCTGCTGGACGGCGCATAGCCGCGCAGGTAGGGCGCCACGCAGCGGTAGCCGCCGTGGGCGGCTTGAGCGAAGTGCGTGGCCAGCGCGTCCCAGACAAAGGCGCCTTCGGGAAAGCCGTGCAGGAACAGCAGCAGCGGGCGGCCCGGCGCACCCGCCACGCGGCAGTGCAGGGTGATGCCGTGCGGCAGGGGGTGTTCAGCGGCGTCCATCGTGCGCTATGCCTTTCGTAGCTGCCGGCGCTTGATGGGCAAGCGCTCAGGGCTGATCTGGTTCTGAGTCGGATTCGGATTCGGGCGCGGGCTCGAGCGGCGGGTGCGCCCACTGCCACAGCAGCTGGGCCACCTCGTCCACGCCCTGGCGTTTGAGCGCGGAGAACATCCTGACCTCGCCGCCGCCGGCCTGCAGTCGCGTGATCGACAGCGCCTTGGCCTGCTCGGCGCGGGTGAGCTTGTCGGCCTTGGTCAGCAGCACCAGGAACTTCAGGCCGGCTTCGACGCGCGGGCGCACGGCGTCCAGCAGCGCCTCGTCCAGCTCGGTCAACCCCAGGCGCGGGTCGCACAGCAGCACGATGGCCGTCAGGCTTTCCCGCTGCATGAGGTAGTTGAGCATCACGCGCTGCCAGCGCAGCTTGTCCTCGCGCGAGACGGCGGCGTAGCCGTAGCCGGGCAGGTCGGCCAGCACCGCGTCCGTGACGCCCTGGCGGCCCAGGGCGAACAGGTTGATGTGCTGGGTGCGGCCGGGTTTCTTGGAGGCAAACGCTAGCTGGCGCTGCTGCGTCAGCGTGTTGATGCAGGTGGACTTGCCGGCGTTTGAGCGGCCGACGAAGGCGATCTCCGGCACGTCGATGGGGGGCAGCTGGTGCAGCTGGGCGGCGGTGGTCAGAAAGCGCGCGGTGTGCATCCAGCCCAGGGCGACCTTGGCGTCAGGCTCTGGTGCGGCGGCTGGCGCGGCGGGTAGGGTCGTCATCACGGGTGGCGGGTTTAATCCAGGACAAGGTTTGGCGCGCAGGGGCGCCGCGACGTGCATTGTAGAATCGTGGGGTTTTGCGCCCTTCACACAAGAACCAGTCCACGATATGAAGTTGCTCGCCTCCCTGCTGATGGCTGCCGCGCTCGCGGCCCCCGCCCTGTCGGCCGTCGCTGCCGACGCCGCCCCCGCGCCGGCCGCATCGAAGGCACCGGTCAAGCCCGATCTGGCCAAGGGCGAGGCAACCTACGGCACGGTGTGCGTGGCCTGCCACGCGGCCGACGGCAACTCCACCATCGCCGCCAACCCCAAGCTGGCCCAGCAGCACCCCGAGTACCTGGTCAAGCAGCTGCAGGAGTTCAAGTCCGGCAAGCGCGCCGACCCGGTGATGCAGGGCATGGCCGCCATGCTGAGCGAGGACGACATGCGCAACGTGTCCTGGTGGCTGGCCTCCAAGGCCGCCAAGGACGGTTTCGCCAAGGACAAGGACCTGGTCGCCCTGGGCGAGCGCATCTACCGCGGCGGCCTGCAGGACCGCAACATCGCCGCCTGCGCCGGCTGCCACAGCCCCAACGGCGCCGGCGTGCCCGCCCAGTACCCGCGCCTGTCGGGCCAGCATGCCGACTACACCGTCAAGCAGCTGAACGACTTCCGCGCCGGCAAGCGCGGCAACAGCGCCCAGATGACGGACGTGGCCTCCAAGCTGAACGACCGCGAGATCCGCGCCGTCTCCGACTACATCGCCGGGCTGCGCTGACCGGCAGGTTGATTCACGTCAAGCCAGTGGGGACTCGCCAGGCCCCGCTGGAACCTGCGGCCGATAATGCCACCCAAGACGGGCGGGCCCATCTGAACGGATGGCCCGCCCTTTGTTCGTTTGCACGGCCCCACAGCCCCGTCCTCGCCGGTCCCCTCCATGTCTGACCCCTCCCTTGCCGTGCCCGGCGCCCCGCGCCAGCGCCAGGCGCTGCGCCCGGCCACCGAGCTGCTGGCGTCCATGCGCTTTGCCATCGCGCTGCTGACGGTGATCTGCATCGCCTCGGTCATCGGCACGGTGATGAAGCAGCACGAGCCGCTGAACAACTACGTCAACCAGTTCGGCCCGTTCTGGGCCGAGCTGTTCCTCGCGCTCAAGCTCAACGCCGTCTATAGCGCCTGGTGGTTCCTGCTGATCCTGGCCTTCCTGGTCATCAGCACCTCGCTGTGCGTCGCCCGGCATGCGCCCAAGTACCTGGCGGACATCCGCAACTACAAGGAAGACATCCGCGAGAAAAGCCTGCAGGCCTTCGGCATGAAGGCCAGCGGCCGCCTGGCCGCCGAGACGCCCGATGCCGCGGCCCGGCGCATCGGCCACCAGCTCGCGCACCGCGGCTGGAGGGTGCGCGTGCAGCCGCGCGAGACCAGCGCCGGCCACGGCTTCATGGTGGCGGCCAAGGCGGGTGCGGCGCACAAGCTGGGCTACATCGCCGCGCACAGCGCCATCGTGCTGATCTGCCTGGGGGGCCTGCTGGACGGCGACCTGATCGTGCGCGCCCAGATGTGGCTGGGCGGCAAGACGCCCTACGCCGGCGGGGGGCTGATCTCCGAGGTGGCGCCCGAGCACTGGCTGTCGCCGCGCAACCCCACCTTCCGCGGCAACCTGGTGGTGTCCGAGGGCACGCAGTCCAGCACCGCCATCCTGAACCAGTCCGACGGCCTGCTGCTGCAGGAGCTGCCGTTTTCTGTCGAGCTGAAAAAGTTCATCGTCGAGCACTACTCCACCGGCATGCCCAAGCTGTTCGCCAGCGAGGTGGTGATCCACGACAAGGCCACGGGCGAGGCCACGCCTGCGCGCATCGAGGTCAACCACCCGGCCAGTTATCGTGGCGTGGAGATCTACCAGTCCAGCTTCGACGACGGCGGCTCGCAGGTGCGCCTGCGCGCCCGGCCGCTGGTGCCGGGCGTGGCGCCGTTCGAGGTGGACGGCGTGATCGGCAGCTCCACGCAGCTGGCGCGCGGCCAGCTGCCCGAGGCGGCGACGCTGGAATTCACCGCCCTGCGCGTGCTGAACGTGGAGAACATGGGCGAGGAGGGTCCGGGCTCGGGCGCCGACGTGCGCAAGGTGGACCTGCGCGGCTCGATCGAGTCGCGCCTGGGCGCCGGCAACAAGACCGTGACGCGGCGCGAGCTGCGCAACGTCGGCCCCAGCATCGGCTACAAGCTGCGCGATGCCTCGGGCCAGGCGCGCGAGTTCCACAACTACATGCTGCCCGTGGACATGGGCGACGGCCAGCTGCCCGTGTACCTGCTGGGCGTGCGCGATACCCCAACCGAGCCGCTGCGCTACCTGCGCGTGCCTGTCGATACGGAGGGCGGCATGGACAGCTTCGTGCGCCTGCGCCAGGCCCTGGGCAGCCCGCAGCTGCGCGAGCAGGCGGTGCGCCGCTACGCCGCCCTGGCGGTGGATGAGTCCCGCCCCGACCTGGCCGAGCAGCTGACCCTGTCGGCCATGCGCGCGCTGGCGCTGTTTGCCGGCACCGAGGCCGATGCCCTGGGCCGCGGCAACGGCGGGCTGCAGGCGGTGTCGCAATTCATCGAAGCCAACGTGCCCGAGGCCGAGCGCGAGCGCGCCGGCGAGGTGCTGGTGCGCATCCTGAATGGCGCGCTGTTCGAGCTGGCCCAGCTCACCCGCGCCCAGGCCGGCCTGGCGCCCATGCCGCTGGACGATCGCACGCGCGCCTACATGACGCAGACCGTGCTGTCCTTGAGCGACGCGCAGGCCTACCCGGCCCCGGTGACGCTGGAGCTGGTCAATTTCAACCAGGTGCAGGCCAGCGTCTTCCAGGTCGCACGCGCACCCGGCAAGAACGTGGTTTATCTGGGCTGCGCGCTGCTGATCCTGGGCGTGTTCGCCATGCTCTACGTGCGCGACCGGCGCCTGTGGGTCTGGCTCACGCCCGAGGGCGCGGGCGCGCACGCCACCATGGCCATGTCCACCAACCGCAAGGCGCTGGACAATGGCCGCGAATTCGCCCAGCTCACCACCCAGGTCCTTGGCTCGCCGCCTTCCGGAGGTACATCCACATGAATACCGCTGCCACCTCAACCGCCCCTGCCGGCTACACGCTGGACCAGGGCTACTTCGCCCGGCGCACCTGGCTGGACTGGCTGTTCGCCCTGGTCGTCGCAGTGGGCGGGCTGTTTGCCCTGCAGCGCTACGGTGCGCACATGGACGTGTACGAGAAGGGCATCTTGCTGGCCTCCATTCCCACCGCCGTGTGGCTGGGCTGGTTCTGGCGCCCGCTGCTGTGGCTGATGCTGGCGGTGGCGGCGCTGTCGCTGTCCGCCATCGGGCTGTACCAGGGCGATGCCGGCGGCGACCTGGCGCGCGCCGACACGGTGTTCGGGCTCAAATACTTCCTGTCCAGCCAGTCCGCCATCCTGTGGATGAGCATGCTGTTCTTCATGAGCACGGCGTTTTACTGGATTGGCATCTTCGCCGGCGGCGAGCGCCAGACCATGATGCGCATCGGCTCGCGCGTGGCCTGGGTGGCCGTGGGCCTGGCGCTGATCGGCACCATGGTGCGCTGGTACGAGAGCTACCAGATCGCCCCCGACATCGGCCATATCCCGGTGAGCAACCTGTACGAAGTGTTCGTCATGTTCTGCTGGATGACGGCGCTGTTTTACCTGTACTACGAAGAGCAGTACGGCACGCGCGCCCTGGGCGCCTTCGTCATGCTGGTGGTGAGCGCGGCCGTGGGCTTCTTGCTGTGGTACACGGTGGTGCGCGAGGCGCACGAGATTCAGCCTCTGGTGCCGGCGCTCAAGAGCTGGTGGATGAAGCTGCACGTGCCGGCCAACTTCATCGGCTACGGCACCTTTGCGCTGGCGGCCATGGTGGCCTTCGCCTACCTGATCAAGCAGCAGGCGGCCGAGACGCGCTGGTACAAGCTGGCGCCGCTGTGGCTGCTGGGCATCGTGCTGTGCTTTGAGCCGCTGGCCTTCCGTCAGGAGGTGGACGGGCGCAGCAGCTACTGGATGGTGTACTTCGGCATCTCGGCGCTGATCGTGGGCGGCATCCTGTTCGGTCGCCGGCGCATCGCCGCCCAGCTGCCGGCCCTCGAAGTGCTGGATGACGTCATGTACAAGGCGATCGCCGTGGGCTTTGCCTTCTTCACCATCGCTACCGTGCTGGGCGCGCTGTGGGCGGCCGAGGCCTGGGGCGGCTACTGGAGCTGGGACCCGAAGGAGACCTGGGCCCTGATCGTCTGGCTGAACTACGCCGCCTGGCTGCACATGCGTTTGATGAAGGGCCTGCGCGGCACCATGTCTGCCTGGTGGGCGCTGGGCGGCCTGGCCATCACCACCTTCGCCTTCCTGGGCGTGAACATGTTCCTGTCCGGGTTGCACAGCTACGGCACGCTATGAATAGGGTAGCTGCTGGCGCTTGATGGTTGCGGGTTTGCGCATGTTTTGTGCGTCAACCCGGTTGTCGGCCAGCGCAAGCAGCTCCTGAAAGAGTAGCAAAACGCCCTTGGCGCCTGCAGGGGCGCGCAGCCTGCGGCAGACTGGCGGCTTCTCAAGTGCGCCCCACGGAGCCTGCCATGCCTCTTCCCTCACCCGACAACGGCTTGCCGCGCCTGCTGCCCAGCGAGATCACCCCGCGCGCCGCCTTTGAGAGCCGCCGCGTCCTGCTGCGCCAGCTGGCCGGCGGCGCGGCCGGTACGGCCCTGGCTGCCTGGGCCGGCCGCCAAGCGCTGGCCGACACCGCGCTGGTGCAGCCGCCCGGGCGCTTGGCCGCACTGCCCGCGCGCCGCACGGCCGTCGCTGGCGGGCTGAGCATGGAAAAGCTCACCGCTTACAAGGACGCCACTACCTACAACAACTTCTACGAGTTCGGCACCGACAAGGGCGACCCGGTGAAGAACGCTGCCACCTTGAAGACCCGGCCGTGGACGGTCGCCGTGGAGGGCCTGGTCAACAAGCCACGCACCTTCGGCATTGAGGAGTTGCTGAAGCTTTCGCCCCAGGAGGAGCGCATCTACCGCCTGCGCTGCGTGGAAGGCTGGTCCATGGTCATCCCGTGGGTGGGCTATTCGCTGGCCGAGCTCATCCGCCGCGTCGAGCCGCAGGGCAGTGCGAAATACGTCGAGTTCGTCACCCTGGCCGACAAGCCCACCATGCCCGGCGTGAACAGCCGCGTGCTGGACTGGCCCTACACCGAGGGCCTGCGCATGGACGAGGCGCTGCACCCGCTCACGCTGCTGGCTTTTGGCATGTATGGCGAGGTGCTGCCAAATCAGAACGGCGCGCCGGTGCGCCTCGTCGTGCCCTGGAAGTACGGCTTCAAGAGCGCCAAGAGCATCGTGAAAATCCGCTTCGTCGAAAAGGAACCCGGCACCGCCTGGAACAAGGCCGCGAAGAACGAATACGGCTTTTATTCCAACGTGAACCCGGACGTGGACCACCCGCGCTGGAGCCAAGCCACCGAGCGGCGCATCGGCGAAGACGGCCTGTTTGCCAAGCGGCGCAAGACGCTGCCGTTCAACGGCTACGAGGCGCAGGTCGGCCAGCTCTACGCCGGCATGGACCTGAAGAAGTTCTATTGATGGCGGCGGTGCAGGGCGGCCGGGCAGCGGCGCGCGGGCAGTGGCTGCTGGCGCGCTGGGCCAGGCCGCTGTTGTTCACGCTCTGTCTGGCGCCGCTGGCCTGGCTGGTTTGGGGCGCCGCGGCCGACCGCCTGGGCGCCAACCCGGCCGAGGCGCTGATCCGCGCCCTGGGCGACTGGACGCTGCGCCTGCTGTGCCTGACGCTGGTCGTCACCCCCCTGCGTTTGGCGCTCAAGGTGCCTGCCCTGGCGCGCTTTCGGCGCATGCTGGGCCTGTTCACCTTCTTCTACGCGCTGCTGCACCTGCTGAGCTATGCCTGGTTCGACATGGGGCTGGAGCCCGGCGAGATTGCCCGCGACATCGCCAAGCGGCCCTTCATCCTGGTGGGCATGGCGGCCTTCGCGCTGCTCACGCTGCTGGCTGCCACCTCGTTCAACCGCGCCATGCGCTGGCTGGGCGGGCGCCGCTGGCAGCAGCTGCACCGCGGCGTGTACCTGATCGCCGTGCTGGCGGTGCTGCACTTTTGGTGGATGCGCGCGGGCAAGAACGACTTTGCCGAGGTGCTGGTCTATGGCGCCCTCCTGGCCGCGCTGCTGGCGGCCCGGCCGCTGCTGCGCCGGCGCGCTGGCCTTCAAAAAGGATAGCTGCCCGCGCTTGGTGGGCGGGCGCTGGAGGCCGATTTGGCTGGTAAAGACGTTATCGGCCGGCGGCCTGCGAAGCCGGGCGTACCTGGCGCGTGGCGGGGTCGATCTGGTCCGTGGGCAGCTGGTAGGCGCGCTCGTCGAACAAATCGATGCCGCAGGCCAGGCCGTCCAGCCACTGGTAGAAGTCCTCGATCGCCTGCTTGCCGATGAGGGGCGCGCCGTGCTGGGGCACGATCATGGCCACGTCCAGCTGGCGCGCCATGCGCGTCCACAGCCGCAGGATCTTGTTGCTGACCATGTAGCGGCGGTGAAAGCCTTCCATGCGCGGCAGGTGCGGCGCCAGCTGGGTGACGGGCACGCGCGCCTCGGCCCCGCTGGTCATGGACACGCCCAGGTCGCCCGTGAACAGGATGCGGCTGACCGGGTCATAGAAGTGGAAGTTGCCCTCGGAGTGCATGAAGTGCGCGGGCAGCAGCACCAGCTCATGGCGGCCCAGCGGCAGGTGGCCGCCGCCGTCGGGCACGGCGATGACGCGGCCCTCCGTCTTGCCGGCCTTGGTGAAGTGGGGGACAAAGCGCTCCCAGACGCGCGAGATGACCAGCTTGGCGGGTGTGCTGGTCAGCCAGCGGTCCAGCGAGGCGATGATGTCCGGATCAGCGTGCGAGGCGATCAGGTAGGACAGCTTGTGCGGGGGGAAGTGCTTGGTCATCCCCATGAACAGCTCGTTGAACGCCAGGTTGCCGCCCGGGTCGATGATGGCGCCCGTGTCGCCATCCACGACCAGGAACTGGTTGGCCTGCACCGCCTGCCCGTCCTCCTCGACCAGGTCGGTGAACATCAGGCAGGCGTGATTCTTGTCGCGGTATAGCTCGATGGGTTCCAGGGACATGCGGCACTTCCAGATTGCGAAAGCGCAATAGTAGGGCCGCCAGGATGGTTATGCCTTGATGCGCGTCAAGGGCGTCAGCCGCCCACCAGCCGCTCGTTGCGAAACAGCTCGACCACGCCCTCGCGCGCGCGGATCAGGTGCGCCCGGGCGCCATCGACCAGCACCTCGGCCGGGCGCGGGCGGCTGTTGTAGGTGCTGCCCATGGCGCTGCAGTACGCCCCCGCCGACAGCACGGCCAGCTGGTCGCCCGGCGCCACGGCCAGCTGGCGGTCGCGCCCCAGCCAGTCGCCGCTCTCACACACCGGTCCCACGACGTCGTACAGCGTGCCCTCGGCGCCGGGCTGCTGGTGCAGCGGCACGATGGCGTGGTAGGCCTGGTACATGGCGGGGCGGGGCAGGTCGTTCATGGCCGCGTCCACGACGCAGAAGTTCTTTTGCTCGCCGGGCTTGAGGTACAGCACCTCGGTCAGGCACACGCCGGCGTTGCCCACCAGCGAGCGGCCGGGCTCGATCATGAGCTGGCGATCGCCGTAGCCGCGCGCATCCAGGCGCGCCAGCAGCTTGGCCCACAGGGCGTCGGCCGCCGGGGGGGTGTCGCCGTTGTAGTTGATGCCCAGGCCGCCGCCGAAGTCGATGTGGTGGATGGCAATGCCCGCCGCCTCGATGGCGGCCACCAGGTCCAGCATGCGCTCCAGCGCATCCATGAACGGCGTCTCCTCGGTGATCTGCGAGCCGATGTGGCAGTCGATGCCCACCACGCGCAAGCCCGGCAGCTGCGCGGCGCGCTGGTAGGTGGCCAGGGTGTGCTCGTGCGCAATGCCGAACTTGTTGCCCTTCAGGCCCGTGGAGATGTAGGGGTGGGTCTTGGCGTCCACGTTCGGGTTGACGCGGATGCTGACCGGCGCGCGCAGCCCCATGGAGGCGGCCACGTTGCTGAGCACCTCCAGCTCGGCCTCGCTCTCTACGTTGAAGCAGCCAATGCCGGCCTGCAGCGCCTGGTGCATTTCGGCGCGTGTCTTGCCCACGCCGGAAAAGATGACCTTGGCCGGGTCGCCACCGGCGGCCAGCACGCGCTCGAGTTCACCGCCGGAGACGATGTCGAAGCCGCAGCCCTGGCGGGCGAACAGCTGCAGGACGGCCAGCGAAGAATTGGCCTTCATGGCGTAGCAGATCTGCACCCGGCGCCCGGCAAAGCCGCGCTGGTAGGCGGCCAGCGCGTCCAGCATGGCGCCCTTGGAATAGACGTACAGCGGCGTGCCATGTTTGCGCGCCAGGTCGGTCAGGTGGCAGTCTTCGAGGTACAGCGACTGGTCGCGGTAATGGAGCTGGGGCTGGCCGGGCAGGGGAGAGGGAATCATGGACGTGCAGTGGTGGAGGAAGCGGGGGCGGAAGCAGGAGCTGTTGGCGCCGCGGCCGCGGCGGGCGCCGGGCGCAGCGTGTCGGGCAGGCTGGCGCGCTGGGCGGCAGCGGGATCGGTGGGCAGGTACAGCGGGCCGCGCTGGCCGCAGCCCGCAACAGATGCCACGGCGGCGGCAAGGCAAAGCGTCGTGACTAGAATGCGGCGACTTGTGAGCATCTGCAAATTGTAGTAATGACCGACCTGGAATTCATGGACCGCGCTGAACAGCTGCTGCTGGCGGTGGAGCGCGGCTGCGACCGCATCAACGACGACACGGACTGCGACCTGGACAGCCAGCGCACGGGTGGCATGGTCACCCTGTCGTTTGCCAACCAGAGCCAGATCATCGTGAACCTGCAAAAGCCCCTGCACGAGGTCTGGATGGCGGCGCGCTCGGGCGGCTATCACTACCGCTTCGATGGCGGGCAGTGGCGCGACACCAAGACGGGCAGCGAGTTCTTCGCCGACCTGAGCCGCGCCGCCAGCGAGCAGGGCGGCCAGGCGCTGCAGTTCGCGCCCTGACGCACCCTTTCCCCCTTTTTTCCTGTCAGTTCCTGAACAGGTCGAGGATGCGGTTGCGCTCCTCGGCCGGCGGCGGTGTGGTGGGCGCCGTGGCTGGCGGGCTCTCGCCCGCTGAGGGCATGCCGGCTTCCAGCCCGACGCTGGACACGCCGCCGGTGCGCACGTATTCGTCGTAGTACCACTCGCCACTGACGTTGGTCAGCCCGGCGGGCACGGTGGGCTCGGCCACGGGCACGCCCTTCAAGGCCTTCTCCATGAAGCTGATCCAGATCGGCAGGCTCAGGCCGCCGCCAGTCTCGCGGCTGCCCAGGTTGCGCGGCGTGTCATAGCCAATCCAGGACACGGCGGCAACGGTGGGCTGAAAGCCGGCGAACCAGGCATCCACGGCATCGTTGGTGGTGCCGGTCTTGCCGTACAGGTCCGGGCGCTTGAGCGCCGCCTGCGCGCGGGCAGCGGTGCCGGAACGGGTGACCTCCTGCAGCAGGCTGTCCATGACGAAGGCGTTGCGCGCATCGATGGCGCGCGGGTGGTCGGCCGTGGCCGGGGGCTGGACGTTGGACAGGATGCGCCCCTTGTGGTCCGTCACGCGGGTGATCAGATAGGGGTTGATGCGGTAGCCACCGTTGGCAAACACCGAATAGGCCGCCACCATCTGCATGGGCGTGACCGAGCCCGCGCCCAATGCCATGGGCAGGTAGGCAGGGTGCTTGTCGGCGTCGAAGCCGAAGCGTGCCACCCACTGCTGCGCCGCCTTCGGCCCCACGGCCTGCAGCACGCGGATGGACACCAGGTTCTTGGAACGCGCCAAGCCTGCGCGCATGGTCATCGGGCCGTCGTACTTGCCGTCGTAGTTCTTAGGCTCCCAGGGCTGGCCACCCGTCACGCCGGCGCTGAAGAACAGCGGCGCGTCGTTGATCACGGTGGCCGGGGTGAAGCCCTTTTCCAGCGCCGCGGAGTAGATGAAGGGCTTGAAGGCCGAACCCGGCTGACGCCAGGCCTGCGTGACGTGGTTGAACTTGTTCTTGTCGAAGTCAAAGCCGCCCACCAGCGCGCGGATGGCGCCCGAGCGCGGATCGACGGCAACGAAGGCGCCTTCCACCTCGGGCAGCTGGGTGATCTCCCAGGTCTTCTTGGGCGTCTGCACGACACGAATCACGGCGCCGCGGCGCAGGCGGATGTTGGGCGGTGCCTTGTCGGATAGGCCGGACTGCGCGGGCTTGAGGCCCTCGCCCGTGATCTCCAGCTTCTCGCCGTCGGCGCGCGCCGCGACGATCTTGCGCGCCGAAGCCTCCAGCACCACGGCGGCCAGCACGTCGCCGTTGTCGGCGTGGCCGGCCAGGGCGTCGTCGATGGCGTCCTCGGCCTCTGCGTCGGAGGCAGGCAGGTTTACGAAGCGTTCGGGGCCCCGATAGTGCTGGCGCCGCTCGTAATCCATGATGCCCTTGCGCAGCGCCAGGTAGGCGGTCTCCTGCTCCCCGGCGTTGAGGGTGGTGTACACGTTCAGGCCACGCGTGTAGGCCTCGTTGCCGTACTGCGCAAAGATCAGCTGGCGCGCCATTTCGGCGACGTACTCGGCATGGATGCGCGTGTTGTCGCTGGGCGAGCGCAGGCGGATGGGCTCGGCCTTGGCTTCCAGGGCATCCTGCGCGCTGATGAAGCCGTTTTCCTGCATGCGCTCGATGATGTAGAGCTGGCGCATGCGCGCACGCTTGGGGTTGCTGATCGGGTTGTAAGCCGACGGGGCCTTGGGCAGGCCGGCCAGCATCGCTGCCTCGGCAATGGAAATGGATTTCAGCGGCTTGCCGAAATAGGTTTCAGCGGCAGCCGCAAAGCCATAGGCCCGATTACCCAGATAAATCTGGTTCATGTAAATCTCGAGGATCTGATTTTTCGAAAGCAGATGTTCGAGCTTGAACGTAAGTAATATTTCGTAAATCTTTCTGGTAAATGTTTTCTCCGAGGAAAGATATACGTTGCGCGCCACTTGCATGGTAATGGTCGAGGCGCCCTGGCTCTTGACGCGCCCCAGATTGGCCAGCGCCGCGCGCAGCACGCCCTTGTAGTCCACGCCGCCGTGCTGGAAGAAGCGCGCGTCCTCGATGGCCAGCACCGCGTTGGTCATCACTGGCGGGATGTCCTCGATGGGAGTCAGGTTGCGCCGCTCCTCGCCGAATTCGCCCAGCAGAGCGCCTTCGGTGGAATACACCCGCAGGGGAAGCTTGGGCCGATAGTCAGCCAGCTCGGAGATGTCCGGCAGGTTGGGATAGGCCACCGCCAGGCCCAGCGCCACGGCCAGAGCCGCCGCGGCGACCCCCGCGGCCGCAAGGCCCAGCAGCCATGCCAGAGCAAGCAGGGGCCAGCGCACCCAGCGCGTCAGGCGGGCAGGGGGCTGGGGCGTTTTCGTGGGAGTGGGAGGCGTGGTCATGAGGGCGGGTTTCAGGCAACCGGCCATTATAAAAATGCAGCGCCGAGGACTGCCGGGCAGCACTTTCTTCCCTCCCCATTTCTGGTGATGCCCAGCCATTTGCCCCTGGCCTTTACCCCCGCTGCGAACGTCTGCTTTTGACAACGTCCGCGCGCCTGTCCGCCGGAGAAGTGCTTGGTTGCCCCAGCACCTTGCTGCTAGCATTGAAGCGAGCTGTTAAGTTTCGTTGCATGAATCAAGAAATAAGTTACAGGGGGACGCCTTGATCTCAGTGGGGTCGTTATTCAGTCGCAAGGCCGTCCCGTTGCTGGGAGTGGACGTGAGTTCGTCCAGCGTCAAGCTGGTGGAGCTGGGGCGGGACAGTGCAGGCAAGCTGGTCCTGGAACGCTGCGCCATCGAGCAGCTTGAGCGCGGGTGGGTCACCGACGGCAACATCGAGAAGTTCGATGAGGTTGCCGAGGCCGTACGCCGCCTGGTCAAGAAAAGTGGCACCAGGACCAAGAACGTGGCCATGGCGCTGCCGCCATCGGCCGTGATCACCAAGCGCATCAATCTGCCCGGCGGCATGTCCGAGCAGGAACTTGAGGTGCAGGTCGAATCCGAAGCCAACCAGTACATCCCCTTTTCGCTGGACGAGGTGAGCCTGGATTTCTGCGTCATCGGTGCCGCCAAGGGCGCGCCAGACGACGTCGAGGTCCTGATCGCTGCCTCGCGCAAGGAAAAGGTGCAGGACCGGCAGGGTCTGGCCGAGGCAGCCGGCCTCAAGTCGGTGATCATGGATATCGAGTCGCATGCAGCACGCCTGTCCGCCAGCCGCCTGATCCAGGCGCTGCCGGGCAATGGCGTGGACGCTGTGGTGGCGCTGTTCGAAGTGGGCGCGTTCACCACCAGCATGCAGGTGATCCGCAACGATGACGTTCTTTACGAGCGTGATCAGGCCTTCGGGGGAGCGCAGCTGACGCAGCTGATCGTGCGCCAGTACGGCTTCTCGCAGGAAGAGGCGGAAGCCAAGAAGCGTAACGGCGACCTGCCCGAGGACTATCAGTCTGCCGTGCTGCGTCCGTTCGTGGACAGCCTGTCGCAGGAAATCGCCCGCGCCCTGCAGTTCTTCTTCACCAGCACGCCCTACCACCGGGTGGACCACATCATGCTGGCCGGCGGCTCCGCGCCCCTGGCCGGCCTGACCGAGCAGGTCATCAAGAACACGGGTTTCGCCTGCATCACCGCCAATCCGTTCGATGGCATGGAGATCGGCAGCGGCGTGCGGCTGAAGAACCTGGTGCGTGAGGCACCGTCCTATCTCACCTCCTGCGGCCTGGCCATGCGGAGGTTCCTGCAGTGATTCTGATCAATCTGCTTCCGCACCGCGAGGCGGCACGCAAGCGCCGGCGCGAGGCCTTCCAGGCCGTGATGCTGATGTCCGCCCTGGCTGGCCTGGCCATCGCGGCCGTTATCTACTGGTGGTTCCAGGTCATGATCGATGACCAGCAGGAGCGCAACAACTTCCTGCGCGGCGAGATCAAGGTGCTGGAAGGCCAGATCAAGGAAATCGCCACCATCGAGGAGGAGATCGCCGCCCTGCAGGCACGCCAGAAGGCAGTGGAGGATCTTCAATCTGACCGCAACCTGCCGGTACACCTGCTCAACGAACTGGTGATGCAGCTGCCCGAGGGGGTCTATATCACCAGTCTCAAGCAGCAGGACCAAGTGGTGACCATGCAGGGCATGGCCCAGTCCAACGAGCGCGTGTCGGAGATGCTGCGCAATCTGGCCAGCAATACCCCCTGGTTCTCCAAGCCCGAGTTGGTAGAGATCGTGGCCGCTAATGTGGCCCTGTCGCCGAAGGATCAGCGCCGCGTGGCTTCCTTCAACTTGCGTTTCAGGCTGGTACGCAGTTCTGAGGCGCAACAGGGCGCCGATGCTGCCAGCGCAGCGGCAGGGAAGTGAACATGGCTACGAAGAAAAAAGCGCCCAAAATGGACTTCGCCCGCGCGCAGGCCAACCTGCAGGGGCAGTTCCAGAACCTCGATCCCAAGGATCCGTCCCTGTGGCCCCTCGTGCCGCGCGTGCTGCTGTGCCTGTTCATTGCGGCAGGCGTGGCCACCGCCCTGTGGTTCTTCAAGCTGACCGAGTACGAGGAACAGCTGGCAAGCGAGCGCAGCACCGAGGAGCAGCTGCGCCAGGACTACCAGAAGAAGCTGGTCAAGGCCGTCAGTCTGGATCTGCTCAAGAAGCAGCGCGAGCAAGTGCAGCAATACGTCACCCAACTGGAAAAGCAGCTGCCCAGCAAGGCCGAGATGGCGGCATTGCTGTCCGACATCAACCAGGCCGGCCTGGGCCGCAGCCTGCAGTTCGAACTGTTCAGGCCGGGTCAGATCGTGGTCAAGGACTACTACGCCGAGCTGCCCATCTCCATCAAGGTGGCTGGCAAATACCATGACATCGGCTCGTTTGCCTCGGATGTCGCCAATCTCTCGCGCATCGTCACGCTCAACAACATCGCTCTCGCGCCTGCGGCCAAGGACGCGGGCAGCGGCAGCCTGACCATGGAGGCGACGGCGCGCACCTTCCGCTACCTCGATCCCGAGGAGATCCAGGCCCAGAAGGCTGCAACGCAAAAGGCAGGCGCGAAGAAATGACGGGCTCCTTGTACAAAGCCGCGTTGTGCGCGGCAGCGCTGGCACTGGCTGGATGCGGCCCCAGCGGTGAAGATGAGTTGCGCCAGTGGATGCAGGAGCTGCGCGCCACCACCAAGCCGCGCGTGAAACCCCTGTCCGAACCCAAACAGTTCATGCCTCAGGACTATGTGGCACACACCGGCGTAGATCCATTCGATCCGCAGAAACTCACGCAGGTATTGCGGCGGGACTCGGCGCAATCGGCCACCAACGTGTCCCTGATCGCGCCCGAGATGGCGCGCCGCAAGGAGCCGCTGGAGGCCTATCCGCTTGATGCCATGAAGATGGTGGGCAGCCTGAACAAGAGCGGCGCCCCCACCGCGCTCATCAATGTGGACAAACTGCTGTACCAGGTGCGTGCCGGCAACTACCTGGGGCAGAACTACGGAAAGATCACGGCCATTACCGAGACCAACATCCAGCTGCGCGAGATCGTGCAGGATTCCTCTGGCGATTGGATCGAACGGATGGTGACGCTTGAATTGCAAGAGGGAAGTGGGGAGAAGAAATAATGATTCGAATCAAGACACGTCTGCAGCAGCGCCTTTGGCTGGCGGCCATCGCCGTGGCCGCCAGCCTGGGTGTCGGCGCAGCGCATGCACGCCCCAGCATCGAGTCCGTGACCGGCTTTCTCCAGGGCGGCTCGGAAACTTTGAGGATCGAACTGTCGGAGCCCATTGCCGAGCCGCCCCCAGGTTTTGCCACCCAAAGCCCGGCGCGTATTGCGCTGGACTTTCCGGGCGTGGGCAATGCCACGGGTCGGTCGCTGATCGACATCAACCAGGGCAATGTCAAGTCCGCCAACATCGTCCATACGGATGAGCGCTCGCGCGTGGTGCTCAACCTGAAGCAGCCTACGTCCTATCGCGCCGAGCTGCAGGGCCGTACCGTGGTGGTGACGCTGGACGCCGTGACGGGAGGTGCCCTGGTGCCCAGCGCGCCGCGCGCCGTCTTCGCCGAAAGCCACAATGCGGACGTGCTGCCGCTCAAGGATCTGGATTTCCGCCGCGGCGCCGATGGTGCCGGCCGCGTGGTCATCGCCTTGGCCAGCAACCAGGTGGGCGTTGACCTGCAGCAGCAGGGTAAGGGGCTGACGGTGGAATTTTTGCGCTCGTCCCTGCCTGAAGGACTGCGCCGACGACTGGACGTGTCTGACTTCGGCACGCCCATTCAGACCATCACCGCCACCCAGCACGGCGAGCGCGTACGCCTGTCCATCGAGCCGGTCGGCGAGTGGGAGCACAGTGCCTACCAGAGCGACAGCCAGTTCGTGGTAGAAGTGCGCCCCAAAAAGGTGGACTTGAACAAGCTGTCGCAGGGCCCGCACTACACGGGCGAGAAACTGTCGCTGAACTTCCAGAACATCGAAGTGCGCTCGCTGCTGCAGGTGATCGCGGACTTCACCAACTTCAACATCGTCACCTCGGATACGGTGACGGGTGCTCTGACCCTGCGCCTGAAGGACGTGCCCTGGGACCAGGCGCTGCAGATCATCATGGACGCCAAGGGTCTGGGCATGCGCAAGTCCGGTACCGTGCTGTGGATCGCTCCCAAGGACGAGATCGACGAACGCGTACGCAAGGACTACGAAGCCGCTGCCGCCATCCAGAAGCTGGAGCCGGTACGCACCCAGGCCTACCAGCTCAATTACGCCAAGGCGGCCGACATCGTCGCCCAACTGGCCTCCAGTTCCGGGGGGGGCGGTTCGTCCCAGAACGCCCGCTTCCTGTCCGAACGCGGCAGCGCCATTGGCGAGCCACGCACCAATCAGCTGTTCGTGACGGATACACCCGCCAAACTGGAAGAAGTGCGCCAGCTGCTGCTGACCCTGGACGTGCCCGTGCGCCAGGTCATGATCGAAGCGCGCATCGTTGAGGCCCGTGACTCCTTCGGCCGCTCGCTGGGCGTGCGCCTGGGCGGCGGCGATCTGCGTGCCAATCGAGGTGGCGATGGGGGCTATGGCATTGGCGGGGGCAATCGCGTATCGATGGGTACCAATTACGGCAACGCCACTAATTCCGCCGGTTTTGGCGGCAATGTGGACGTCGGTGGCAGCTTCGTGAATCTGCCGGCTTCGGTGTCTAACGTGGCCAGCGTCGGTTCTTTCGCACTGTCCATCTTCAATTCCTCCGCCAATCGCTTCCTGACGCTGGAACTCTCCGCCATGGAGGCCGACGGCCAAGGCAAGATCGTCTCCAGCCCGCGCCTGATCACGGCCGACCAGACCAAGGCGCTGATCGAGCAGGGTACCGAATATCCGTACTCGGTCACCGCTCCCAACGGCGCCACCACCATTGCTTTCAAGAAAGCCGTTCTGAAGCTGGAAGTTACGCCGCAGATCACCCCGGAGGGCAACATCATCCTGGACCTTGACGTCAACAAGGACAGCCGCGGTGAGAGTACCGAGCAGGGCGTGGCCATCGACACCAAGCACGTCAAGACGCAGGTGCTGGTGGAAAACGGCGGCACCGTGGTCATTGGCGGCATCTTCGAGATGGAAGAGACCAATCAGGAAAACAAGATTCCGGTATTGGGCGATGTTCCGGTGTTGGGCAATCTGTTCAAGAACCGGACCAAGGAGTCCTCCAAGCGCGAAATGCTGGTGTTCATCACGCCCAAGGTCATTACCGATCGCGGTCCCGTGCGTTGAGTTTCGTAGGTAGATCAATCATGAAAATTGCAAAAATTTCCATTTTCTCTGCGGTTGTGGCCGCAGCGCTGACAGCTTGTGGTGGGGGCGGGGGGAGCGGTGGAGAATCCAGCGCGCCTTATGAGATTACGTTGCGCGCAGATAAGACACTTCTGCCAGTAAACACCGCCAATGTGGGCCCGGGCCAGGGTGTCTATGCGCCCTATTCGACCACGTTGTATGTAAATTCCACCACGGGAGGTCACGCCATTCCTGGAGGAGAGGACATATTTGGATGTAATGTCGAAGGTGGCCTTGACACTGGCTCCTTGTATTATCTCGATGGCGACGATTCTCACGTTGTGGATGTTGATGACGGAAACGGCGGGAAGGTCAAGGTTCCCAAGGCTTACCGCAGTATTACCCTGGGCGCCAACTCTGGTGGGAATTCTTTCCACTTTCACGCAGGCGATCAGGCGGGTAATGCAAAGATTACGTGTTCGGTGCAGGATCCACGAGACAAGAAGACGTACTCGACGAGCGTGAACATCACCGTTGGCGCCGCTAGCGGCAAGGCTGCGAGCGTTCGCACCTATGGCCAATCTAACCGTCTGGGCACGCAGGGCAATACCAGCAACCTGGCCTCCTCCACTGTCGTGGATGTCCAGGTGCTGGATGACGCAGACCAGCCGCTGCCCAACACCACCGTGCAAAATGTGCAGGTCAGCCTGCGTTCGACCACCAGCGCAGCTCCTGGCGCGCGTCTGATGGCCGGCGGCAAGGATGGCAGCACGCTGTGGATCAGTACTGTGGGCGGCATCGGCAAATTCACCGTGTCCAGCGGCCGCAGTGAGGGCCCTCTCGTCGTGGATGTGCTGGCTGACCGCAGCGATAACGACGTGACCAATGGCATCAAAGATCCGATCATCGGGACGTTCGTGATTCCCGTGATCTCGCGTATCGCGCCGGTGCTGGAGCCGCTGGCGATCACCACTACCACCATTACAGCCGCTACCAATGGCCTTCCCTACAGCTTTGTGCTTGGGGCCAGTGGCGGTGAGGCTCCCTATACATGGTCTGCGCTGAGCGCTCTGCCGGCAGGTTTGTCGCTCAGTCCGTCGGGTGTCATTTCCGGGACCCCCAACGTGAGAACCTTGGGCGCTGTCAACTTCGCGGTGCAGGTCACTGATGCAGCAGGCAACGTTAGTACGGCCAACTTTACGCTAACCGTGAGTGGAACGGTAGTTGTTGATCCTCTTACAATCGTCGGCTGTAGCAATGACCCCAATGCGCTGTGCAAGATTGGCGAAGTCGAAAAGGGCGTAGTCTTTGGTGGGTATGCGTTGACAGCAACAGGTGGCCCTGCTGCAGGTACGGTCGTGTGGACTTCGACGGGAATTCCCAGTTGGCTGGCTATAACTCCTAGTGGCATCATTTCTGCCACGGGCACAGCGCCGGCGACCTGTGGCAACGCGGACTTCTTCGTGACCGCTACCAAGGGCACCGTGTCGACAACCAGCAAGTTGCGTATTGTCGTGACAGGTTGCCCATAAGTTGGGAGAGAGCGGGAAGCTTCCGCTTTCTTTTATTCAAGGCCCCGGCTATGGTCTCGGGGCCTTTTTTCATCCATTTGTTGGTTTTTTTCCGTATGCCGGATTTGGCGGGGCCCTTCTTTCCATGAACAGTGTTCATATTGATCTGGGAGAGCGCAGCTATTTCATCAAGGTTGCATCTTGCGGTTTGCGGGCATCGGTGGACGATCCGCTTCTTCCTGCCGGCACCGCCGCCCTGATCGTTAGCAACGAAACAATCGCGCCTCTGTATGGCGAGCTATTGCTCAGCGCACTGGCCAAGCACTACCCGCAGGTCCACACCGTCATCCTCCCCGACGGCGAGCAACACAAAACCTGGCAAACCCTGAACCTCATCTTCGACGCCCTGCTCACCCACGGCTGCGATCGCAAGGTGGTGCTCTATGCCCTGGGCGGTGGCGTGGTCGGTGACATGACCGGCTTTGCCGCCGCCTGCTACATGCGCGGCGTGGATTTCGTGCAGGTGCCCACCACGCTCCTGGCCCAGGTGGATTCCAGCGTGGGTGGCAAAACCGGCATCAACCATCCGCTGGGCAAAAACATGGTCGGGGCGTTTCACCAGCCGCGGCTGGTGATCTGCGACCTGTCCACCCTCGATACCCTGCCGGCGCGCGAGCTGGCCGCGGGCCTTGCCGAGGTCATCAAGTACGGTCCCATTGCCGACATGGCACTGTTCGACTGGCTGGAGGCGAACATGGACGCGCTGCTGGCGCGCGAGCCGCAGGCGCTGGCGCATGCCGTCAGGCGCAGCTGCGAGATCAAGGCCGCCGTGGTGGGCGCGGATGAGCGCGAAGCCGGTCTGCGCGCCATCCTCAACTTCGGCCACACCTTTGGCCACGCCATCGAGGCCGGCATGGGCTACGGCGTGTGGCTGCACGGCGAGGGCGTGGCGGCGGGCATGGTCATGGCGGCCGAGTTGTCACGCCGGCTGGGGCTGGTGGACGAGGGCTTCGTGCAGCGCCTGCGCACGCTGCTCATGCGCGCCGGCCTGCCCACGCGCGGCCCGGTGCTTGATGCGCAGGACAACGCCGGCCGCTACCTGGAGCTGATGCGCGTGGACAAGAAGGCCGAGGCCGGCGAGATCCGCTTCGTGCTGATCGACGGGCCGGGCAGGGCCGTGCTGCGTGCGGCGCCCGATGCGCTGGTGCGCGAGGTCATCGACGCGTGCTGCGCCGGTTGACGGCTGCTCCTATTTTGGTAGCTGTTAGCGCTTACTGTACAAGCGCTGGAGGCTGATTTGACGAGTAATGTGTCGCTCGGCCCCTATGCCTGCGATCCGGCGCTTTCGCGCGGGCGGCGCCATGCTGACGTACCTGCGCCCACGCGCACCGAGTACCAGCGCGACCGCGACCGCATCGTGCATTCCAGCGCCTTCCGCCGGCTGGTCTACAAGACGCAGGTCTTCGTCAACCACGAAGGCGACCTGTTTCGCACGCGCCTGACCCACTCGCTGGAGGTGGCGCAGCTGGGCCGCTCCATCGCCCGGTCGCTGGCGCTCAATGAAGACCTGGTGGAGGCGGTCAGCCTGGCGCACGACCTGGGCCATACGCCGTTTGGCCATGCGGGTCAGGATGCGCTGAATGGTTGCATGCGGGACTTTGGCGGCTTCGAGCACAACCTGCAAAGCCTGCGCGTGGTGGACTGGCTGGAAGAGCGCTATCCACAGTACGACGGCCTGAACCTGACTTTCGAGACGCGCGAGGGCATCTTGAAGCACTGCTCGCGGCGCAACGCCGAGCTGCTGGAATCGCGCGAGCCGCACGGCGTGGGCGAGCGCTTTCTGCTGGGCCGCCAGCCCAGCCTGGAGGCACAGCTGTGCAACCTGGCCGACGAGATCGCCTACAACGCACACGACATCGACGACGGCGTGCGCTCGGGCCTGGTCACGCTGGCGCAGTTGCGCGAGGTGCCGCTGTTTGACCGCTACCGCAGCGCCGCGCAGCAGCAGTACCCGCAGCTGGCCGATGAAGGCCCGGGCCAGCGGCGCCTGCTGCACGAGGCCATTCGCCGCATGCTCAGCGACCAAGTCTATGACGTGATCGATTCCACGCGCGCCGCACTGGCGCGCCACCAGCCCGCCAGTGTGCAGGACGTGCGCCGGCTGCCGGCCATGGTGTGCTTTTCGGAGGGCATGCGCGCGCAGTCGCAGGTGCTCAAGCAGTTCCTGATGCGTTCGCTGTACCGCCATCCGCAGGTCGTGCAGACCATGGACGCGGCCCGGCGGGTGGTGCAGGACCTGTTTGCCGCCTACATGGACGCGCCGCAGCAGATGCCGCCCGCACAGGCCGGCAGCGCCGAGCGCGGCGACCTGCAGCGGCGCGCGCGCACGGTGGCCGACTTCATCGCCGGCATGACCGACCGCTTCGCCCTGCGCGAGCACGAGCGCATCACCGGCCAGCGCCTGTTGGGGTGATTTTCGCGGTGCCTAAAATTGTGGCCCTATGCATGCCCACCGGCGTGCCCACGCCGCAGGGCCAGCCATGACGACCGAAAACCCCATCCTTTCCCCGACCTATGAGCCCGCGCGCGACGATGCCGTCGTCGTGCAGGACATGGTGCGCTGGCTCGAGCGCGCCGTGATCGACCTGAACCTGTGCCCTTTCGCCAAGGGCGTGCACACCAAGGGCCAGATCCACTACGTGGTCAGCCACGCCACCGATGCGCGCAGTCTGCTGGAAGACCTGCAGCGCGAGCTGGAGGCGCTGGCTGAAATCTCTCCCGAAAAGCGCGACACCACGCTGCTGATGGCGCCGCTGGCCATGGCCGATTTCCTGGACTTCAACGACTTCCTGGAGCTGGCCGACGAACTGGTCGAGGCCATGGACCTGGCTGGCATCCTGCAGGTCGCGTCCTTCCACCCCCAGTTCCAGTTCGCCGGCACCGAGCCGGATGACGTGGCCAACGCCACCAACCGCGCGCCATACCCCACGCTGCACCTGCTGCGCGAAGAAAGCATCGACCGGGCCGTGCAGGCCTTCCCCGAGGCAGAGGAAATCTTCGAGCGCAACATCGAGGTGCTGGAAAAGCTGGGCGCAGAAGGCTGGAAGGCGCTGGATGTGGGCGCGCGCTGCCCCGTGCATCACCACCAAGATCCCAGCGACGGCGGCAAGAAAGCATGAGCCGAACGAAGCAGGGCCAGCGTCGGGCCGCCGGGGCAGCTCCCGGCGCTGTCGCCGCGCAGGACGCCGCCGTGCTGGCCGAGCTGCGGCCGGGCCAGTCCATCGAGCTGCTCCAGGAGCTGCACATCCTTACCCGCGAGGGGCGGCTGAACCAGGACTCGCGGCGCAAGCTCAAGCAGGTCTATCACCTGTACCAGTTCATCGAGCCGCTGCTGGCTGAAGTCTCGCAGGGCGGCCACGTCCCGCTGCTGGCCGACCACGGCGCGGGCAAGTCGTACTTGGGTTTCATCCTGTACGACCTGTTTTTCAAGCAGCTCGGGCGCGGCGAGATCTATGGCATCGAATGGCGTGCCGAACTGGTGCAGCGCTCGCGCGAGCTGGCGGCACAGCTGGGCTTTGAGCGCATGCGCTTTTTCGACATGTCGGTGGCCGATGCCGCTGCGGCCGCGCAGCTGCCGGAGCGCTTCGACATCGTCACCGCCCTGCACGCCTGCGACACCGCCACCGACGACGCCATTGCCTTCGGCCTGCAAAAGCAGGCCCGCGCCATGGTGCTGGTGCCCTGCTGCCAGGCAGAAGTGGCCGCCTGCCTGCGCCAAAGCAAGGCCCTCGCCCTGTCGCGCACGCCACTGGCCGAGCTGTGGCGCCACCCCATTCATACGCGCGAGCTGGGCAGCCAGATCACCAACGTGCTGCGCTGCCTGCACCTGGAGGCGTCGGGCTACCAGGTCACGGTGACGGAGCTGGTGGGCTGGGAGCACAGCCTGAAGAACGAGCTGATCCTGGCGCGCTGGACCGGCACGAAGAAGCGCAGCGCCGCCGAACGCCTGGGCGCGATCCTGGAGGAATTCGGCCTGCGCCACAGCCTGTCTGCGCGCTTCGGCCTGACCACCTGACGGCCGGCCGCAGCCACGCAGCTGTTCAATTGGAATCTGACCCCCAATTTTATGGGGGTCAGATTCCAGTTCTTTCCTACCATAGGCACTCTGCAACGCCAGGAGCCCGCCATGGCCCGCCTGCCCCGCCTCACCGTCCCCGGCTATCCGCACCACGTCATCCAGCGCGGCAACAACCGGCAGATGATCTTCCACGACACGGTCGACCGGGAGTTCATGCTGCAGCTGCTGGCCGAGCAGTCGCGGCTGCACCAGATCGACGTGCACGCTTATGTGCTCATGGGCAACCATCTGCACCTGCTGGCTACGCCGCAGACTGAAAAAGGCCTGCCTTTGATGATGCAGGCCGTCGGGCGCAGCTACGTGCGGCGCTTCAACCGGCGCCACCAGCGCACTGGAACGCTGTGGGAGGGGCGCTACCGCTCGACCATCGTGCAGACCGAGCGCTATCTGCTGGCCTGCATGGCCTACATCGATCTGAACCCGGTGCGGGCCGGTTTGGTGGCGCAACCCGCCGACTACCCCTGGTCCAGCCACGCCCACTGCCTGGGCCTGCGCGCTGACCCGCTGGTCACCCCGCATGCGCTGTACTGGAGCCTGGGCAACACGCCCTTTGCGCGCGAGGCCGCCTACGGCGAGCTGGTGCGCTCGGGGTTATCTGCGCACGAGCACGAGGCACTGGGCCGCGCCGCACACGCCGGGTGGGCACTGGGTGGGCCCGAATTTATTGCTGCATTGCAACAAAAAACGCGGCGCCGCGTCACCCAGGCGCGCTCCGGCAGGCCTGTCCTGCAAGCGGCTGAATCAGCATAAAAACAGGGCACAGCCCTGGATACACAAGCACCGGCAGCTCTCTTTTTGATATGTCCCCATTATCTGGGGAGACGATTAGGTAGGTTTTTAATTGGAATCTGACCCCCATTAATATGCTTGAAGCGCATGAAGTCATGCATTAATCTGCGCATCCCACGTTTTCTAGACTTGAGGAACGCGCCATGACCACGGCCGCCGATATCCAGCATTTGCAGCAGCATGGGCTGTACGCATCCAGCAATGAGCACGACGCCTGCGGGCTGGGCTTCGTGGCACACATCAAGGGCGACAAGCGGCACGACATCGTGACGGGCGCCCTGAGAATCCTGGAAAACCTCGACCACCGCGGCGCTGTCGGGGCCGACAAGCTGATGGGCGACGGGGCGGGCATCCTGATCCAGATCCCCGACCGGCTGTACCGCGAGGAAATGGCGGCCCAGGGCATCGAGCTGCCGCCGGCCGGCGAGTACGGCGTGGGCATGGTCTTTTTGCCCCAGGAGCACGCCTCGCGCCTGGCGTGCGAGCAGGAGCTGGAGCGCGCCATCAAGGCCGAAGGCCAGCGTCTCGTGGGCTGGCGCGACGTGCCGGTCAACCGCGACATGCCCATGTCGCCCGCCGTGCGCGAGAAGGAACCCATCCTGCGCCAGGTCTTCATCGGCCGCGGCGCCGACGTCATCGTGCAGGACGCGCTGGAGCGCAAGCTGTACGTCATCCGCAAGACGGCCAGCGCCGCCATCCAGAACTTGAAGCTCAAGCACAGCAAGGAGTACTACGTCCCCAGCATGAGCAGCCGCACCGTGGTCTACAAGGGACTGCTGCTGGCCGACCAGGTGGGCGTGTACTTCCTGGACCTGGCGGACGCGCGCTGCGTCTCGGCCATCGGCCTGGTGCACCAGCGCTTCTCGACCAACACCTTCCCCGAGTGGCCGCTGGCGCACCCGTACCGCTACGTGGCGCACAACGGCGAGATCAACACCGTGCGCGGCAACTACAACTGGATGCTGGCGCGCGAAGGCGTGATGGCCTCGCCCGTGCTGGGCGAGGACTTGAAGAAGCTCTACCCGATCAGCTTTGCCGGGCAGAGCGACACCGCCACGTTCGACAACTGCCTGGAGCTGCTGACCATGGCCGGCTACCCCATCAGCCAGGCCGTGATGATGATGATCCCCGAGCCCTGGGAGCAGCATGAGCGCATGGACGAGCGCCGCCGCGCGTTCTACGAGTACCACGCGGCGATGCTCGAGCCCTGGGACGGGCCCGCTTCAATCGTCTTCACCGACGGCCGCCAGATCGGCGCCACGCTGGACCGCAACGGCCTGCGCCCGTCGCGCTACGTGGTGACCGACGACGACCTGGTCATCCTCGCGTCCGAGGCGGGCGTGCTGCCCGTGCCCGACAGCCGCGTGGTGCAGAAGTGGCGCCTGCAACCGGGCAAGATGCTGCTGATCGACCTGGAGCAGGGCCGGCTGATCGAGGACGACGAGCTGAAAGCAGGCGTCGTCAACACCAAGCCCTACAAGCAGTGGATCGAGAACCTGCGCATCAAGCTGGACAGCATCGCGCTGGACCCGGCCGCGGCGGCCGCCGAGCCGCAGGCGCCCGCGCTGCCGCTGCTGGAGCGCCAGCAGGCCTTTGGCTTCACGCAGGAGGACATCAAGTTCCTGCTTGCTCCCATGGCGCAAAACGGCGAGGAGGGCATCGGCTCCATGGGCAACGACAGCCCGCTGGCGGTGCTCTCCGACAGGAACAAGCCCCTGTACAACTACTTCCGCCAGATGTTCGCGCAGGTCACCAACCCGCCGATCGACCCGATCCGCGAGGCCATCGTGATGAGCCTGGTGTCCTTCGTGGGCCCCAAGCCGAATCTGCTGGACATCAACCAAGTCAACCCGCCCATGCGGCTGGAGCTGCACCAGCCGGTGCTGGACTTCGCTGGCATGGCCCGGCTGCGCGGCATCGAGGCGCACACGCACGGCAAGTTCAAGAGCGCGACCATCGACATCACCTACCCGCTGGCCTGGGGCCGCGAGGGGGTCGAAGCAAAACTGGCCTCGCTGTGCGCGCAGGCCGTCGATGAGATCAAGGGCGGCGCCAACATCCTGATCATCAGCGACCGCCAGCTGTCGGCCACGCAGGTGGCCATCCCCGCGCTGCTGGCGCTGTCCGCCATCCACCAGCACCTGGTGCGCGCCGGCCTGCGCACCACGGCCGGCCTGGTGGTGGAGACCGGCACCGCACGCGAAGTGCACCACTTCGCCGTGCTAGCCGGCTACGGCGCCGAGGCCGTACACCCCTACCTGGCGCTGCAGACGCTGGCCGAGATGCACCGCGAGCTGCCGGGCGAGTTGTCTGCCGACAAGGCGATTTACAACTACATCAAGGCAGTGGGCAAGGGCCTGTCCAAGATCATGTCCAAGATGGGCGTGTCCACCTACATGAGCTACTGCGGCGCGCAGCTGTTCGAGTGCGTGGGCCTGAACAGCGACACGGTGAACAAATACTTCACCGGCACCGCCAGCCGTGTCGAAGGCATGGGCGTGTTCGAGATCGCCGAAGAGGCCATCCGCAACCACCTGGCCGCCTTCAGCCAGGATCCGGTGCTGGCCCATATGCTGGACACCGGCGGCGAGTACGCCTGGCGCGCGCGCGGCGAGGAGCACATGTGGACGCCCGACGCCATCGCCAAGCTGCAGCACGCCACGCGCGCCGGCAACTGGAGCACCTACAAGGAATACGCCCAGCTCATCAACGACCAGAGCCGCCGCCACATGACGCTGCGCGGCCTGTTCGAGTTCAAGGTCGATCCGGCGCGTGCCATCCCCCTGGAGCAGGTGGAGCCGGCCAAGGACATCGTCCGGCGCTTTGCCACCGGCGCCATGTCGCTGGGCTCCATCAGCACCGAGGCGCACGCCACGCTGGCCGTGGCCATGAACCGCATCGGCGGCAAGAGCAACACGGGCGAGGGCGGCGAAGACCCGGCGCGCTACCGCCAGGAGTTGAAGGGCATCCCCATCCGCCAGGGCGAGACGCTGGCGTCCATCATCGGTGCGGACAAGGTCGAGGCCGACATCGCCCTGCAGGACGGCGATTCGCTGCGCTCGAAGATCAAGCAGGTGGCGTCCGGGCGCTTTGGCGTGACGGCCGAATATCTGTCGTCTTCCGACCAGATCCAGATCAAGATGGCCCAGGGCGCCAAGCCCGGCGAGGGCGGCCAGCTGCCGGGCGGCAAGGTGTCCGAATACATCGGCCAGCTGCGCCACAGCGTGCCCGGCGTGGGTCTGATCAGCCCGCCGCCGCACCACGACATCTACTCCATCGAAGACCTGGCGCAGCTGATCCACGACCTGAAGAACGTCGCGCCGCATGCCGACATCTCCGTCAAGCTGGTGTCCGAAGTCGGCGTGGGCACCATCGCCGCCGGCGTCGCCAAGTGCAAGGCCGACCACGTGGTGATCGCCGGGCACGACGGCGGCACGGGCGCCTCGCCCTGGTCGTCCATCAAGCACGCCGGCAGCCCGTGGGAGATCGGCTTGGCCGAGACGCAGCAGACGCTGGTGCTGAACCGCCTGCGCGGGCGCATCCGCGTGCAAGCCGACGGGCAGATGAAGACCGGGCGCGACGTGGTCATCGGCGCACTGCTGGGCGCCGACGAGTTCGGCTTTGCCACCGCGCCGCTGGTGGTGGAGGGCTGCATCATGATGCGCAAGTGCCACCTGAACACCTGCCCGGTGGGCGTGGCCACGCAAGACCCGCAGCTGCGCGCCAAGTTCTCGGGCAAGCCCGAGCACGTGGTGAACTACTTCTTCTTCGTCGCGGAGGAAGTGCGCCAGATCATGGCGCAGCTGGGCATCGCCAAATTCGACGACCTGATCGGCCGCACCGAGCTGCTGGACACGCGCAGCGGCATCTCGCACTGGAAGGCGCAGGGGCTGGATTTCTCCCGTCTGTTCGCCAAGGTGCCCACGCAGGCCGTGCTGGCGCATCGGCACATGGAGCACCAAGAGCACGGCCTGACCCGCGCGCTGGACGTGAAGTTGATCGAGCGCTGCCAGCCGGCCATCGAGCACGGCGAGAGCGTGCGCATCATGGAGGTGGCGCGCAACGTCAACCGCTCGGTCGGCGCCATGCTGTCGGGTGCGGTAACGCGCGCGCACCCGCAGGGGCTGCCTGACGACACCATCCGCATCCACTTCGAGGGCACGGGCGGGCAGTCCTTCGGCGCCTTCCTGTGCAGCGGCGTCACGCTGAACCTGACCGGCGAGGCCAACGACTACACCGGCAAGGGCCTGTCGGGCGGGCGCGTGATCGTGCGGCCCAGCCACGAATTCCGCGGCGAGAGCACAGCCAACACCATCGTCGGCAACACGGTGCTGTTCGGCGCCACCAGCGGCGAGGCGTTCTTTGCCGGCGTGGCGGGCGAGCGCTTTGCGGTGCGCCTGTCGGGCGCCACGGCCGTGGTCGAGGGCGTGGGCGACCACGGCTGCGAATACATGACCGGCGGCACCGTCGCCGTGCTGGGCAGGACGGGCCGCAACTTCGCCGCCGGCATGAGCGGCGGCGTGGCCTATGTGTATGACGAGGACGGGCAGTTCGCGTCGCGCTGCAACCTGGCCATGGTGCTTTTGTCCCCCATCGCCCCGGCCGACGAGCAGCGCGCGGGCAGTCCTGCCGGCCACTGGCACCGCGGCCTGACCGACGAGGAGCAGCTCAAAAAACTGCTGGAGGACCACAGCCGCTGGACGGGCAGCCGCCGCGCACGCGACCTGCTGGACAACTGGGCCGCCGCGCGCGCGCGCTTCGTCAAGGTCTTGCCGGCCGAGTACCAGCGCGCCCTGGCCGAGATACATGAGCGAAAAGTGCTGCAAGAGGGCGCCACGCCTGCGGTAGCAGCTATCGAAATAGAAGCATCCCCGGCCAAGTGAGCGCCTGCGCCCGCAGCCACGAACCGACTCCACAAGGACCCGCCACCATGGGCAAGACCACAGGATTTCTGGAATACGAGCGCGTCGAGGGGGGCTACGCCCCTGCGCCCGAGCGCGTCAGGCACTACCGCGAATTCGTCATCGCGCTGGACGAGGACCAAGCCCGCGTGCAGGCCGCGCGCTGCATGGACTGCGGCACGCCGTTTTGCAACCACGGCTGCCCGGTCAACAACATCATCCCGGACTTCAACGACCTGATCTATCGCCAGGACTGGGCCAGCGCGATTGCCGTGCTGCACAGCACCAACAACTTCCCCGAGTTCACCGGCCGCATCTGCCCCGCGCCCTGCGAGGCCGCCTGCACGCTGAACATCAACAGCGCGCCGGTGGGCATCAAGAGCATCGAGCACGCCATCATCGACCGCGCCTGGGCCGAGGGCTGGGTGCAGCCGCAGCCGGCCGCTCGCCAGACCGGCAAGCGCGTGGCGGTGGTCGGCTCGGGGCCGGCCGGGCTGGCGGCGGCGCAGCAGCTGGCACGCGCCGGGCACGCGGTGACGGTATTCGAGAAGAACGACCGCGTGGGCGGCCTGCTGCGCTACGGCATTCCCGACTTCAAGCTGGACAAGGGCCACATCGACCGGCGCATGGCGCAGATGCAGGCCGAGGGCGTGGTGTTCCGCACGGGCGTGCTGGTGGCGGGTGCGGACGGCTTGGGGCCGGACGCGCGCATCACCAACGGGGCCAGCGAGACCGTGAGCCCGGCGCAGCTGGGCGAGCAGTTCGACGCCGTGCTGCTGGCCGGCGGCGCCGAGGTCTCGCGCGACCTGCCGGTGCCCGGGCGCGAGCTGAAGGGCGTGCACTTCGCCATGGAATTTCTGCCGCAGCAAAACAAGGCCAACGCCGGCGACAAGCTCAAGGGGCAGATCTCGGCGGCGGGCAAGCACGTCGTCGTGATCGGCGGCGGCGACACCGGCAGCGACTGCGTGGGCACCAGCCGGCGCCAGGGCGCGGCCAGCGTCACGCAGTTCGAGCTGATGCCCATGCCGCCGCAGGTCGAGGACAAGCCGCTCACCTGGCCCTACTGGCCGCTCAAGCTGCGCACCAGCTCCAGCCACGAGGAGGGCTGCGAGCGCGAATTCGCCATTGCCACCAAGGCCTTCACCGGCGAGCGCGGCCGCGTCACCGGCGTGCAGACCGTGCGCGTGCGCCCCGAAGGCGGCCGGCTGGTCGAGGTGCCGGGCAGCGAGCAGACCTGGAGCGCCGATCTGGTGCTGCTGGCCATGGGTTTCACCCAGCCGGCCGCCAGCGTGCTGGGCGCCTTTGGCGTCGAGCGCGACGCGCGCGGCAACGCCCGTGCCAGCACCGACTCCACCGGCGGCTACGCCACGGGCGTGCCCAAGGTCTTCGCCGCCGGCGACATGCGCCGCGGCCAGTCGCTGGTGGTCTGGGCCATCCGCGAAGGCCGGCAGGCGGCGCGCGCGGTGGACGAGTTCCTGATGGGCGCGTCCGACCTGCCGCGCTGAGGCAGCGCATCCCATTGCAGCGCTCATTATTTGATAGCTGCTGGCGCTTGATCTGCGGGCGCTGGAGGCCGATTTGACTGATATTTCCTGGCCGGCGCCGCGGCAGCGCTGGCCATCGGTGGGACAATCGCGGGTTTGCCCGGGTGCTTGCACCCGCTTTTGTTTCCTCCTTTCGGAAAATAGCCATTCCCATGAAGAAGTTTGCCGCTGTCGCTCTGCTGACCCTCGGGGCCGTGCTTGCCGGTTGTTCCAAGCAGGAGCCGGCCACGCCTGCCGCCGCCGCGCCCGGACCTGCTCCCGCCGCCGTGACGAAAATCGTCGTCGGCCTGGACGACAACTTCCCGCCCATGGGTTTTCGCGACGACAAGAACGAGCTGGTCGGCTTTGACATCGACATGGCCCGCGAGGCCGCCAAGCGCCTGGGCCTGGAGGTCGAGTTCAAGCCCATCGACTGGAGCGCCAAGGAGGCCGAGCTGTCGGGCAAGCGCGTGGACGCGCTGTGGAACGGCCTGACGATCACCGAAGAGCGCAAGCAGAACATTGCCTTCACCGCGCCCTACATGGAAAACCACCAGATCATCGTGGTGCCCGCGGGCTCGGCCATCAAGACCAAGGCCGATCTGGCCGGCAAGGTGGTCGGCGCGCAGGAAGGCTCCAGCGCCGTGGACGCCGTGAAGAAGGAAGACGCCGTGTTCAAGTCCCTCAAGGAGCTCAAGACCTTCGGCGACAACGTGACCGCGCTGATGGACCTGGCCACCGGCCGCCTGGAGGCCGTGGTGGTGGACGAAGTCGTGGGCCGCTACTACGTCGCCAAGAAGCCCGACCAGTACGCCGTGTTGGAGGACAACTTCGGCACCGAGGACTACGGCGTGGGCGTGCGCAAGGACGACACCGAGCTGGTGGCGAAGCTGGACAAGGCTTTGACCGAGATGAAGGGCGACGGCGCCGCGGCGAAGATCGCCGAGCAGTGGTTCGGCAAGAACATCATCAAATAAAGAGCAACCCCCTGTGTCGCTGCGCTCCTTCCCCCTTCTCTCGAATTGCTGCGCAATTCGGGAAGGGGGACGACGCCAGCGCTGCGGGGCGGCCCTTGCGCGGCGTCCGCTGGCCTGGCGCGCGCCAGTATCTGCGGGCGCGGCCTTTATGGAGCGTCTGCTGATCTGTGGCGTGGGCGCTGCGCAGCCTGACTCCCCTTTCCGCCTGCGGGAGAGGACGAGGGGGGTGCGTGTCTCTGGGCGCGACATTCTTCATTCCTTCGTGCTGCCTCGCTCCGCCTGACGCATTTCCGCATGGATTACGTTCTTTCCCTCTTCGCCCCCCTGGCGCAGGGCGCGGTGGTCACACTCAAGCTGTTTGCCATCACGCTGGCGCTGGCGCTGCCGCTGGGCCTGGCGCTGGCGCTGGCGCGGCTGTCGCCCATCAAGGCGCTGTCGGGCGCGGTGAATGGCTACATCTGGCTGATGCGCGGCACGCCGCTGATGCTGCAGATGCTGTTCATTTACTTCGCGCTGCCCTTCGTGCCGGTGGTGGGGGTGCGGCTGCCGGACTTTCCTGCCGCCGTGGCGGCGTTTGCGCTGAACTACGCGGCCTACTTTGCCGAAATTTTTCGCGCCGGCATCCAGTCGGTGGACCGGGGCCAGTACGAGGCGGCCAAGGTGCTAGGCATGAGCTATCCGCAGACCATGCGGCGCATCGTGCTGCCGCAGATGGTGCGCACCATTTTGCCGCCCATGAGCAACGAGACCATCACCCTGGTCAAAGACACCTCGCTCATCTACGTGCTGGCGCTCAACGATCTGCTGCGCGCCGCGCGCGGCATCGTACAGCGCGACTTCACCACCACCCCCTTCATCGTCGCCGCCGCGTTCTATCTGTTCATGACGCTGGTGCTGACCTGGGGCTTCCAGCGCCTGGAGCAACGCTATGCCAAGTTCGACCAGTGAGGCGGGCAGCGGCCTCATGATCGAGGCGCGCGATGTGAAGAAGCGCTTTGGCAGCCACGAAGTGCTGCGCGGCATTTCGCTGTCCGTGCGCCACGGCGAGGTGGTGGCGCTGATCGGCCCCTCGGGTTCGGGCAAGAGCACGTTTTTGCGCTGCCTGAACCACCTGGAGACCATCGACAGCGGCCACGTGGCGATCGCTGGCGACACCCTGGCCACCACCGACGCCCAGGGCCGCTGCGTCTATGTGCCCGACCCGCAGCTGCGCCGCATCTGCGCGCGCACCGGCATGGTGTTCCAGCACTTCAACCTGTTTCCGCACCTGACGGTGCTGCAGAACCTGATCGAGGCGCCCATGGTGGTGCAGGGCCTGGCGAAAGGCGCGGCCATCGAGCGGGCCGAGGAGCTGCTGGCCAAGGTCGGCCTGTCGCAAAAGCGTGACAACTACCCCGGGCGCCTGTCCGGTGGGCAAAAGCAGCGCGTGGCCATTGCGCGGGCGCTGGCCATGCAGCCCGATGTGATGCTGTTCGATGAGCCCACCAGCGCGCTCGACCCTGAGCTGACCGGCGAGGTGCTGCGCACCATGCGCGAGCTGGCCGACGGGCGCATGACCATGCTGGTCGTCACGCACGAGATGGGTTTTGCGCGCGAGGTGGCGAACACCGTGGCCTTCATGGACCAGGGCGAGCTGATAGCGGCCCGCCCCGCGCGCGAATTCTTCGCCGACCCCGGCCACGAGCGCGCCCGTGCCTTCCTGAATCACATGCTCTGACGCGGCGCGCGAGACTGCGCGCCGCCCCAGCGCATCCCTTGGAGCGCGTGCGCAGAACGCCCATGAAAAAAGGGCCCTCAGGCCCTTTAAGCGCTGGGGCGCTCGATCACTTGTGCTGCTGGCCCTGGCCTCCGCCCTGGGCTCCACCTTGACCCCCTTGGCTGCCACCCTGGCCGCCACTCTGCCCCCCCTGGCCGCCGCCCTGACCGCCACTCTGGCCGCCCTGACCACCACCCTGACCGCCACTCTGGCCGCCCTGACCACCGCCTTGACCGCCACTCTGACCGCCTTGACCGCCGCTTTGGCCGCCCTGGCCGCCACCTTGACCTCCTTGGTTGCCACCCTTGGCGCCCTGGTTGCCGCTTTCGCCGCCGCCCTGGCCTTGCTGACCCTCCTGGCTGCCACTGCGGGCACCCTGGTTGCCGCTCTCACCTCCGCCTTGACCGTTCTGGGCGCCTTGGTTGTTGCCTTGAGATGTGGACATGTGAAGTACTCCTGAAGGTTCTCAAAAGCCGAAAGTGGCCGTTGAAAGGTCATGCTGCGCCACGCTCGAGCCGGCTCCTGTAATCAAGCACGCCGCCCAGGCGCTGTTTTGTATCAGTTCACTACGCGCTGCGACCGCCGTGTCTGCCTGCCGGGGCGGCCACCGATGACGTGCATGCGCCTGGCGCTGGGGCATGATGGCTGCCATGCCCGCCTGGATCGACACCCATGTTCACCTGGACGAATTCATCCACCACGGCGGCGCCGCGCACGCCAATGCCGAGCGAGAGCGCGCCGCGCAGGCCGGCGTGGCGCACTGCGTGCTGCCAGCCGTGGAGCGTGCCAACTTCGATGCCGTGCGCGAGCTGGCGCACCGCCATGGCGACAGCTACGCGCTGGGCATCCACCCGCTGTTCACGCGCAACGCAGGCGACGATGACCTGCAGGCCCTGGCCGATGAGCTTGCGCAGCGCGCCGATGACCCGCGCTTGGTGGCCATCGGCGAGATCGGGCTGGACTATTTCGACAAGACGCTCGACGACGCGCGCCAGCAGCGCCTCTGGCGCGAGCAGCTGCGCCTGGCACGCACGCATGACCTGCCCGTGATCGTGCATTCGCGCCGCTCGGTGGACCAGGTGCTGAAAGGCCTGCGCGAGCTGCCCGTGCGCGGCGGCATTGCCCACGCCTTCAACGGCAGCGAGCAGCAGGCGCGCATGCTCATCGACCTGGGCTTCAAGCTGGGCTTTGGCGGCGCGGCCACGTTCGAGCGCGCGCACCAGATCCGCCGCCTGGCAGCCAGCCTGCCCCTTGATGCGCTGGTGCTGGAGACCGACGCGCCCGACATCCCGCCGCACTGGCTGTACGTGACGGCGGCCGAGCGCGAGGCCGGCGCGCCACCCGCGCGCAACAGCCCGGCCGAGCTGCCGCGCATTGGCGCCGTGATTGCCGAGCTGCGCGGCATGCCTGCCGATGAGCTGGCTGCTGCCTGCCGCGCCAATGCCTGCGCCGCACTGCCGCGCCTGGGTGCGCTGCTGGCATGAAGTTCTGGGTGTTTTTGGCCTCCAGCGCCCGCCAGTCAAGCGCCAGCAGCTATTGATTTGATAGCTCCACAATCCGCTACCCTACGAAGCCCGCATTTCCTGGACCACGCCTTGACCCGCAAGAAGACCCCCGCCACTGCCGAGCTGCCCGAAGTCAGCGTCTCCGATGACGGCGAGGTGCGCCACCTGCACCTGGGCACGCCGTGGATCCAGGGCTCCATGCGCATTGCCGAGCCGTTCGCCATCGAGCTGGAATACGTGCAGCGCATGATGGCCTGGCTGCTGTTCGTGCCGCCCGAGAGCGTGTCCAAGCGCAACGCCCTGCAGCTGGGCCTGGGGGCGGGGGCCATCACCAAGTTCTGCCACAAGCTGCTGCGCATGCGCACCACGGCGGTGGAGCTGAACCCGCAGGTGCTGGGCGTGTGCCGCGCCTGGTTCAAGCTGCCGCCCGACGGCCCGCGCTTGGCCGTAGTGCTGGCGGACGCCGCGCAGCACATCCGCCGCCCCGAGCTGGCCGGCACCGTGGACTTTCTCGCGGTGGACCTGTACGACCACGAGGCCGCCGCGCCGGTGCTCGACAGCGCCGAGTTCTACGCCGACTGCCGCGCCCTGCTGACGGACGACGGCTGCCTCACCGTCAACCTGTTCGGCCGCGCCAGCAGCTACGACCGCAGCCTGGCCCAGATGGCCGAGGCCTTCGGCGAGCAGGCCCTGTGGGCCTTCAAGCCCACGCGCGAAGGCAACACCGTGGTGCTGGCCCAGCGCACGCCCAGCCGCCCGAAGCGCGACGAGCTGCAGGCGCGCGCCGAGCACATCCAGGCACGCTGGGACCTGCCCGCGCCCAAGTGGCTGCGCGTGTTCAAGCCCGTCGCCGCCTGACCTTCCTTTTGCCCTTCGCACCATGAGCACCGCGCCCGACCTCGACAGCATTCCCTCCGCCCCGGCGGCGCCGCCGGCAGCCGCCCCCACGCCGCCCGGCGGGCCGCTGCACTGGCGCCAGGTGGTGGACTGGCTGCGCGCGGACGGCGTCATCACCGCCGAGGAAGCGCAGCGCACCATCAACCGCTGCCAGCATGCCGAAAGCAGCCAGCACCCGCTGGTACGCCTGGGCGCCGTGGCCGTGCAGCGCGCCCGCGACGGCAAGCCGCTCGATACCGAACTGCTGACCGAATACGTGGCGCAGCGCACGGGCCTGCCCTACCTGCGCATCGACCCGCTCAAGGTGGACGTGGGCCGCGTGGCCGACGCCATGAGCGCCAGCTACGCCGAGCGCCACAAGGTGCTGCCGGTGCAGGTCACCGGCAAAGAGGTGGTGGTGGCCACGGCCGAGCCCTTCATCGATGACTGGGTGGGGGAGGTGCAGCGCCAGGCCAAGCGCGAGGTGCGCCGCGTCATGGCCAACCCGCAGGACATCACGCGCTACACGGCCGAATTCTTCGCCCTGGCCAAGTCCGTGCGCGCGGCGCAAAAGGCCGGCGGCGGCGCCACCGGCAGCAGCTTCGAGCAGCTGGTGGAGCTGGGCAAGACCGGCAAGCAGCTGGACGCCAACGACCAGGGCGTGATCCGCGTGGTGGACTGGCTGTGGCAGTACGCCTTCGACCAGCGCGCCAGCGACATCCACCTGGAGCCGCGGCGCGAGCAGGGCGTGATCCGCTTTCGCATCGACGGCGTGCTGCACCCCGTCTATCAGATGCCCATGGGCGTCTTGAACGCCATGGTGGCGCGCATCAAGCTGCTCGGGCGCATGGACGTGGTGGAGCGCCGGCGCCCGCAGGACGGGCGCATCAAGACGCGCAACCCGCGCGGCGACGAGGTCGAGATGCGCCTGTCCACGCTGCCCACGGCCTTCGGCGAGAAGATGGTCATGCGCATCTTCGACCCCGACAACGCGGTGAAGGACCTGGACGCCTTGGGTTTTTCGCCGCACGACGCGGGCCGCTGGGAGCAGCTGGTCACGCGCCCGCACGGCATCATCCTGGTCACCGGGCCCACGGGCTCGGGCAAGACGACGACGCTGTACTCCACGCTCAAGCGCGTGGCCACCGAGGAGGTGAACGTCAGCACGGTGGAAGACCCCATCGAGATGATCGAGCCCAGCTTCAACCAGACGCAGGTGCAGCCGCAGCTGGACTTCACCTTCCCCGAAGGCCTGCGCGCGCTGATGCGCCAGGACCCGGACGTGATCATGGTGGGCGAGATCCGCGACCTGCAGACGGCCGACATGGCGGTGCAGGCGGCGCTCACCGGGCACCTGGTGTTTTCCACCCTGCACACCAACGACGCACCCAGCGCCGTCACGCGTTTGATGGAGCTGGGCGTGCCGCCGTACCTCATCAATGCCACGCTGCTGGGCGTGCTGGCGCAGCGCCTGGTGCGCACGCTGTGCAAGCAGTGCCGCCAGCGCGACCGCGAGGCCAGCCCCGACGCGCTGGCCGCTTTGATCCGGCCCTGGAAGGTCACGGGCTACCGCGCCTACAAGCCCGTGGGCTGCGTGGACTGCCGCATGACGGGCTTTCGCGGCCGCGTGGGCCTGTATGAGCTGCTGACGGTGAGCGAGGCGCTGAAGGCACAGATCAACGAGGCGCCCTCCATCGATGCGCTGCGCCGCCAGGCCGTCAAGGACGGCATGCGCCCGCTGCGCCTGGCCGGCGCGCTGCGCGCCGCAGAAGGCCTCACGACGCTGCAGGAAGTCATCGCCGCCACCCCGCCGCTGGAGTGAGGGCCCGCCGCGCGCGGCGGTAGGTGGAATCCACATCCGGCCCCAAGGGCCCGCACAGCACAATCGCCGCTCATATCCAATGCGGGAGGCATTCGTGCAAATCAAGAGCCAGAGGGACTTCTTCTCGGGCCTGCTGTACCTGTCGGTCGGCGTGGCCTTCGCGTGGGGGGCGACCAACTACAGCATAGGCAGCGGCGCCCGCATGGGGCCGGGCTACTTTCCGCTGCTGCTGGGCATTTTGCTGGCCCTGATCGGGGGGGTCATCATGTTCAAGGCCACGGTGGTGGAGACCGAAGACGGCGAGCCGGTGGGCCGCTGGGCCTGGAAGCAGATCGTGTTCGTCATCGGCGCCAACCTGGCCTTTGGCGTGCTGCTGGTCGGCCTGCCCAGCTTCGGCATCCCGGCCATGGGGCTGATCGTGGCGATCTACGGCCTCACTTTCATCGCCAGCCTGGCGGGCGACCACTTCCGCTTCAAGGAGGTGTTCATCCTGGCCACGGTGCTGGCCGCAGGCAGCTACGTGGCCTTCGTGTGGGCGCTGAAGCTGCAGTTCCCCGTCTGGCCCAGCTTCATCGTGGGCTGACGAGCCGTCCGCCCTCAGGAAATCCGACCATGGAATTGTTCGACCATCTCTCCATGGGGTTCGGCGTGGCCTTCACGTTCCAGAACCTCATCTACTGCTTCGTCGGCTGCCTGCTGGGCACGCTGATCGGCGTGCTGCCGGGCGTGGGCCCGGTGGCCACCATCGCCATGCTGCTGCCGGCCACCTATGCGCTGCCGCCGGTGTCGGCCCTCATCATGCTGGCCGGCATCTACTACGGCGCGCAGTACGGCGGCTCCACCACCGCCATCCTGGTGAACCTGCCGGGCGAATCGTCCTCGGTGGTCACGGTGATCGACGGCTACCAGATGGCGCGCAAGGGCCGCGCCGGGCCGGCGCTGGCGGCCGCGGGCATCGGCTCGTTCTTCGCCGGCTGCGTGGGCACGGTGATCCTGGCCGCCTTTGCGCCGCCGCTGACCGAAGTGGCCTTCAAGTTCGGCCCGGCGGAGTATTTCTCGCTGATGGTGCTGGGCCTGATCGGCGCCGTGGTGCTGGCCTCGGGCTCGCTGCTCAAGGCCGTGGGCATGATCGTGCTGGGCCTGCTGCTGGGCCTGGTGGGCACCGACGTGAACTCGGGCGTGGCCCGCTACAGCTTTGACGTGCCCGAACTCACCGACGGCATCGACTTCGTGGTCATCGCCATGGGCGTGTTCGGCTATGGCGAGATCATCGCCAACCTGTCGCGCCCCGAGGACGAGCGCGAGGTGTTCGCCGCCAAGGTCACCGGCCTGATGCCCACGCGCGAGGACTTCAAGCGCATGTTCCCCGCCATGCTGCGCGGCACCGGCCTGGGCTGCGCCCTGGGCATCCTGCCCGGCGGCGGCGCGCTGCTGTCGGCCTTCGCCGCCTACACGGTGGAGAAGAAGACCAAGCTCAAGCCCGGTGAAGTGCCCTTCGGCCAGGGCAACATCCGCGGCGTGACGGCGCCCGAGTCGGCCAACAACGCCGGCTCGCAGACCTCCTTCATCCCGCTCTTGACCCTGGGCATCCCGCCCAACGCCGTGATGGCGCTGATGGTCGGCGCCATGACCATCCACAACATCCAGCCGGGGCCCCAGGTCATGACCAGCAACCCCGAGCTGTTCTGGGGCCTGATCGCCTCGATGTGGATCGGCAACCTCATGCTGATCATCCTGAACCTGCCCCTGATCGGCATCTGGATCAAGCTGCTCACCGTGCCCTACCGCTGGCTGTTCCCCTCCATCGTGCTGTTTTGCGCGCTGGGGGTCTATTCCACCAACAACAACTCGTTCGACGTGTGGATGGTGGGCGCGTTCGGCTTCATCGGCTATCTGTTCTACAAGCTGGGGATGGAGCCTGCGCCGCTGCTGCTGGGCTTCATCCTGGGGCCGATGATGGAAGAAAACCTGCGCCGCGCACTGCTGCTGTCGCGCGGCGACTGGAGCGTGCTGGTGACGCGGCCCATCTCGGCCGGCCTGCTGGTGGCGGCGCTGCTGCTGCTGGTGATCGTGCTGCTGCCGGCAGTGAGCAAGAAGCGCGAGGAGGCGTTCGTCGAGGAATAGCGCCACGGCGGCGCACGCAAAAAAGGCGCGACCTCCGTCGCGCCTTTTTTACGGGAAGAGCCGCGCCGCCGTCGGCTCAGGGCTGGCCGTCCTTGCCATACAGCGGCGAGCGCGGGCCGTGCAGCAGGCCACCGGGGCGGCCTGCGTACAGCAGCCGGCCATTGGTGATTTCTGCGACCTGCACGCTGCGGTCCGACAGGGTCTCCACGATCTGGTCGATCAGCGCAGACACCAGCATGCCGACCACGCTGCCGCCCGAGCCCTTGTTTTCCGCCGTGGAGGCAGTGGCTTCGCCATTCCACAGCTGCTCGCCGGTGCGCAGGTCCACCAGGCGGGCGTGCAGCGTCACGCGGGTTTCGCTGCGCACCACGGCGTACACGGAGCCGTACTGGCGCACGTCCAGGTACAGCGCGGCGTCGGCGCCGAAGATCTCGCGCAGCTTGGCCAGCGGCAAT
This sequence comes from Pulveribacter suum, assembly GCF_003013695.1. Classification (GTDB taxonomy): domain Bacteria; phylum Pseudomonadota; class Gammaproteobacteria; order Burkholderiales; family Burkholderiaceae_C; genus Melaminivora; species Melaminivora suum. Next base: position 3,078,150 of record NZ_CP027792.1, on the reverse strand, counting down.
TCCTGCGCGTCGTTCGCAGAAATGATGCCGTTTTCGCGAAAGGTCTCGTCCGTCACGGCCACGGGCAGCACGTAGTAGCCGGATTCGGCCAGTGGCCGCGTAGCGCTGGAGAGCACGCCGGCCGGAGCCGCCACCTCCGGCGTCTGGTTCAGCGGCGGCAGCACCACGATGGACTGGGGCTTGGCCTGGCGCAACGCCGTGTAGTCATAGGGCTGGGGGGCGGCGCAGCCAGTCAGCAGCACCACGGCCGCGGCGCAGGCAGTCCATGCGGCGCGGCGGGCAATACGCGAGATCATTGTTCAGCCTTCGGTGTGAGCGTGCGCAGGAGAAAGTCCATGAAGGATGAGGACTCGGGGAAGTGGGCCTTTTCGGCGGTGATCGCGGCGGCGCTCTTGTCCACCTGGCCGGCCTTGGCATACAGCATGCCCATGTGGGCGCGGTAGCCGGGCGGCAGTGCCTGGCCGCGCTGGGCCATGGTTTGCTCGGCCTGCTCGAGCTGGGCGATCTGCTCGGCCGGATCGGCGTTGCCACCGCTCTTGAGGTAGGCATACACCTGGGGCTGGTAGCCCTCCCAGCCGTACAGCGGCTTCGCGACATTGCTGGCGCAGCCCACGGTCAGCGCGGCGACGGCGGCGCAGGCCGCCAGGCGGCCCATGGCAAGGGGGGCGCCCCTCATTGCGCAGGCACCCACGCGCCGGAATCGACCCCGGCGGCCAGCTTGTCCACGGCCTCGCGGATGGCCAGGTCGAGCACCTTGCCGTTCAGCGTGGAGTCGTAGCCGGCGCTGCTGCCAAAGCCGACGACCTCGCGGCTGGACAGGCTGTACTCGCCCGCGCCCTGGGCGGCATAGACCACCTCGCCTGTCTGCACGCGCACCACGTTCAGGCTGACCTTGGCATAGGCGACCTGCTCCTTGCCGCGGCCCAGCACGCCGAACAGCTGGCGGTCGCCGACTTCCTTGCGGCCGAATTCGGTCACGTCGCCGGTGATGACGAACTGCGCGCCCTTGAGGGTCTGCGCCTGCTTGAGCAGGGCGGCTTCCTGCTGGGTTTCCGTCATGTTGGTGCGGTCCAGCACGTTGAAGCGGCCGCTTTGCTGCAGATGCGTCACCAGGATGGTCTGCGCCTGGCCGCCCAGGCGGTCCACGCCGTCGGAGAAGATGCCGCGCTGGAAATTGGAGCGGTTGGCGAACTTGCCGATGGAGATCGGGCTGCGCACGCCCTGGTAGGCGTGGGTGGCAGCGGTGGGCTTGGGAGTGTCGAGAGCGCGGGACTGCTCGGTGGTCACGCAGCCCGTGGTGGCCGCAGCGGCCGCGATGGTGAGCGCAGCAATGCGCCAGGAAGAGCCGTTCATCGGGTAAAGAAACAAGAGTTCAGGGACGGCGGCGGATGATACACAAATATACAAAATATGCCGATTTTGTTTCAATTTGTGTGCGTTTCCTCACGCTTGCCCTGCCTTGCCGGGCTGCTTTCAGCTGTTCGTCAAATCGGCCCCTTCCACCAGAAACTGCACCCGCCGCTCGCCGCGCCACTCGTTCACGTCCAGCCGAAAGGCCAGCAGCGCGCTTGACGGCAGCGGCTCGGTGCGGCCGAACCAGATGGCGTCCACCGGCTGGCCTTGGTGCAGCAGCTTGAGCGACAGGTGCCGCCCGCCTTCGCCCACCAGGCGCTGGCTGAGCACCTGCACCTCTTCGCTGAACGTGGGCGGGGCAAAGCCCTGGCCCCAGACCTCGCGCGCCAGGGTGTCCACCAGGTCGGGGCGGCGGTATTGGGGCGCCAGGGGGCCGTCGGTTTCCAGGCGGCGAGTCAGGGTGGCTGCGTCCAGCCATTCCTGGGCCACCTGGGCGAAAGCCTGCTCGAAGGTGCCCATGTGCTCCTCGGCCACGGTGCAGCCGGCGGCCATGGCATGGCCGCCAAACTTCAGCAGCACGCCAGGGTGGCGCTTGGCCACCAGGTCCAGCGCGTCGCGCAGGTGAAAGCCGGGGATCGAGCGGCCCGAGCCCTTGAGCTCATGCGCCTTGCCCGGGGCGGCGCTGGGGGCGAAGACGAAGGTCGGCCGGTGCAGCCGGTCTTTCAGGCGCGAGGCGACGATGCCGACCACGCCTTCGTGAAAGTCCGGGTCGAACACGCTGATGGCCGGCGGCGGCTCCTCGCGCTCATCGAACAGGCTCTCGGCCAGCGCCTGTGCCTGATCGCGCATGCCGCCCTCCAGCTCGCGCCGCTCGCGGTTGATGGCGTCCAGCTGGCGCGCCAGCTCGCCGGCGCGGCTGCCGTCCTCGGTCAGCAGGCATTCGATGCCCAGCGTCATGTCGGCCAGCCGGCCGGCGGCGTTGATGCGCGGGCCCAGCGCAAAGCCGAAGTCGAAGGTGGTGGCGGCGTCGGGCCGGCGGCCGGCGGCCTCGAACAGCGCGCGGATGCCCGGCTGCATCTGTCCGGCGCGGATGCGCTTCAGGCCCTGGGCGACCAGGCGGCGGTTGTTGCCATCGAGCTTGACCACGTCGGCCACGGTGCCCAGCGCCACCAGGGGCAGCAGGGGCTCCAGCCGCGGCTGGGTGCCCTGGTCGAAGCGGCCGCGCGCGCGCAGCTCGCTGCGCAGCGCCATCAGCACGTAGAACATGACGCCCACGCCGGCGATGCACTTGCTGGGAAAGTCGCAGCCGGGCTGGTTGGGATTGACGATGGCGTCGGCCTCGGGCAGCCGGGGGCCGGGCAGGTGGTGGTCGGTCACCACCACCTTCAGGCCCAGAGCGCGTGCCTGCTCCACGCCCTCGCAGCTGGCGATGCCGTTGTCCACGGTGATCAGCACGTCCGCGCCGCGCTCGGCCACGCGGCGGGCTATTTGGGCCGTGAGGCCGTAGCCGTCCACCACGCGGTCGGGCACCAGGTAATCCACGTGCTGCGCGCCCAGCAGCTGCAGGCCGCGCACGGCCACGGCGCAGGCGGTGGCGCCGTCGCAGTCGTAGTCGGCCACGATCATCAGGCGCTGGCTCTGCTCCATGGCGTCGGCCAGCACGCGGGCAGCCTGGGCCGCGCCGTGCAGGCCGCCGGGCGGCAGCAGACGAGCCAGGGCGTCGTCCAGGTCCTCCTTGCCGCTGACGCCGCGGGCGGCGTACAGGCGCGCCAGCAGCGGGTGCACGCCGGCCTGCTCCAGCGCCCAGGCGGTGCGGGGCGGGCAATCTCTTACTATTATTTTCATAGCTGTTCGCGCAAGTCCATCAAGCGCTGGCGGCCAAAAAGGCCTTGAATCCTCTGGCGCAGGCTGCGCGGCGCCGTATCCCACTGCAGGGCCGAGCGCTCGCCGCACAGCGTCAGGCGCGCCTGGCCGCCGGCGGCCACGTGGGCGGCCAGGCGGGCGACGGGGCCGGCGTCCAGCTGCTGCCAGGCCGCGGCCCAGGCGCTCCAGTCTTCGCGCAGCGCGGCCTGCTGCAGCGCTTGGGGCATCTCGGGCAGGGCCACAGGCGCGGGCCGCTCGGCCAGGGCGCCGGCGCCGTGCAGCCAGAAGGCGTTGACGGCGGGCAGGCCGCGCGCGGCGCGCTGGTCGCTCCAGGGGTGGGTGTACAGCAGCATCTGCATCTCGCTGTGCAGGCGGTGCAGCGTGCGGGCGCCGGCGGCGTCGGGCATCCAGGCGCGCACGTCGCGGCCGACGACGCGGTCCAGCGATGCCGTGGCCAGGCCCTGCAGCGCGGCGCCGCGCGCCAGCCAGCGCGTGGGGGCGTCGTATTCCAGCCCGATGCCGTCCTGGGCGAACCACGGGGCCAGCACGGCCAGCAGCGCGCGCGAATCGGCCTCGTCCAGGCGCAGCTGCTGCGGGTCGGGCATGGTGACGTGGTCGGCGCCCACCTGCCACTGGCAGGGCGTGACCCAGGCGCAGGCCTGGCCGGCGGGCACGTCGGCGCGGGCCCAGGCGGCCCAGGGCGTGGTGCCGGCGCTGCTGGCGGGCAGGCCCAGGTGGCGCGCCAGGGCGCGTTCGTGCGGAGGGGAGAAGTCGGTTTCCTCGCCGGCGTCGGCGCCGGCGGGGGTCAGGCGGGCCAGCAGGCGCTCCAGCTGCGGCAGCTGCAGGCCCTGCAGTGCCTGCTGGCAGCCGGGCGCGGGGCTGGCGGCCAGCGGGATCAGCAAATGGAGTTTGTCTGGCATCGGCCGTATTGTCCGGGATGCCACAATGCGCCCGCCCCAACGGGCTGCCGTGCCCCTACGGCGGGCCACGGCAAGTCCCCTTTCCTCCTGCATGCAAATTCCCTACGAACTGGCCCTGGGCTGGCGCTACACGCGCGCCGGGCGCGCCACGCGCCGCAACGGCTTCATCTCCTTCATCTCGGGCGTGTCCATGCTGGGCATCGCCCTGGGCGTGGCGGCGCTGATCATCGTGCTGTCCGTGATGAACGGCTTTCAGAAAGAGGTGCGCGACCGCATGCTCAGCGTGGTCTCGCACATCGAGATCTTTGCGCCCGACGGCGGCGCGCTGCCCGACATGGAGCGCACCCTGGCCGAGGCGCGCGCCAACCCGAATGTGATCGGCGCTGCGCCCTTCGTGGCGGCGCAGGCGCTGCTGGCGCGCGGCGAGGACATGAAGGGCGCGATGGTGCGCGGCATCGACCCCCACCGCGAGGCCGAGGTGACCGACCTGGCGGCCGAGAACGTGGAGGGCCTGAAGGCCCTGATGCCGGGCGAGTTCCGCGTGGTGCTGGGCAGCGAGCTGGAGCACCAGCTGGGCGTGACGGCGGGCGACGTGGTCACGCTGATCGCGCCGGCCGGCCAGGTCACCCCGGCCGGGGTGGTGCCGCGCCTCAAGCAGATGACGGTGGCCGGCACGTTCAATTCCGGCCACTACGAGTACGACGCGGCCCTGGTGCTGCTGCACCATGAGGACGCCGAGCGCATCTTCCGCCTGGAGGGCCCCACCGGCGTGCGCCTGAAGCTCAAGGACCTGCACCAGGCGCCCCAGGTCACGCAGGAGCTGGCGCGCAGCCTGTCGGGCCACCTGTTGATCCGCGACTGGACGCAGCAGAACAAGACCTGGTTTGCGGCCGTGCAGCTGGAAAAACGCATGATGTTCATCATCCTCACGCTGATCGTGGCGGTGGCGGCGTTCAACCTGGTCTCCACCCTGGTCATGACCGTGACCGACAAGCGCGCCGACATCGCCATCCTGCGCACGCTGGGCGCCAGCCCGGCCAGCATCATGGGCGTGTTCGTGGTGCAGGGCGCCATGGTGGGCGTGATCGGCACGCTGGGCGGGCTGGCCCTGGGACTGGCCGTGGCCTTCAACATCGACGTCATCGTGCCGGCCATCGAGCGGCTGCTGCACACCAGCTTTCTGCCCAAGGACATCTACCTGATCAGCCGCATGCCCAGCGAGCCGCTGGCGGCCGACATCGTGCCGATCGCGCTGATCTCGCTGGTGCTGGCCTTCGTGGCCACGCTGTATCCGAGCTGGCGCGCCAGCCGCGTCAACCCTGCGGAGGCCCTGCGCTATGAATGACAACGTGGTGCTGCAGGCGCGCGGCCTGTCCAAGCGCTTCACCGAAGGCCGGCTGGACGTGGCCGTGCTGCGCGGCGTGGACCTGCAGGTGCATGCCGGCGAGACGCTGGCCATCGTCGGCGCCTCGGGCTCGGGCAAGAGCACCTTGCTGCACCTGCTGGGCGGGCTGGACGCGCCCAGCAGCGGCACGGTGCTGCTGGCTGGGCAGGACCTGGCCGCGCTGCCCGCGGCCGCCCAGGGCCGGCTGCGCAACGAGCAGCTGGGCTTCATCTACCAGTTCCACCACCTGCTGCCCGAGTTCAGCGCCCAGGACAACGTGGCCATGCCGCTGCGCATCCGCCGCCAGCCCTACGAGCAATGCCTGGCCCAGGCCGCGCAGATGCTGCAGGCCGTGGGCTTGAAAGAGCGCGTGCTGCACCGCCCGGCCGAGCTGTCGGGCGGCGAGCGCCAGCGCGTGGCCATCGCCCGGGCACTGGTCACCCGGCCGGCCTGCGTGCTGGCCGACGAGCCCACGGGCAACCTGGACCGCGCCACGGCCGACGGCGTGTTCGCCCTGATGCTGGAGCTGGCGCGCAGCCGCGGCACGGCCTTCGTCATGGTCACGCACGATGAGCAGCTGGCTGCCCGCTGCGACCGCATGGTGCGCCTGGTCTCGGGCGCGCTGGCCTGAAGGGCGCCTCTTTCGCTATTGAAAGAGGAGCTGCTGGCGCATGCCCTGCAAGGCTTTGCGGCCGAAAAGGCATAAAAAAGCCCCTCCGTACGCTGAAGGGGCCTTGTTGCGGCGCCGGGCGCGGCGGGCGTTCAGCCGGCCGTCACCGTCACCGGCGGCAGCTGCGCCGGGTCGCGCACGTCGCCCAGCACGTCGCCGCTGTGGATGGGCAGGGCAGGGCGGGCCAGCAGCTCGCGCACGAAGTTGGGCTGCGCCAGCAGTGCGTGGTGCATGGCGCCGTTGTACAGCTGCAGGCCCTGCAGGCCGCGCGCGGCGATGCGTGCATCGACCTCCTGCTCCGTGAGGGCGGCCGGGTCGGTGGTGTCCGACGCCATGCCCATGCACCACAGCGTGCCGTACAGCGGCACGTACTGCAGGTAGGGCCGGAACACCGGGAACACCTCGCGCACCGATGCGGCAATGCGCGCCATGCTCTCGGCCAAGTGCACGGGCGAGCCCAGGTGCAGCGACAGCACGCCGCCGGGGTTCAGCGCCTGCCGGCAGGCCTGGTAGAAGGCCACGGTGTACAGCTCGATGGCCGGGCCGAACGGGTCGGTCAGGTCCAGCACGATCTGGTCGAAGCGCTCGCCGCCGTGGCCCAGGAAGGCGCGCGCGTCGCCCAGGTGCACCTCCAGGCGCGGGTCATCGAAGGCGCCGCGGTGGATGCCCGGCAGCCACTGGCGCGCCATGTCCACCACGTCGCCGTCCAGTTCGGCCAGCACCACGCGCTCGATGCCAGGCAGCTTGAGCAGCTCCTCGGCCGCCCCGCCGTCGCCGCCGCCCACCACCAGCGCGCGCTTCACGCCCGGGTGGGCGATGGCCGGCAGATGCACCATGGGCTCGTGGTAGAAGAATTCGTCGCGCTCGCTGGTCATGAACACCCCGTCGATGCGCATCACGCGCCCGAACTGCGGGTTGTCGAAGACCTCGATGTGCTGCCACCGGGACTGCCGCTGCGCCAGCGTGGCGCTGCTGGACAGGTACAGGCCGAAGTCGGCGCTCAGGCGCTCGGCCAGGTAGCGAGCGCTCATGCCCGATCGACGCTGTGCAGGTGCGGGTCGCCCGGCTTGAAGGCCGCCAGCAGGTCGTCGAACAGCTTTTGCGCCTTCGGGCGGTTGTTCTCGGTGTAGTTGCAGACGTACACGTCCAGCGTCACGTAGCCGGCCTCGGGCCAGGTGTGGATGGCCAGGTGCGACTCGGCCAGCACCACCGCGCCGGTCACGCCGCCGCCTTCGCCGAAGCTGTGGAACAGCGAACCCACGGTCGTCAGGCCGGCTTCGTCCACGCGCTGCCGGCAGAAATTTTCCAGATAGGCCGCATCCAGCATCAGGCGGCTGTCGCACAGACAGCCGTACAGGTCACCGATCAGGTGCAGCCCGGTGGCGTGGCGCTGCACGGCAGGAGGGGCGATGGGGACGACGGACTGGTAGTTCTTCATGGAGGCAGGGACCCTTTCTTCCTACGCTCGGCTGAGCGTGACAGACAAATGGCGAGGCCAAAGGGTTCGCACCCCCGGCGGTCGCCGACCGGCGCGCTGCGGCGGCGTCCGCGCACGAAGGAATGGGGAGGGGGGAATGTCCCTGGCAGGAAAGGCTCCTGCCCGTCATTGCCGCGCCCTTGGTTCCATCGTGCGCTTGTGAAAGGGCGCCTGGCAACGCTGACAGCAATCCGCTCGGCAAGGCGAGCGTGACATTTTGTAGAACCCGCGATTGTAGCAAATCGTCCTATCAATGCCACATGGCTGGCGACGCCCCCGCCTGAAAAACCGGGTTTGCCCCTATCATGGCGGGTTGGTCTGCAGCGCCGAGGAGGGCAGCAGACCGGTTTTTCACCATGCCCGACACCCCAACAGCCGACCCCAGCGCCAGCGCCCACGTGGAGCTGCGCGGCGTCACGTTCGGCTACGGCGAGCGCGTGGTGCTGCAGGACCTGTCGCTTGCCGTGCCGCGCGGCAAGGTCACGGCCATCATGGGCGCCTCCGGCGGCGGCAAGACCACCGTGCTGCGCCTGATCGGCGGGCAGCACCGGGCGCAGGGCGGCCAGGTGCTGGTGGACGGCCAGGACGTGGGCGCCATGGACCCGGCGCAGCTGTACGCCATGCGCCGGCGCATGGGCATGCTGTTTCAGTTCGGCGCGCTGTTCACCGACATGAGCGTGTTCGAGAACGTGGCCTTCCCGCTGCGCGAGCACACCGACCTGCCTGAAGGCCTGATCCGCGACGTGGTGCTGATGAAGCTCGCCGCCGTCGGCCTGCGCGGCGCGCGCGATCTCTTGCCCAGCCAGATCTCCGGCGGCATGGCCCGGCGCGTGGCGCTTGCGCGCGCCATCGCGCTGGATCCGCAGCTGGTCATGTACGACGAGCCCTTCGCCGGGCTGGACCCGATCTCGCTGGGCACGGCCGCCCAGCTCATCCGCCGCCTGGGCCAGGCCATGGGCCTGACCAGCATCGTCGTCTCGCACGACCTGGAGGAGACCTTCCGACTGGCCGACCACGTCATCATCCTGGGGCCCGGCAACGTGGCCGCGCAGGGCACGCCCGAGGAGGTGCGCGCCAGCCAGGACCCGCTGGTGCACCAGTTCGTGCGCGCCCTGCCCACCGGGCCGGTGCCCTTTCACTACCCGGCCCCCAGCGTGGCCGAGGATTTCGGAGGCCTGCCATGAGCTGGTGGCGCCCCTCTCACGTCGGCTACGCCGTGCGCAGCAAGCTGGCAGCCCTGGGCGCCGGTGCGCGGCTGTTCGTGCGGCTGCTGTCGCTGGCCGGCGCGGTGGCGCAGCGTCCGGCGCTGCTGCGCGACCAGATCCACTTCCTGGGCAACCATTCGCTGTCCATCATCGCCACCTCGGGCCTGTTCGTGGGCTTCGTGCTGGCGCTGCAGGGCTACAACGTGCTGCAGCTGTACGGATCGGCCAATTCGCTCGGCCTGGTCGTCACGCTGGGGCTGGTGCGCGAGCTGGGGCCGGTGGTCACGGCGCTGCTGTTTGCCGGGCGCGCCGGCACCTCGCTCACCGCCGAGATCGGCCTGATGCGCGCCGGCGAGCAGCTGTCGGCCATGGAGATGATGGCGGTGGACCCGGTGCGCCGCATCCTGGCGCCGCGCTTTTTCGCCGGCGTGATCGTCATGCCGCTGCTGGCGGCCGTGTTCAGCGCCGTGGGCGTGCTGGGCGGCTGGCTGGTGGGGGTGGTGCTGATCGGCGTCGATGGCGGCGCCTTCTGGGGCCAGATGCAGGCCGGCGTGGACGTGGTGCGGGACGTGGGCAACGGCGTGGTCAAAAGTGCCGTATTCGGCGTCACGGTGACCTTCGTGGCGCTCTTGCAGGGTTTTGTCGCCAAGCCGACGCCCGAGGGCGTGTCGCGCGCCACCACGCGCACCGTGGTGATGGCCTCGCTGGCCGTGCTGGCACTGGACTTCGTGCTCACGGCGCTCATGTTCAGCATCTGAGCGAGGACCCATCGATGAAAAAAGCCCAACGGGGCGCCCGAGCGGGTGCCTGGAGGTAAGCGAGTCATGCAGCATTCCAAGAACGACATCTGGGTCGGCCTGTTCGTCCTGCTGGGGGCGGCGGCGCTGCTCTTCCTGGCTCTGCAGTCGGCCAACCTGCTGCAGCTGAACTGGCGCAGCGGCTACACCATCGCAGCGCGCTTTGACAACATCGGCGGGCTGAAGCCCCAGGCGGCGGTGCGCAGCGCCGGCGTGGTGGTCGGGCGCGTGCAGTCCATCGCTTTTGATGACGCCACCTACCAGGCGCGGGTGACGCTGGAGATGGACCAGCGCTACGTCTTTCCCAAGGACAGTTCGCTGAAGATCCTGACCAGCGGCCTGCTGGGCGACCAGTACATCGGCATCGAGGCGGGCTTCGAGGAAGCCCGCCTGGCCGAGGGCGACACCGTCACCGCCACGCAGTCCGCCGTGGTGCTGGAAAATCTCATTGGCCAGTTTCTCTACGGCAAGGCCGAGGAAGGCGCAGGAGGCAAGAAATGACAACCCCACTGCAACCCGTCTCGATCCTGCGCAGGCGCGGCGCCGCTGCTGCGCTGGCCGCGGCGCTGCTGGCCGGCTGCGCCAGCGGACCGGGCGCCCATCCGGATGACCCTCTGGAGCCCTACAACCGCTCCATGACCACCTTCAACGAGAGCGTGGACGATGCCGTGCTCAAGCCGGTGGCGACCCTGTACCGCGACGTGACGCCCCGCCCGCTGCGCACCGGCGTGAACAACTTCTTCGGCAACCTGGGCGAAGTCTGGACTTTCGTCAACAACGTGCTGCAGCTGCGCGGACGCGAGGCCTACGACAGCCTGGTGCGCTTCAACGTCAACACCGTCTTCGGCCTGGGCGGCGTGCTGGACATCGCCAGCGAAATGGGCCTGCCGCGGCGCAAGCAGGACTTCGGCCTGACCCTGGGCCGCTGGGGCGTGCCGACCGGTCCCTATCTGGTGCTGCCGCTGCTGGGCCCATCCACGGTGCGCGACACCGCCGCGCTGCCGGCGGACTGGTGGGGCGACGGCGTGCGTCAGGCCGATCCTGTCTCGGCGCGCAACTCGCTGTACGGCCTGCGCGTGGCGGACCGCCGCTCCCAGCTGCTGGGGGCAGGCGCGGTGCTGGACAGCGCGGCGCTGGACTCCTACACCTTCACCCGCGACGTGTACCTGGGCGTGCGCAACCGCAATGCGCCCGCGGGGCGGGCAGGCGCGGATGCAGGCGCTGACGGCCGCCTGCCGGACGACTACTGAGCCCAGGCCGCGCCGCGGCTGTTGCAGCCGCTTGCATCCCTGCACCAACGCGAAGCAATGCCGGTGCGGGCTGCCCGCACAATCGGCGGTTTCCCGCAGCTTTTCTACCCCCTTGAGGACCACCGCCATGACCATCACCCGCCGCCAGCTGATCGAGACCGCCGCCCTGGTGGCCGCCGGCCTCGCCCTGCCCGGGCTGGCGCTGGCCGCCGACGAGGCACCTGACGCGCTGGTGCGGCGCCTGTCCAGCGAGGTGCTGAACACGGTGCGCAACGACAAGTCCATCAAGGCCGGCGACGTGGACCGCATCATCGCGCTGGTGGACCAGCTCATCCTGCCGCACGTGAACTTCCGCCGCATGACGGCCGCTGCCGTGGGCCCCGGCTGGCGCAGCGCCACGCCCGAGCAGCAAAAGCGCCTGCAGGACGAATTCAAGCAGCTGCTGGTACGTACCTATGCCGGTGCGCTGGACCAGGTGGCCGACCAGACCGTCGTGGTGCGCCCGCTGCGCGCCGCGCCCGAGGACAAGGACGTGCTGGTGCGCACCGAGGTGCGCGGCCGCGGCGAGCCGGTGCAACTGGACTACCGCCTGGAGAAGACGCCCGGCGACGGCGCCGGCTGGAAGATCTACAACCTCAACGTGCTGGGCGTGTGGCTGGTCGATACCTACCGCACCCAGTTCGCGCAGGAGATCAACAAGGAAGCCGATGCCCGCAAAGGCATTGACCGGCTGATCGAAACCCTGAGCGCGCGCAACAAGTCCAACGCCGGCGGGAAATAAGCGCAAGCCATGCTGATCCTGCCCGCCGAGCTCACCCACCGCCAGGCGCGCGCCTGTGCCCAGCTGCTGCTGCAGGGCCTGCAGGGCGAGCGCGGCTCGCAGATCGTGGTGGACGCGGGGCCGCTGGTCACCTTCGACTCCAGCGCGCTGGCGGTGCTGCTGGAATGTCGCCGCGCCGCCGTGGCCGAGCAAAAGGGCCTGGTGGTCAAGTCCATGCCCGCGGGCCTGGCCAGCCTGGCCGGGCTCTACGGCGTGGCCGAGCTGCTGCCCACCGTCTAGCGAGCGCGGGCCCGCGGGCTAGAATGGCCGGCTCCCATGGCCGCCGTCTCCTTCCAGTCCGTCTCCAAGATCTTTTCCACGCCCAAGGGCCCCTTCCAGGCGCTGGACGGGGTGAGCCTGGACATCCAGGAAGGCGAGTTTTTCGGCCTGCTGGGCCCCAATGGGGCCGGCAAGACCACGCTCATCAGTATCCTGGCCGGCCTGGCGCGCGCCTCCGGCGGCAGCGTCTCGGTGCTGGGGCACGACGTGCAGTCGCAGTTTGCCGCCGCCCGCCGCCAGCTGGGCGTGGTGCCGCAAGAGCTCGTCTTCGACCCCTTCTTCAACGTGCGCGAGACGCTGCGCCTGCAGTCGGGCTACTTCGGCGTGAAGAACAACGACGCCTGGATCGACGAGCTGCTGGACAACCTGGGGCTGGCCGACAAGGCCACGGCCAACATGCGCCAGCTGTCGGGCGGCATGAAGCGGCGCGTGCTGGTGGCCCAGGCGCTGGTGCACAAGCCGCCCATCATCGTGCTGGACGAGCCCACGGCCGGCGTGGACGTGGAGCTGCGCCAGACCCTGTGGCAGTTCGTCGCGCGCCTGAACCGCGAGGGCCACACGGTGCTGCTGACCACCCACTACCTGGAGGAGGCCGAGGCGCTGTGCACGCGCCTGGCCATGCTCAAGCGCGGGCGCGTGGTGGCGCTGGCGCGCACGTCCGAGCTGCTGCAGGCGGCCTCCACCAACGTGCTGCGCTTCAAGACCGACGACGCGCTGCCGCCCCAGCTGGCGGCGCTGGCGCGCGTGACCGGCCGCGTGGCCCAGCTGCCCGCGCAGGACGCGCAGGAGATCGAGCGCCACCTGAGCGCGCTGCGCGCCGCCGGCGTGCGCGTGGAGGACGTGGAGATCCGCAAGGCCGACCTGGAGGACGTCTTTCTGAACGTGATGGCCGAGGCCCAGCAGGAGCGGCGCGCATGACCGGCTGGCAGACGCTCTTCTACAAGGAAGTGCTGCGCTTTTGGAAGGTGGGCTTTCAGACCGTCGCCGCGCCGGTGCTCACCTCGCTGCTGTACCTGCTGATCTTCGGCCACGTGCTGGAGGGGCGGGTGCTGGTCTATGACCGCCTGTCCTACACGGCCTTCCTGGTGCCCGGCCTGGTGATGATGGGCATGCTGCAAAACGCCTTTGCCAACAGCTCGTCCAGCCTGATCCAGAGCAAGATCATGGGCAGCCTGGTGTTCATCCTGCTCACCCCCCTGTCGCACCGCGCCTGGTTTGCCGCCTACGTGGGCGCCTCGGTGCTGCGCGGACTGATGGTGGGCGTGGGCGTGTTCATCGCCACGCTGTTCTTTGCCGCGCCGCAGTTCGCCGCGCCCTGGTGGATCGCGGTCTTCGCGCTGCTGGGCACGGCGCTTTTGGCCACGCTGGGGGTGATTGCCGGGCTGTGGGCCGACAAGTTCGACCAGATGGCGGCGTTCCAGAACTTCCTCATCATGCCCATGACGTTCCTGTCGGGCGTGTTCTATTCCATCCAGTCGCTGCCACCGTTTTGGCAGGCCGTGAGCCACCTGAACCCCTTCTTCTACATGATCGACGGCTTTCGCTACGGCTTCTTCGGCGTGAGCGACGTCTCGCCCTGGACCAGCTTTGCCATCGTCGCCCTGGCCTGGGCGGCGGTCAGCCTGCTGGCGCTGCGCCTGCTGCGCAGCGGCTACAAGATCAGGAACTGATTTCTCCCTTTTTCTCTGGATGCACCGATGACTGCCAACGAACTCAAGGACCTCATCCGCGCCGGCCTGGCCTGCGAGCACATCGAACTGGACGGCGACGGCCGCCACTGGTTTGCCACCATCGTCTCGCCCGAGTTCGAGGGCAAGCGCCCGATCCAACGCCACCAGCGCGTCTATGCCACCCTGGGCGGGCGCATGCAGACGGATGAGGTGCACGCGCTGTCCATGAAGACCTTCACCCCCGCCGAGTGGGCCCAGGCGCAGCAGGGCGAGGCCTGAGCCCCGCCCTTTGCAAACTACCATTTTGATAGCTGCTGGCGCTTGCCTGGCAAGCGTCAGAGGCCATTTCGGCTCCCAATGACCCAGCAGATCACACTGGCCCTGTCCAAGGGCCGCATCTTCGAGGAAACCCTGCCGCTGCTGGAGGCCGCCGGCATCCAGGTGCTGGAGGACCCGGAGAAGTCGCGCAAGCTCATCCTGGCCACCAACCGCCCCGAGGTGCGCGTGGTGCTGGTGCGCGCCACCGACGTGCCCACCTACGTGCAGTACGGCGGCGCCGACATCGGCGTGGCCGGCAAGGATTCCCTCATCGAGCACGGCGGCCAGGGGCTGTTTCGACCGCTGGACCTGCAAATCGCCAAGTGCCGCGTCAGCGTGGCCGTGCGCGCCGACTTCGACTACGCCGCCGCCGTGCGCCAGGGCGCGCGCCTGCGCGTGGCCACCAAGTACACATCGATCGCCCGCGACTTCTTCTCGGCCAAGGGCGTGCACGTGGACCTGATCAAGCTGTACGGCAGCATGGAGCTGGCCCCGCTCACCGGCCTGGCCGACGCCATCGTGGACCTGGTCTCCACCGGCAACACCCTCAAGGCCAACCACCTGGTCGAGGTCGAGCAGATCATGGACATCAGCTCGCACCTGGTGGTCAACCAGGCGGCGCTCAAGCTCAACCAGGCACCGCTCAAACGCATCATCGACGCCTTCGCAGGCGCCATTCCACGGGGCTGAAAGCCCGGCCTTATCACTATGAAATTCGTAGCTGCTCCCGCGCACCTGTCAACGGTTTCAAGCACTTTTGAGGCTGATTTTGCCGCCCGCCTGCACTGGTCGGCCGAGCAGGACGCGGCCATCGAGCAGCGCGTGCAGGACATCCTGGCCGATGTGCGCGCGCGCGGCGACGGGGCGCTGCTGGAGTACACCCAGCGCTTTGACGGCCTGCACGCCGACGGCATGCAGCGGCTGACCCTGCAGCCGGATGAGCTGCGCGCCGCCTATCGCAGCCTGCCGCCCGAGCAGCAGCAGGCATTGAGCACCGCCGCCGAGCGCGTGCGCCACTACCACGAGGCGCAAAAGCGCGCCAGCGGCGAAAGCTGGAGTTACCGCGACGAGGACGGCACGCTGCTGGGCCAGAAGGTGACGCCGCTGGACCGCGTCGGCATCTACGTGCCCGGCGGCAAGGCGGCGTATCCCAGCAGCGTGCTGATGAACGCTATTCCCGCCCAGGTGGCCGGCGTGGCCGAGATCATCATGGTCGTGCCCACGCCCCAGGGCGCCAAGAACCCGCTGGTGCTGGCCGCCGCCCATGTGGCCGGCGTCACGCGCGCCTACACCGTTGGCGGCGCGCAGGCCATCGGCGCGCTGGCCTACGGCACCGAGACCATCCCCAAGGTGGACAAGATCACCGGCCCCGGCAACGCCTACGTGGCCAGCGCCAAGCGCCGCGTGTTCGGCACCGTGGGCATTGACATGATCGCCGGGCCCAGCGAGATCCTGGTGCTGGCCGACGGCAGCACGCCGCCGGACTGGGTGGCCATGGACCTGTTCAGCCAGGCCGAGCACGACGAGCTGGCGCAGTCCATCCTGCTGTGCCCCGACGCCGAGTACATCGCCGCCGTGCAGCGCGAGATCGACCGCCTGCTGCCCGACATGCCCCGCGCGGCCATCATCGCCAAGAGCCTGACAGACCGCGGCGCGCTGATCCACACGCGCAGCATGCAAGAGGCCTGCGACATCAGCAACCGCATCGCGCCCGAGCACCTGGAGGTCTCCAGCCGCGACCCGCACCGCTGGGAGCCGCTGCTCAAGCACGCTGGCGCCATCTTCCTGGGCGCCTATACCTCGGAGAGCCTGGGCGACTACTGCGCCGGCCCCAACCACGTGCTGCCCACCAGCGGCACGGCGCGCTTTTCGTCGCCGCTGGGCGTGTACGACTTCCAAAAGCGCAGCAGCCTGATCGAGGTGAGCGAGCAGGGCGCGCAGACGCTGGGGCGCATCGCCAGCGTGTTGGCGCATGGCGAAGGCCTGCAGGCGCACGCCCGGGCGGCGGAGATGCGGCTGAAGTGATCAGCTGAGGCTGCCCACCGCGCCGGGTGCGCCTGCGAGCATCTGGGCCAGCGCTGCCAAGGCCGGCGCGCACGGGCCGGCGTGCTTCAGCGTGAAGTCGCCATCGGCGCGCGTCGCCCCCAGGTTGATGGCCGCCACGGGCAGGCCTTGCGCCCGCGCCGCGCGCACGAAGCGCAGGCCCGAATACACCATCAGCGAACTGCCCACGACCAGCAGTAGCTGGCTCTGCATGAGCCCCTGCAAGGCAGCGTCCACGCGGGGGCGTGGCACGTTCTCACCGTAGAACACCACATCCGGTTTAAGGATGCCGCCGCAACGCGGGCAGGGCGGCACCTGGAAGGTCGAAAAATCCACCCCGTGCAGGTCGGCGTCGCCATCGGGCGCGGCCGGGGCATGGCGGTGCCGCCAACTGCCGTTGGCCTGCAGCAGCGCGCCCTGGTAGCTGCTGCGCGGGCTCAGGGCCCGGCAGCCCATGCACACCACCTGGTCCAGCCGCCCGTGCAGATCCACCACCATGCGGCTGCCCGCCTGCTGGTGCAGGCCGTCCACGTTCTGGGTGATGAGCTGGTGAACATGGCCTGCCTGCTCCAGCCGCGCCAGCGCCTCGTGCGCGGCATTCGGCCGGGCCTGGCGGAACACTGGCCAGCCGATCAGGCTGCGCGCCCAGTAGCGCTGGCGTGTCGCCGCCGAGCCCATGAAATCCTGGAACTGCACGGGGGCAGGGCGCTTCCAGGCGCCAGCGGCGTCGCGGTAGTCGGGAATGCCGCTGTCGGTACTGATGCCGGCGCCGGTCAGCACCGTCCAGCGCGGGTGGGCGACCAGCAGCTCGGCAAGTTGGGCGGCGCAGTGCGTGGTGGTGGACGAGGGCTGCATGGTGGGAGGCATTGTGTGCGTCGTCGGCCACGCTCTTGTTAACACTAATTTCGTGCAACACGAAGTTCGTGTACCATTTGGCCCGTGAAAAACGTCACCATCACCGTGGACGATCCCGTGCTCGAATGGGCGCGCATCGAGGCGGCGCGGCGCGGCAGCAGCGTGTCGCGCATGGTGGGTGACTTTCTGGGCGAGATGCAGCGGCGCGAGGATGCCTACGAGCGTGCCTACCTGGCCTGGCGCACGGACGAGCGCAGCTGGCGCTCCCGACGCCAGGGCGCCGCGCTGCCTGCCGTCTGCGGCTTCGGCCGTACCCGCGTCGAAGGGGAGGCGGCGGGCGACGCCCTGCTGGAGCGCACGCTGGCCCAGCCCGTGTTTGTCGATACCGCCGTGCTGCTGGCGGCCGAGGACGGCTGCGACGCGCCCCTGCACGACCAGGTGCGCACGGCGCTGGACCTGCTCTGGCGCGAGCGCGCCGGCCGCATCAGCAGCCTGGTGCTGGCCGAGTTCTACGAGACCGCCACCTGCCGCGCCACGCCGCCCATGCCCCTGGGTGATGCGCGCGCCGCCATCCGGCGCTACAACGCCTGGACGCCCTGGCAGGTGGATGCCGCCACGCTGGAGACCGCCTGGGCCGTCGAGGCGCGCCACCAGCTGGCCTGGGGCGACTGCCTGTCCGTGGCCGCCGCGCAGCACAGCGGCTGCGCCAGCCTGCTGTCGCTGAGCCTGCCGCACGGCGGGCTGTTCGGCGGTGTCGAGGTGCTGCACCCGCAGCGCTGCGTGTTCACGCAGCCTGCCTGATCGGCGCCTGCGCAAGACGAAAAACCTGAGCCCGGTGGATAAAAGACGATGACTGCTTCTGACCTGTCCCCTCTGGCGCGCATCCGCGACGACGTGCGCGCCATGCATGCCTACCCCGTGGCCGACGCCACCGGCTACCTGAAGATGGATGCGATGGAAAACCCCTTCGGCCTGCCGCCCGCGCTGCAGGCCGCGCTGGGGCAGCGGCTGGGGGCGCTGGCGCTGAACCGCTACCCCGGCACGCGCCAGAGCGACCTGAAGGCCGCGCTGGCTGGCTATGCCGGCGCGCCCGAGGGCAGCGCCGTCATCCTGGGCAATGGTTCGGACGAACTCATCAGCCTGGTGCAGCTGGCCTGCGCCCGCCAGGGCGGCGGGGTGCCCGCCACGGTGCTGGCGCCGGTGCCCGGCTTCGTGATGTACGCGATGTGCGCGCAGCAGCATGGGCTGCAGTACGTGGGCGTGGAGCTGGACGGCGAGTTCCAGCTGCGCGAGCAGGCCATGCTGGACGCGATCGCCACGCACCGCCCGGCCATCACCTTCCTGGCCTACCCGAACAACCCCACGGCCACGCTGTGGGACGAGGCGGTGGTGCAGCGCATCGTCGATGCCGCAGGCGCGCAGGGCGGCATCGTGGTCATGGACGAGGCCTACCAGCCCTTTGCCAGCCGCTCGTGGATCACGCACCTGCGCGATGAGCCCGCGCGCAACCAGCATGTGCTCTTGATGCGCACCCTGTCCAAGTTCGGCCTGGCCGGCGTGCGCCTGGGCTATCTGGTCGGCCCGGCCGCGCTGGTAAACGAGATCGACAAGCTGCGCCCGCCCTACAACGTGAGCGTGCTCAACTGCGAGGCGGCGCTGTTTGCCCTGGAGCATGAGGCCGTGTTTGCGCAGCAGGCAGCCGAGCTGTGCACGCAGCGCGACGCGCTCATCGCGCACCTGCGCGCCATGCCCGGCATCGACAAGGTCTGGGACAGCCAGGCCAACATGGTGCTGGTGCGCGTGCCCGACGCCGCCCGCACTTTCGAGGCCATGCGCGCGCGCAAGGTCCTCGTCAAGAACGTTTCTACAATGCACCCGCTGCTGGCCGGCTGCCTGCGCCTCACGGTGGGCAGCAGCCAGGACAACGCCCAGATGCTGGCAGCGCTTGAGGCCTCGATATGACTTCTTCCGCACTCGTTCCCTCCACCGCCCCCGAGCACGCCGCCGAGCGCACCGCCGAGGTGTCGCGCAGCACCGCCGAGACCCGCATCCGCGTGCGCGTCAACCTGGACGGCACCGGCCAGGCCCGCCTGGGCACCGGCATCGGCTTTTTCGACCACATGCTCGAGCAGATCGCCCGCCACGGCCTGATCGACATGGAGGTGGACTGCGACGGCGACCTGCACATCGACGGCCACCATACGGTGGAGGACGTGGGCATCACCCTGGGCCAGGCGTTTGCCCGCGCCGTGGGCGACAAGAAGGGTATCCGCCGCTACGGCCACGCCTACGTGCCGCTGGACGAGGCGCTGTCGCGCGTGGTCATCGATTTTTCCGGCCGCCCTGGCCTGCACCTGCACATCCCGTTCACGGCGGCCAGCATCGGCGGCTTCGACACCCAGCTGACGTACGAGTTCTTCCAGGGCTTTGCCAACCACGCGCAGGTCACGCTGCACATCGACAACCTCAAGGGCATCAACGCCCACCACCAGTGCGAGACGGTGTTCAAGGCATTTGCCCGTGCGCTGCGCGACGCCCTGACGCGCGACCCGCGGGCGGCCGGCATCATCCCGTCCACCAAGGGCGCGCTCTAGGATTTTGGGTCAAATAGGCCTCCAGCGCTTGCCCAGCTTGCGCCAGCAGCTATGAAAAAAGAAGCAAACACCGTCGCCGTGGTCGATTACGGCATGGGCAACCTGCGCTCGGTGGCGCAGGCCGTGCAGGCCGCGGCGCATGGTACGGACTGCGCTGTGCTCATCACCTCGCAGCCCGAGCAGGTGGCCGCCGCCGACCGCCTGGTGCTGCCCGGCCAGGGCGCCATGCCCGACTGCATGGCCGAGCTGGCCGCCAGCGGCCTGATGCAGGCGCTGCGGGAGGCGGCGACCACCAAACCGCTGTTCGGCGTGTGCGTAGGCATGCAGATGCTGCTGGAGCGCAGCGCCGAGGGCGACACGCCCGGCCTGGGCCTGATCCCCGGCGAGGTGGTGAGATTCGATCTGGCCGGCCGCACCCAGCCGGACGGCAGCCGCTACAAGGTGCCGCAGATGGGCTGGAACCGCGTGCGCCAGGCGCGCGCTGGCGGCCCTGCGCACCCGCTGTGGACGGGCGTGCCGGACGATAGCTATTTCTACTTCGTGCACAGCTTCTACGCCCGCCCCGCCGAGGCCGCGCACGTGGCCGGCGAGGCCGACTATGGCGGCCCGTTCGCCGCCGCCATCGCGCGCGATAATATTTTTGCCACGCAGTTCCACCCGGAAAAGAGCGCCGGGCATGGCCTGCAGCTGTATCGCAATTTCCTGTCCTGGAAACCCTGATTCTTCGCCCTGATCCCGCGTTTTCCCCTTCCCACCGGCCCGGCCGGCTGACCCTGCGACTACGACGACGACCATGCTGCTCATTCCCGCCATCGACCTCAAGGACGGCCATTGCGTACGCCTCAAGCAAGGTGACATGGACCAATCCACCACCTTCGGCGAAGACCCGGCCGCCATGGCCCGCAAGTGGGCGGATGCCGGCGCGCGCCGCCTGCACCTGGTGGACCTGAACGGCGCCTTTGCCGGCCAGCCCAGGAACAAGGCGGCCATCAAGTCCATCCTGGCCGAGGTGGGCGACGACATCCCCGTGCAGCTGGGCGGCGGCATCCGCGACCTGGACACCATCGAGCGCTACATCGACGCCGGCCTGGCCTACGTCATCATCGGCACGGCCGCGGTCAAGAACCCGGGCTTTCTGAAGGACGCCTGCACCGCCTTCGGCGGCCACATCATCGTGGGGCTGGACGCCAAGGACGGCAAGGTCGCCACCGACGGCTGGAGCAAGCTCACCGGCCACGAGGTGGTGGACCTGGCCAGGAAGTTCCAGGACTGGGGCGTGGAGTCCATCATCTACACCGACATCGGCCGCGACGGCATGCTCTCGGGCATCAACATCGAGGCCACCGTGCGCCTGGCCCAGGCGCTCACCATTCCCGTGATCGCCTCCGGCGGCCTGGCCGGCATGCACGACATCGAGCAGCTGTGCGCCGTCGAGCGCGAGGGCGTGCAGGGCGTGATCTGCGGGCGCGCCATTTACTCGGGCGACCTGGACTTCGCTGCCGCCCAGGCCCGCGCCGACGAGCTGGCGGCCTGACGGCCCCGGCGCAGCCGGCCTCACGGCCGGCTTTCCTCCCACCTTTACGGAGCTGCCTGCCCATGCTGGCCAAACGCATCATCCCCTGCCTGGACGTGACCGGCGGCCGGGTCGTCAAGGGCGTCAACTTCGTCGAACTGCGCGACGCCGGCGACCCGGTGGAGATCGCCGCGCGCTACAACGAGCAGGGCGCCGACGAGCTCACCTTCCTGGACATCACCGCCACCAGCGACGGGCGCGACCTGATCCTGCCCATCATCGAGGCCGTGGCCAGCCAGGTCTTCATCCCGCTCACGGTGGGCGGCGGCGTGCGCACCGTGGCTGACGTGCGCCGGCTGCTCAACGCCGGGGCGGACAAGGTCAGCTTCAACTCGGCCGCCATTAGCGACCCGGATGTGATCGAGGCCGCGTCCGCCAAATACGGCGCGCAGTGCATCGTGGTGGCCATCGACGCCAAGCGCCGCCAGGGCCCGGACGTGGCCGCGCGCGGCGAGGGCTGGGACGTGTACAGCCACGGCGGGCGCAAGAACACCGGGCTGGACGCCGTGCAATGGGCTACCGAGATGGCCCGCCGCGGCGCCGGCGAGATCCTGCTGACCAGCATGGACCGCGACGGCACCAAGAGCGGCTTTGACCTGCAGCTGACGCGCGCCGTGAGCGACGCCGTGGGCGTGCCCGTCATTGCCTCGGGCGGCGTGGGCAACCTGGAGCACCTGGCCGACGGCGTGAGCATCGGCGGCGCCGACGCGGTGCTGGCCGCCAGCATCTTCCATTACGGCGAATTCACCGTGCGCCAGGCCAAGGAGCACATGCGCGGGCGCGGCATTGCCGTGCGGCTGTGAGTGAAATTTTTGTCAAATCGGCCCCCAGCCCTTGCTGTTCAAGCGCTGGCAGCTATCTTTTTCATAGTTCCATAGACCTTATCCCATGACCGCTGAAGCCGCCATCCCCTGGCTCGACCAGATCCGCTGGGACGCGCGCGGCCTGGTGCCCGCCATCGCCCAGGAGGCCGCCAGCGGCGACGTGCTGATGCTGGCCTGGATGGACCGCGAGGCGCTGCAAAAGACCGCCGAGCTGGGCCGCGCCGTCTATTTCAGCCGATCGCGCGGCAGGCTGTGGTTCAAGGGCGAGGAGTCGGGCCACGTGCAGACGGTGCACGAGATCCGCCTGGACTGCGATGCCGACGTGGTGCTGCTGCGCGTGACGCAACAAGGGCACGAGCCGGCAATCGCCTGCCACACCGGGCGGCACAGCTGTTTCTTCAGCGTATTGAAGGACGGGCAGTGGCAGGCCGTCGATCCGGTCTTGAAAGATCCGGCCTCCATCTACAACTGAAGCATTCATGAGCAGCACCAGCAACGATTCCCTGGCCCGCCTGGCCGCCATCATCGAACGCCGCAAACCCGCCAACGGCGGCGACGCGCAGGCCAGCTACGTGGCGCGGCTGCTGCACAAGGGGCCGGACGCCTTCCTGAAGAAGATCGGCGAGGAGGCCACCGAAGTGGTCATGGCCGCCAAGGACGTGCAGCACGGCGCGGCGCCGGCCGCGCTGGTCTATGAGGTGGCCGACCTGTGGTTTCACAGCATGGTGGCGCTGGCCTACTTCGGTCTGGCACCGGCCGACGTGATCGCCGAGCTGGAGCGCCGCGAAGGCACCAGCGGCATCGAGGAAAAGGCCCTGCGCAAGGCACATGCGCGCGAGCAGGAAGAAGCACCAGGAGAAAGCACGCCATGAACGACCGCCGCGACATCATCGACGTCGAACCCAACCAGCGCGCCGACTCGCTCAAGGCGATTGGCTGGGTCAGCTACGTGCTGCACCTGATCGTCGCCCTGGGCGCCGTGCTGCCGGGCACCCAGCCAGGCACCGCGCTGCTGCTGGTGGCATTGATCATCGACCTGGTCAAGAAGAGCGACGCCGAGGGCACCTGGCAGGCCAGCCACTTTTCCTGGCGCATCCGCACGGTGATCTGGGCTGGCGTGCTGTACATCGTGACGGCGCCGCTGTGGTTCCTGTTCGTCTTCCCCGGCTGGATCGCCTGGGGCCTGATCTCGATCTGGTTCCTGTACCGCATCGTGCGCGGCATGGTCGCCATGAACAAAAGCCAGGCCATCCAGGCCTGAACCTCCCATGACACACGACCCCGACTGCCTGTTTTGCAAGATCGTCGCCGGCGAGATCCCGGCCAAGAAGGCCTATGAGGACGAGCACGTCCTGGCCTTCCACGACATCAGCCCCTGGGCGCCCGTGCACCTGCTGCTCGTGCCCCGGCAGCACATCCCTTCCATGGCCTCGGTCACGCCCGAGCATGCAGGCCTGCTGGGCCACATGATGACGCTGGCCCCCCAGCTGGCGGCCGAGCAGGGCTGCAACCCGTACCCGGATGGCGGCTTTCGCCTGGTGATCAACACCGGCGAGGAGGGTGGCCAGGAAATCCACCACCTGCACATGCACATCGTCGGCGGGCCGCGCCCCTGGAAAAAGGGGTAAGGGCAAGGGCCATCGCCGGGCCCAGGCCACCCGGGCGTCTAAAATAGGCGGCATGCGTCGCAAGCGCCTGCCGGTAGCGGCAGACGTGGATTGAAACGTGAGGAGATTTCCATGGGTTCGTTTTCCATCTGGCACTGGCTGGTCGTGCTGCTGATCGTGGTGCTGGTCTTCGGCACCAAGAAACTCAAGAACATGGGCACCGACCTGGGCGGGGCCGTCAAGGGCTTCAAGGACGGCATGCGCGACGGCTCCGCCGAGGCAGACGCCGCCAACGCCAACGCGGCCCATCCGCCCGTGGGCCAGGTGACGGGCGCGCCCGCCACGCCCGAGCGCGAGACCATCGACGTCGAAGCCCGCCGCAAGGGCTGAGCCGGCTTGCCGCCCGAGCGCCCCGCATGATCGACATCGGCCTGTCCAAGATGGCGCTGATCGGCGCCGTTGCACTCATCGTCATCGGCCCCGAGAAGCTGCCGCGCGTGGCCCGCACCGTGGGCACGCTGCTGGGCAAGGCGCAGCGCTACGTGGCCGACGTGAAGGCCGAGGTCAACCGCTCCATGGAGCTCGATGAGCTGCGCAAGATGAAGGACACGGTGGAGAGCGCCGCGCGCGACGTCGAGCAAAGCATCCACACCAGCGCCAGCGACTTCCAAAAGGGCCTGGACGATACCGTGGCCGGCATCAAGGCCGATGGCAGCGGCGACGCGCCCGGCCTGGGGTTTGAATCCGGCAGCACTATCGTCCCTGCCTACAGCCACCCGGGCAAGAACTGGCGCCTCAAGCGCGGCGCTGTGCCGCGCTGGTACAAGGCCCGTGCGGGTGTGCGCACGCACGTGCAGTCCGGCGCGGCGCGGGTGGCACGCTTTCGGCCCCAGAAATTCCATTGACTGCCTGAACTGCCCTGTTGTTCTGACGGCGCCATCCGGCGCGTGCGGCCTGCCTGCGCACACACCGGGCAGCTGCCGCCACGCCTATGTCCCAACCAACGAATTCCGAAGACGAATTGGCCGGCACCGAGCAGCCCTTCGTTGCGCACCTGATGGAGCTGCGCGACCGGCTCATGCGGGCCGTCATCGCCGTGGGCATCGTCGCCGCCGTACTGTTCTTCTGGCCTGGGCCGGGGCAGCTGTACGACCTGCTGGCCGCGCCCCTGGTGGCCCACCTGCCGCAGGGCGCGACCATGATCGCCACCTCGGTCATCTCGCCCTTCATGGTGCCGCTGAAGATCTTGCTGCTGGCGGCCTTTCTGGTGGCGCTGCCAGTGGTGCTGTACCAGGTATGGGCTTTCATCGCACCGGGGCTGTATTCGCATGAAAAGCGCCTGGTGCTGCCGCTGGTCATCTCCAGCACGGTGCTGTTCTTCATGGGGGTGGCGTTTTGCTACTTCTTTGTCTTCGGCCAGGTGTTTTCCTTCATCCAGAGCTTTGCGCCCAAGAGCATCACCGCCGCGCCGGACATTGAGGCGTATCTTGGTTTCGTCATGACCATGTTCCTGGCCTTCGGCCTGGCCTTCGAGGTGCCGATCGCCGTGGTGGTGCTGGCGCGCCTGGAGGTGGTGACGGTGGACAAGCTCAAGAGCTTTCGGGGCTATTTCGTCGTCGCGGCCTTCATCGTCGCCGCCATCGTCACGCCGCCGGACGTGGTCTCGCAGCTGGCCCTGGCCATTCCGATGTGCCTGCTGTACGAACTCGGCATCTGGGCCGCGCGGCTGTTCATCCGCCACACCAAGGCGCCCGAGGACGCACCCGACCAAGCCGCCTGATTCTCTTCTGTTTCAAGCATGAAAAGAGCTGCCAGCGCTTGCTACGCAAGCGCTGGCAGCTCTTTTTTTGATAGCGCTTTCGCTAGCGCCGCCGTTGTTGCTGGCGCGGGCGGGTGCCGGCGGTCACGTCGATCTGCAGCCGCGTGTCGCCGCGCTGCACCGCAAACGGCGAGGCCTCGCCGGGCTTGAGCGCGGCCACGGCGGTGAGCAGTTGCGGCACGTTGCGGATGGCCTTGCCGGCCACGCTCAGGATCACGTCGCCCGGGCGCATGCCGGCCTGTGCGGCCGGGCCGGCCTGCAGCACGCCGGTGATGATCACGCCCTCGGTGGCATGCACGCCGAAGGTCTGCGCCAGCTCGGGCGAGAGCTCGCCCGGCTCCACGCCGATCCAGCCGCGCGTCACCTGGCCGTCGCGCACGATGCCGTCAAGCACCAGCTTGGCGGTGGACACGGGAATGGCAAAGCCGATGCCCATGCTGCCGCCCGAGCGCGAATAGATTGCCGTGTTGATGCCCACCAGGTTGCCGTTCACGTCCACCAGCGCGCCGCCGGAATTGCCGGGGTTGATGGCCGCGTCGGTCTGGATGAAGTTCTCGAACGTGTTGATGCCCAGCTGGCTGCGCCCCAGGGCCGAGACGATGCCGCTGGTCACCGTCTGACCGACGCCGAACGGGTTGCCGATGGCCAGCACCTGGTCGCCCACGGCGGCCTGGTCGGAGTCGCCCAGCACGATGACGGGCAGCTTGTCCAGCTGCACCTTGAGCACCGCCAGGTCGGTCTCCGGGTCGGTGCCGATCACGGTGGCGCTGGCGCGGCGGCTGTCGGTGAGCGTCACCTCGATCTCGTCGGCGCCCTCCACCACGTGGTTGTTGGTGAGGATGTAGCCGTCCGGGCTGATGATCACCCCGCTGCCCAGGCCCACCTGGGCCTGCGTGTCCTGGTCGCCGAAGAAGAACTGGAACCACGGGTCGTTGCTGCGCGGGTGGCGCACGGCCTTGCTGGTGTTGATGCTGACGACTGCCGGTGCTGCCTTGCGCGCCGCGGTGCTGAAGCTGCCCGCGGCCGGCTGGGCGGCGGGCGTGGCCGGCGCCTCGATCAGCGAGATGCCGGCCGGCGTGGTCGTGATGCCGCCGCGCAGCCACGCCGGCTGCAGCGTGGCGACGACGAAATAGGCGGCAACGAGGACCGTCACGGCCTGGGAAAACAGCAACCAGTAGCGCTTCATGGCGAGGCAGGGGAGGGCAGGCAAAGGCCCTGATTGTCGCGCCATTGGGGGCGGGCCCCGGCGCCAGCCCGCGGTCGGCAGGGATGGCGGCACAATCATCGGCCATGAGCATTGACAGAGACGATCTCCTGGCCCGCTTCGACGCGCTGCTGCAGCCCGGGCGCTTCAAGGACTACGGCCCCAACGGCCTGCAGGTGCAGGGCAAGGCCACCATTGGCCGCATCGTCAGCGGCGTCACGGCCAGCCGGGCGTTGATCGACGCGGCCATTCGCGAGCAGGCCGACGCGCTCTTCGTGCACCACGGCCTGTTCTGGCGCGGCATGGACGGGCGCATCAACGGCTGGCTGAAAGAGCGCCTGCAGCGCCTGCTGGCCCACGACATCAACCTGTTCGCCTACCACCTGCCGCTGGACGCGCATCCTGAACTGGGCAACAACGCCCAGCTGGGCGCGCTTCTCGGCTGGCAGGCCGACGCCCATTTTGGCGAGCAGGAGCTGGGCTTTGCGGCGCCCTGCGACATCGCCAGTGCCCAGGCCCTGGCCGCGCAGGTGCAGCAGGCGCTGGGCCGCACGGTGACGCTGGTGGCGCCCGAGGGCGCGCCGCGCCCCGTTCGCCGCGTGGCCTGGTGCACGGGCGGCGCGCAGGGCTTCTTCGAAGGCGCCATCGCCGCCGGGGCCGATGCCTTCCTCACCGGCGAAATCTCCGAGCCCCAGGCCCACCTGGCGCGCGAGACCGGCGTGGCCTTCATCGCTGCCGGCCACCACGCCACTGAACGCTACGGCGCCCCGGCCGTGGCCGGGCACATCGCCGCCGAGCTGGGCCTGGTGCATCAGTTCATCGACATCGACAACCCGGCCTGAGTCTGGCTACTATTGTTTTGATAGCTGCTGGCGCTTACTGGGTGGGCGCTAGAGGCTGATTTGACTAGAGAACTGCCGCCATGCCTTCCATGCTGCCACTGGCCATCACGCAGGGCGACCCTGCCGGTATCGGCCCCGAGATCATCGCCAAGGCGTTCCGCGAGGCGCCCGACGTGCTGCGGGGCTGCTTCGTGGTGGGCGACGCTGCCGCGCTGGCGCGGGCCGCGGCCATCACCAGCCAGCTGGGCCGGCCCGCGCTGGCCGTGCAGCGCCTCGCCCGTCTGCAAGACCTGGCGCAGCTGCCGCCGCAGGCGCTGCCCGTGTGGCAGCTGCCAGGCCTGGGCAGCCCGCCGCCCTTTGGCGCGGTGAGCGCCGAAGCCGGCCGTGCGGCGGCCGATTGCGTGGTCTGGGCGGCGCGCGCGGCACTGGCCGGCGAAGTAGCAGGCCTGGTCACCGCGCCGCTGCACAAGGAGGCGCTGGCCGCCGCCGGCGTGCCTTTTCCGGGCCACACCGAGCTGCTGCAGGCCGAGGCCGCGCGCCACGCCGGCGTGCCCCTGGCGCAGATGCCGGTGCGCATGATGCTGGCCAGCGACGAGCTGCGCACGGTGCTGGTCAGCATCCACGTGGCGCTGCGCGAGGCCATTGCCGCCGTCACCGCGCACGGCGTTCTGCAGACACTGCGCATCACCCATGCCGCGCTCGGCCGCAGTCTGGGCCGCACGCCGCGCATCGGCGTGGCCGGGCTGAACCCGCACGCGGGCGAGGGAGGGCTGTTCGGGCGCGAGGAGATCGAGGCAATAGCCCCGGCCATCGCCGCCGCCCGCGCAGAGGGCATCGACGCGCACGGGCCCTATGCGCCCGACACGGTCTTCATGCGCGCGCGCCACACCGCCGCCCGGCCGGGCGAATTCGACGTGGTGCTGGCCATGTACCACGACCAGGGGCTGATCCCGGTGAAATACCTGGGCGTGGACAAAGGCGTGAACGTGACGCTGGGCCTGCCCCTGGTGCGCACCAGCCCCGACCACGGCACGGCCTTCGACATCGCCGGCAGCGGCATGGCCGACCCGGCCAGCCTGATCGAAGCCGTGCGCATGGCCCGCGCCTTGGCGCACGGGTGATGCGCGCATGAAAAAGCCCGCGCTCCTACAGGAGCGCGGGCTTGGAGCGACGTGAATTGGTGCTTGATTCCTCGCTGCACGCGATGGCCCCAGATGCCTGAATCTGGCGCACCCTAAGCCAGTGCAGCCGCGCAAGGGCGCTCCGCCGCGCCGGCTGCGTCCCCTTCTCCATAGCGCGCAGCGCGTACGGAGAAGGGGGAAGGCGCGAAGCGCCTCAAGAGGTTGTTCCCGTCAATTCAGGGGAGGTGTTTTCTTCAAGCTATCGCGAATCTCGCGCAGCAGCTGGATGTCCTCTGGCGGCGCCTCCGGCTCTTCCTTCTTCGCTGCTTCCTGTTGGTGCGGCCACTCGCGCTTGAGGCGGTTGATCTGCTTGACCATCATGAAGATGATGAACGCCAGGATGACGAAGTTCAGGCTGATGGTCAGAAAGTGGCCGTAGGCGAAAACCGGCACCCCGGCCTTGCGCACCGCCTCCAGCGTATGCGGCACGTCCGGCGGCACATGCGCCAGCGCAATGAACAGGTTGGAGAAGTCGAGCTTGCCGAACACCAGGCCCACCACCGGCATGATGAGATCGTTCACCACCGAATCGACGATCTTGCCGAAGGCGCCGCCGATGATCACGCCCACTGCCAGGTCGATGACGTTGCCCTTGACGGCAAATTCCTTGAATTCATGCGCAATGCCCATGTGGCAAACCCTTGTCCTGGATGAAAGACCCGCAGTATTGTCCAGGCCGCTGGGCCCGGGTAGGGGAGGGGAACCTTTTTCGCTCCGCTACAATTTGCAGTTGACCTTTTATAACGATGCATACCGAGGATCCCCATGAGTGATACTCCGATCGACTCCAGCAAACGGACGTGGCTCATCGCGTCCGGCTGCGCGGGCGCGGCAGGCGGCGTGGCAGTCGCCGTTCCATTTGTCAGCACGTTCCAGCCGTCGGAGAAGGCCAAGGCGGCAGGCGCTGCGGTCGAGGTGGATATCTCCCAGCTCAAGCCCGGCGAGAAGATGACCGTGGAGTGGCGCGGCAAGCCGGTGTGGATCATCCGTCGCACGCCCGAGCAGCTTGCCGAGCTGCCCAAGCTGGACGGCCAGCTGGCCGATCCGAAGTCGCAGCGCAATCCGGCCGAGTTCACGCCGTCGTATGCGCAAAACGAGCATCGCTCCATCAAGCCCGAAATCCTGGTGGCCGTGGGCATCTGCCCGCACCTGGGCTGCTCGCCCACCGACAAGTTCGCCACCGGCCCGCAGCCTTCGCTGCCCAACGACTGGCACGGCGGCTTCCTGTGCCCTTGCCACGGCTCGACCTTCGACATGGCCGGCCGCGTGTACAAGAACAAACCTTCGCCCGACAACCTGCCGGTGCCACCGCACATGTACCTGTCGGATACCCGATTGCTCATCGGCGAAGACAAAAAAGCCTGAGGGAGGCACTGAGAGATGGCTGCTTACCGCGAATTCAAGGAGCTTTCGCCCAACGCTTCGGCGGGCGCAAAGACGATGAACTGGCTGGAAAACCGTTTCCCGACGGCTTTCGACGCCTACAAGGTTCACATGTCGGAGTACTACGCTCCGAAGAACTTCAACTTCTGGTACATCTTCGGCTCGCTGGCGCTGCTGGTGCTGGTGATCCAGATCGTCACCGGCATCTTCCTGGTGATGCACTACAAGCCCGACGCCGCCAAGGCCTTCGAGTCGGTCGAGTACATCATGCGCGACGTGCCCTGGGGCTGGCTGATCCGCTACATGCACTCCACGGGCGCCTCGGCGTTCTTCGTGGTCGTGTATCTGCACATGTTCCGGGGGCTTTTGTACGGCAGCTACCGCAAGCCGCGCGAGCTGGTCTGGATCTTCGGCTGCGCCATCTTCCTGGCGTTGATGGCCGAAGCCTTCATGGGCTACCTGCTGCCCTGGGGCCAGATGTCGTACTGGGGTGCCCAGGTGATCGTGAACCTGTTCTCGGCCATCCCCTTCATCGGCCCGGACCTGGCCCTGCTGATTCGCGGCGACTACGTGGTGGGCGACGCAACGCTGAACCGCTTCTTCAGCTTCCACGTCATCGCCGTGCCGCTGGTGCTGCTGGGCCTGGTGGTGGCGCACTTGCTGGCACTGCACGACGTGGGCTCCAACAACCCCGACGGCATCGAGATCAAGGGCCCGGGCAAGCCGGTGGACGACAAGGGCCACCCGCTGGACGGCATCCCCTTCCACCCGTACTACACGGTGCACGACATCTTCGGCGTGGCCATCTTCCTGTTCATCTTCTCGGCCATCATCTTCTTCGCGCCCGAGTTCGGCGGCTACTTCCTGGAGTACAACAATTTCATCCCGGCCGACCCATTGAAGACGCCCGCGCACATCGCTCCGGTGTGGTACTTCACGCCGTTCTACTCGATGCTGCGTGCCATTACCGGCGAGATGATGTATGCGCTGATCGCCTGCGTGGTGCTGGGCGCCGGCTTCGGTGTGCTGAAGGCCCGCCTGCCAGCCATCATGAAGGGCGTCGTGCTGGTGGCTGCCGCCGTCGCCGTTGCCCTGATGCTGGCGATCGACGCCAAGTTCTGGGGCGTGGTCGTCATGGGCGGGGCTGTGGTGATCCTGTTCTTCCTGCCCTGGCTGGACCACAGCCCGGCGCGCTCCATTCGCTACCGCCCTGACTGGCACAAGTGGGTGTATGGCGTGTTCGTGATCAACTTCGTCATCCTGGCCTATCTGGGCGTGCAGCCGCCGTCGCCGATCGGCGAGCGCGTCTCGCAAGTGGGTACGCTGTTTTACTTCGGCTTCTTCCTGCTCATGCCCTGGTGGAGCCGGCTGGGCGCTCCGAAGCCCGTGCCCGAGCGCGTGACCTTTGCCGCCCACTGAGCCGAGCTGGAGAACACCAACATGAAGAAGATCATTTTTGCGCTGCTCACCGCCGTAGGGCTGGTTGCGGGGGCGCATGCCTCCGAAGGCGGCATCGCCTGGGACAAGGCGCCTGTCAACACCAGCGATACCGCCTCGCTGCAAAACGGCGCCAAGCTGTTCGTCAACTACTGCCTGAACTGCCACTCGGCCGCCTTCATGCGCTTCAACCGCCTGAAGGACATCGGCCTGACGGACGAGCAGATCAAGGACAACCTGCTGTTCACCACCGACAAGGTTGGCGACACGATGAAGGCGGCCATCGACCCGCTGCAGGCCAAGGCCTGGTTCGGGGCCAACCCGCCTGACCTGACGGTGATCGCCCGTTCGCGCGCCGGCTCGGGCGGCACGGGTGCCGACTACCTGTACACCTTCCTGCGTACGTTCTACCGCGACGACACCAAGGCCACCGGATGGAACAACCTGGCCTTCCCCAGCGTCGGCATGCCACACGCACTGTGGCAATTGCAGGGTGATCGCCGCCCGGTGTTCGAGGAGCGCACGGCGCACGGCGTGGCCGAGCACATCTTCAAGGGCTGGGAGCAGGTATCCAACGGCACCATGACGCCCCTGCAGTACGACCAGGCCGTGGGTGACCTGGTGAACTATCTGCAGTGGATGGGCGAGCCGGCGCAAAACACGCGAGTGCGTGTGGGCGTCTGGGTGCTGGCTTTCCTGGGCTTGTTTACGCTGATTGCCTGGAGGCTGAACGCTGCCTTCTGGAAAGACGTCAAGTAATTCCCGTTTTTTTCTGGGCCCGGCAGGTGTGCGCGAGCACGCAGCCGGGCTGACTGCCAGAGTGGGCGCCTGAGCGCCCACTCTTTTTGATTTTCAGGAGCCGCTTACCATGATGGTGCTTTACTCGGGCACGACCTGCCCCTTCTCCCATCGCTGCCGTTTCGTTCTGTTCGAAAAGGGCATGGACTTCGAGATCCGGGACGTGGACCTGTACAACAAGCCCGAGGACATCAACGTGATGAACCCCTACGGCCAGGTGCCCATCCTGGTCGAGCGCGATCTCATCCTGTACGAGTCCAACATCATCAATGAGTACATCGACGAGCGTTTCCCGCATCCGCAGCTGATGCCGGGCGACCCGATCGACCGTGCCCGTGTGCGCCTGTTCCTGCTCAACTTCGAAAAGGAACTGTTCGTGCACGTGAACACGCTGGAGTCGCGCGCCACCAAGGGCAACGAGAAGGCGCTGGAGAAGGCGCGCGCCCACATTCGTGACCGTCTCACGCAGTTGGCCCCAGTGTTCCTGAAGAACAAATACATGCTGGGCGAGGGCTTTTCCATGCTGGACGTAGC
This sequence comes from Pulveribacter suum, assembly GCF_003013695.1. Taxonomy (GTDB): domain Bacteria; phylum Pseudomonadota; class Gammaproteobacteria; order Burkholderiales; family Burkholderiaceae_C; genus Melaminivora; species Melaminivora suum. The sequence continues at coordinate 3,045,450 of NZ_CP027792.1, read as the reverse complement.
CATCGCTCCGCTGCTGTGGCGCCTGGACTACTACGGCATCGAGCTGTCCAAGAATGCCGCGCCGCTGCTCAAGTACGCCGAACGCATCTTCTCGCGACCAGCCTACATCGAGGCGCTGACGCCCTCCGAGAAGGTGATGCGCAAGTAACAGACCCTTGCGGGCGCTGCGGCGCCCGCTCTTCCAAGCACGATGATGAATGACGACGCTGGCGCCACCGCCTTGCCCTCCACGCGCCCCTACCTGATCCGCGCCCTGTACGAGTGGTGCACGGACAATGGCTTCACGCCCTACCTGGTGGTGCGAACCAACGAATCGGTCCGCGTGCCGCGCGAGTATGTGAACAACGGCGAGATCGTGCTCAACGTCAGCCACGACGCCACCAGCGCGCTGCAGCTGGGCAATGACTTCATCGAGTTCAAGGCGCGCTTTGGCGGCAAGCAGCACGACATCATTGTGCCGGTGCGCCGTGTCATCGCCATCTATTCGCGCGAAAACGGCCAGGGCATGGCCTTTCCGCTGGAGGAGGACGCCGAGGTGCCACCCGGCCCCTCGCTGGCAGCGGCAGCAGAGCAGCCTGCGCGGCCTTCCGGCGCGCCAACGCTGCAACCGGTGGAGGGTAGCGGCGGCGAGCAGTCTCTGGATGACGCGCCGCGCCCGCCGCACGGTGGCGGGCCGCGTCCGTCCCTCAAGCGCATCAAATAACTCTGCAGCGGCTGCGGCTTCGACCCGCTGCCGGGCGGCTACAATGCGCGCTTCGCCGGTTTAGCTCAGTTGGTAGAGCACCCGCCTTGTAAGCGGTAGGTCGTCAGTTCGAATCCGACAACCGGCACCATCTTCGACATCCCATCGCGCCAGTCTCGGCAGCCATACGGCTCAGCCCTGGACTTTTAGGCGGATGGAGTTCACCTCCCACCCTCGACTGCGCAGATGTGCCTGAAAAGCGGGCAGCAGCTGCCGTGTCTTGGCCGCTGCGGCATTGCTTTTGACCAGCAGGCACCAGCAGTCGCCCTCGATGGGCCCGGCCTGCAGGGCGGGGCGCAGCAACGGCGGCACCAGGGCTTCGATGGCCTTCAGTCGCTGGCTGGATTCCTGCGTGAGCGCGGCCAGTCGCGCCAAGGTGGGCGACTCCTGGCTGGCCTGCTGGACGGTGATGGGGTGGTGGCGACGGTTCATGGCGGGCGGGCATTATCACGGATGCCAGGCGACTGGCATGGCAGGCAGTGGCGAGTACGGGCGCCGAAGCTGCAAAGGTAGAATGTTTCGTTTTGCTGCCTGCTCCGAACCTGGACCTGCAGCCTCTTCTTCCCGGAACACCTTACCTATCCTAGGACACGGGTCGCCCTGGCGCCATCACCCTCAGGCGTGCAGCGCGGTCCTGCTCGCATGGCCACCAACTTCCTCACCAAGATATTCGGCAGCCGCAACGACCGGCTGCTCAAGCAGTACCGCAAGACGGTTGCGCGCATCAATGCCATGGAGCCGGAGTACGAAGGCTTCAGCGACGAGGCACTGCGCGGCAAGACTCAGGAGTTCAAGGATCGCGTCGCCAAGGGCGAAGCCTTGGATGCGTTGCTGCCCGAGGCCTTTGCCGTCGTGCGCGAGGCGTCCAAGCGCGTCATGAAGATGCGCCACTTCGACGTGCAGATGCTGGGCGGCATGGCCCTGCACTACGGCAAGATCGCCGAGATGCGCACGGGCGAGGGCAAAACGCTTACCGCCACGCTGCCGGTGTACCTGAACGCGCTGTCGGGCCAGGGCGTGCACGTTGTCACCGTGAACGACTACCTGGCCAGCCGCGACGCGCAGTGGATGGGGCGGCTGTACAACTTCCTGGGTCTTTCGGTGGGCATCAACCTGCCGCAGATGCCGCGCGAGGAAAAGCAGGCGGCGTACGCCAGCGACATCACCTACGGCACCAACAACGAGTACGGCTTCGACTACCTGCGCGACAACATGGTCTATGACGCGCGTGAGCGCGTGCAGCGCAGGCTGAACTACGCCATCGTGGACGAAGTGGACTCCATCCTGATCGACGAGGCGCGCACGCCCCTCATCATCAGCGGCCAGGCCGACGACCACACCGCGATGTATCTGGCCATCAACAAGATCGTGCCGATGCTCACTCGTCAGGAGGGCGAGGCCGATCCCCGCACCGGCGAGGGCGTGACCAAGCCGGGCGACTTCACGGTGGACGAAAAGACCCACCAGGTCTTCCTGACCGAGCAGGGCCACGAGAACGCCGAACGCATCCTGGCCAACGCTGGCCTGATTGCCGAAGGCGCGACACTGTATGACCCGGCCAACATCGCGCTGGTGCACCACCTGTATGCCGCGCTGCGCGCCCAGCACCTGTACCACCGCGACCAGCATTACGTGGTGCAAAACGGCGAGATCGTCATCGTGGACGAATTCACCGGCCGCCTGATGGCCGGGCGCCGCTGGAGCGAAGGCCTGCACCAGGCGGTGGAAGCCAAGGAGGGCGTGAACATCCAGGCCGAGAACCAGACGCTGGCCTCCATCACCTTCCAGAACTACTTCCGCCTGTATGCCAAGCTGGCGGGCATGACCGGCACGGCCGACACCGAGGCCTATGAGTTCCAGGAAATCTACGGGTTGGAGACCATGGTCATCCCGCCCAACCGGCCCAGCCGCCGCGACGACCAGCTGGACCGCGTGTACAAGACCACGCGCGAGAAGTATGAGGCGGCGATTGCCGACATCCGCGAATGCTACGAGCGCGGCCAGCCGGTGCTGGTGGGCACCAGCTCCATCGAGAACTCGGAAATCATCGACCAACTGCTGACCCAGGCGAACCTGCCGCACCAGGTGCTCAACGCCAAGCAGCACGCCCGTGAGGCCGACATCGTCGCCCAGGCGGGTCGCCCCGGCATGATCACCATCGCCACCAACATGGCGGGCCGCGGCACTGACATCGTGCTGGGCGGCAACGTCGAGAAGGCAGTGACGGCGCTGGAGGAAGACGAATCCCTGAGCCCCGAGCAACGCGCCGCCCGTGCCGAGGAGCTGCGCCGCGAGTGGAAGATAGAGAACGAGAAGGTTTCCGCCCTGGGTGGCTTGCGCATCATCGCCACCGAGCGGCATGAGTCGCGCCGCATCGACAACCAGCTGCGCGGCCGCTCCGGCCGCCAAGGCGATCCGGGTTCTTCGCGCTTCTACCTGAGCCTGGACGATCAGCTGATGCGCATCTTCGCCGGCGACCGCGTCAAGGCCATCATGGACCGGCTGAAGATGCCTGACGGCGAGGCCATCGAGGCCGGCATCGTCACGCGCAGCATCGAGTCGGCCCAGCGCAAAGTCGAAGCCCGCAACTTTGACATCCGCAAGCAGTTGCTGGAGTACGACGACGTTGCCAACGACCAGCGCAAGGTCATCTACCAGCAGCGCAACGAGATCCTTGACGCGCCCCAGCTGGCCACGCTGATCGAGGCCATGCGCGACGACTGCATGGCCGACCTGGTGCGCCAGTTCGTGCCGCCCGAATCGGTGGAAGAGCAGTGGGACCTGCCCGCCCTGGAAAAGGCCCTGGCTGCCGACTGGCAGATCGAGCTGCCGCTGCAAAAGCGCGTCGAGGGCTCGGAGGCCATCACCGACGAGGACATCCTGGAGCTGGTGCAAAAGGCTGCCCGCGAGTCCTTCGAAGCCAAGGTGGGCCAGGTTGGCCAGGAGAACTTCACCCAGTTCGAGCGCATGGTGCTGCTGCAAAGCTTTGACACCAACTGGCGCGACCACCTCTCCGCACTGGACTACCTGCGCCAGGGCATTCACCTGCGCGGCTATGCGCAAAAGCAGCCCAAGCAGGAATACAAGCGCGAAGCCTTTGAGCTGTTCCGCCAGCTGATCGACCAGGTCAAGAACGAAGTCACCCGCGTCATGATGACGGTGCAGGTGCAGTCGCCCAGCCAGCTGGACGAGGCCGCACAGGCCATGGAGCAGCGCGGCGAGGGCAGCATTGCCAACGTCACCTACACCGCCCCGGGCGAGGACGGCAATCCGCAATCCGGGGACGGCGCTGTCCAGGTCGGCGACGATGGCCAGCCGCTGGCGCTGCCGGGTGTGCGCGTCGGCCGCAACGATCCTTGCCCCTGCGGCAGCGGCAAGAAATACAAGCAGTGCCACGGCAAGTTGACCTGACAACCCCCTGAGCCGCTGCGCGGCCTCCCCCTTCTCTCGAATGACTGCGCCATTCGGGAAGGGGGACGGCACCAGCGCGGCGGGGCGGCCCTTGCGCGGTGTCTGCTGGCATGGTCGCGCCAGTAACAGCGCCAGGTGTTCCTGTTTTGCCCTTCCAAGAAAGACGATCTATGCCTGTGAATCTCTCTGCTCCCGTTGCCCAGGACTTGCACCCCGTCGCCGGCGTGCGCATCGGCGTGGCCGAGGCTGGCGTGCGCAAGGCCGGCCGCAAGGACTTGACCGTCTTTCTGCTCGATGAGGGCGCCAGCGTTGCCGGCGTGTTCACGCAGAACCGCTTTTGCGCCGCGCCCGTGCAGGTCTGCCGCGAGCACCTGGCCTCGGGCAGTGCCATCCGTGCCATGGTGGTCAACACGGGCAACGCCAACGCCGGCACCGGCGCCGACGGGCTGGCGCGCGCCCGCGCTACCTGCCGGGCGCTGGCGGAGCAGCTGGGCCTGCAGCCGGCGCAGGTGCTGCCGTTTTCCACCGGCGTGATCATGGAGCAGCTGCCGGTCGAGCGCATCCAGGCCGGCCTGCCGGCGGCGCTGGCCGATGCGCAGCCGCAGCACTGGGCGCGCGCTGCCGAGGGCATCATGACCACCGACACGCTCCCGAAGGCCTTCAGCACGCAGCTGCAGATCGGCGGCGCTACGGTGTCCATCACCGGCATCTCCAAGGGCGCGGGCATGATCCGCCCCAACATGGCCACCATGTTGGGCTTTTTGGCCACCGATGCCTGCATCGCTCCCGAATTGCTGCAGCCTCTGGTGCGCGAACTGGCCGACCAGTCCTTCAACCGCGTCACCATCGACGGCGACACCAGCACCAATGACTCGTTCGTGCTGATGGCCACGCAGCGCGCGGGCAATGCGCCCGTGACCTCGCTGGACAGCGAGCAGGGACACCAGCTCAAGGCCGCGCTGCTGCAGGTGGCGCAGCAGCTGGCCCAGGCCATCGTGCGCGACGGCGAGGGTGCGACCAAGTTCATCACCGTGCGGGTGGAAGGCGGCAGGACAGGCGAGGAATGCCGCCAGGTGGCCTACGCCATCGCGCATTCGCCGCTGGTCAAGACGGCCTTCTTCGCCAGCGACCCCAACCTGGGCCGCATCCTGGCGGCCGTGGGCTACGCCGGCATCCAGGACCTGGACCAGGCGCTGATCGACCTGTATCTGGACGATGTGCACGTGGCCGTGCAGGGCGGTCGCAATCCCGCGTACCGCGAGGAAGACGGCCAGCGCGTGATGCAGCAAAGCGAGATCACCGTGCGAGTGGTGCTGGGCCGTGGTGAGGCGGCCGAGACGGTCTGGACCTGCGACCTGAGCCATGACTACGTGACCATCAACGCCGATTACCGCTCCTGAATTGCTATAAAAATAGTAGCTGCTAGCGCTTGCTGTATAAGGCTTAGAGGCCAAAATGATGAAGAATCTGGATCATTTGCTGCTGCGTGCCGAGCAGCTGATCTCCCGCATCGAAGCCGTACTGCCCCAACCCCTGGCCGCCCCGGACTGGTCCGCGGCCATTGCCTGGCGCTATCGCCGCCGCAGCGGCGGCCAGGGGCAGTTGGCACCGGTGCGCCAGGTGGCGGCCATTGCCCTGCAGGACCTGCAGGAGATCGACGCGCAAAAGGAAAAGATCCAGCGCAACACCGAGCAGTTCGTGCAGGGCCACACGGCCAACAACGTGCTGCTGACGGGTGCACGCGGCACTGGCAAGTCGTCGCTCATCCGCGCCTGCCTGCAGGCCTACGCGGCGCAGGGCCTGCGCCTGATCGAGGTGGACAAGAGCGACCTGACGGACCTGCCCGACATCGTGGAGATCGTCGCCGACCGGCCGGAGAAATTCATCATCTACTGCGACGACCTGAGCTTCGAGGAAGGCGAGGGCGGCTACAAGGCGCTCAAGTCCATCCTGGACGGCTCCGTGGCCGCGGCCACGCCCAACGTGCTGATCTACGCCACCAGCAACCGCCGCCACCTGTTGCCCGAGCAGATGAAGGACAACCTCAGCTACACCACGTCGGCCGATGGGGAGATCCACCCCGGCGAGGTGGTGGAGGAAAAGATCTCCCTGTCCGAGCGCTTCGGCCTGTGGGTGAGCTTTTATCCCTTCAGTCAGGACGAATACCTGGCCATCGTCGCGCAGTGGCTGTCTGCCCTGGGCGTGCCGGCGGCAGGCATCGAGGCGGCGCGGCCCGAGGCGCTGGTCTGGGCGCTGGAGCGCGGCTCGCGCAGCGGCCGCGTGGCGCACCAGTTCGCCCGCGACTACGCCGGGCGCCTGCACCAGGCATGAAGGCCGAGGCGCCTGCTCCCGCGCGCGTCGAGGTGGCGGTGGGCATCCTGCTGCGCAGCGACGGAGCCTTCCTGCTCGGCTCGCGCCCTGCCGGCAAGCCGTACGCCGGCTACTGGGAGTTTCCGGGAGGCAAGGTCGAACCCGGCGAAACCGTGGAGCAGGCGCTGCGCCGCGAGCTGCTGGAGGAGCTGGGCGTCGATGCGCGGCAGATCGAGCTGTGGAGGGTGTCCGAGCATGACTACCCGCATGCCCTGGTGCGGCTGCACTGGTGCAAGGTCCACAGCTGGCAGGGCGAGTTCGAGATGCGCGAAGGCCAGGCGGTCAGCTGGCAGATCTTTCCCCTGACTGTGGCGCCCGTGTTGCCGGGTGCGTACCCTGTCCTCGACCTGCTGGCGCACGAACGCGGGACGAGCTACTCGCGCGACTAGGGCCGGCCGCGTTGGTGTGTCGCCTCATCGAGCGGGCGGCCTGGGTAAAGAGTGGAACCGGCGCCAGGCCCTGAGCGCCTAAATCATTCCATTTTCCCCCAATAGAAACTTACAAAACCCTGACTGTTTACCATTCCGGGCGGGTTTCCACGTTCTTCTTACGCCTGTCTGACAAACCGCCTTTTCTGGGTGTGAATTCGTTCAGGGTTTTCTCGTCTTGGGGGCTGATCTAGGTCACGGTAAATTGATTTTCGCGCCATAGACCTTCATTGGCGTCAGTTCTCGCGAGCAGTGGTGCACTTGGACAGGTGTCAGTTTCATTCTGATGTCAGCGGGCTTGCCCCAGAAGTCGCCTCACCGTTTCTCAAACCAACGGGTTCCGCTTGGCCCGGACGGCACCATAAGCCGAAAGAAGGAGACACATGTCAAAGACGCAATCCACAAACGGGTCGGCTCCCTATATCTCCCGGCGAGGCGCGCTGCAGGCGGGTGCGGGCCTGGCTCTGAGCGGCGTGGCCGGGGTGCGCTGGGCATTCGCTGCGGACAAGCCCGCCATGGGCACCTGGCCGGCAGGCTCGCAGGGCAATACGGTCTATATCGGCGCCGCGGTGCCGCTGACGGGTGCCTACGCCGTGCAGGGCGAAGACGAGCGCAAGGGGATGGAGCTGGCCATCGAGCACATCAATTCGAATCACGAACTGATGAAGAAACTGGCGCCCAAAATCAATAATGGCGTATTGGGCAAGAAGGTGGGGTTTCTGTCCGCCGATTCTGCGGCAAAACCGAATCAGGCCCTGCAGGTCGAGCAGACATTCATCAATCAAAACAAGATCGTGGCAATGATCGGCTCGACGTCGTCGGCCGTGGCAGTGGCCCTGAATAAATTCGCGCAGCGCGAAAAGATTCTCTATATGGCCGGTATTTCTGGGTCGAATGACACCACCGGCAAGGACTGCGTGCGCTATGGTTTCCGCCAGGGCGTTTATGGCGAAATGTGCGCCAATGCCATTGGCCCCATATTGGTCAAGCAGTTCGGCAAGAACCGCAAGGCGGCATTCATGACGCCGGACTACACCTATGGCCATACCACCACCGAGTCGGTGCGTGAATTCCTGGTCAAGCAGGCCGGCTGGACCATGGTCACCAACCAGGTCTCGCCGCTGGGCACGCAGGACTTCAGCCAGTACCTCACCAACATCGCCAACGCCGGTGCCGACTTCCTGATCAACGTGAACTGGGGCCGCGACGCCGTGCTGTCGAGCCAGCAGGCCAAGCAATTCGGCCTGCTGCCCAAGATGACGCTGGTGCTGCCCTACCAGATCCCGTTCTTCGCCCGCGAGGCGGGGGTGGACATCAGCGAAGGGGTGTTCGCCGCCACCGACTTCTGGTGGACCCTGGAGGACAAGTACCCGCTGGCCAAGCAGTTCGTCGAGTCCTTCCAGAAGAAGTACGGCTACCGCCCTGAGTGGGGCGCAGAAAACGGCTATATGAGCTTCGCCCACTGGGCGCGCATGGTGACGGAGGCGGGCAGCTTCTATCCGCCCGATGTCATCAAGCAATGGGAGAAGGGCGAGCCCGTTCCCCACCTGCTGGGCGACTTCCACTACCGCCCGCAGGACCACCAGTACGTGCGCCCCGTCATCATCGTCCGCGGCAAGGCCAAGAAGGACATGAAGAACCCGGAAGATTTCTGGGAAGTGGTGGAAGTGGTGCCGGGCGACAAGGTGATCCAGCCCCCCGACGCCTTCGGCTGCAAGCTCGGCGACTACACCTGACCGGCCAGGGCAGGCCCGGGCTGTTGCCCGGCGCCTGTGCCTCGCTTCTGCCGTTTTCGCTCCCTGCAGACTCCGCGCCGTCGCCAGCCGCGCAGCGGATGTCCGCGGCCGAAAACCCTCTCTCACCACTCCTCGATCAAGGCAGGTCAGCGTGATCAATTGGGCCAACTTCATCTCACAATGCTTCAACGGGCTGGTGCTCGGTGCCTTGCTGGCGCTGATCTCCTCCGGCCTGACGATCATCTACGGCACGCTGGGCGTGCTCAATCTGGCGCATGGGGCCATGTTCATGCTGGGCGGCTACGCCGGCTGGATGGCCTACACCTACACCGGCTCATTCATCGTCGCGGTCGTTGCCGGGGCCTTGTTCGTGATGGTGGTGGGCCTGATCACGGAGCAGTTGATCATCCGCCACTTCTACTCCCGCCCGCCCGAGGATCAGCTCCTGGTGACCTTCGGCCTCGGCATCGTCTTCGTCGAGGCCGTGCGGTTCTTCTTCGGCAGCCTGTCCAAGACCGTGCCGCCGCCGGCGCCGCTCACGGGCATCACGCAGCTGGGCTTCATGGTCTATCCCACCTACCGTATCGGCCTGCTGGCGATCATCGCGGTGGCATTGTTCGTTCTGTATTGGGTGCTGTACCGCACCCGCATCGGCATGATCGTGCGCGCCGGTATCGAGGACTCCGTGATGGTGGACTCGCTCGGCATCAACGTCTATCGCATCTTCATGCTGGTGTTCGGCATCGGCGCCATGGCTGCGGGTTTTGCCGGCATCGTCAACGCGCCCGTAGTCTCCGTGGCGCCAGACGTGGGCGATGCCATCCTGGTGCAGACCTTCGTCGTGGTCGTGATCGGCGGCGTGGGCTCGTTTCCCGGTGCCATCCTGGGCGGCCTGATTGCCGGGGAGATCATCAGCCTGACTTCCATGGTCAACCCCGCCTACTCCTACGTCATGCTGTTCGTGGCGATGACGCTGGTGCTGGTGCTGCGCCCGCGCGGTCTGCTTGGCAGCGTCGGCCGCGAATGAAGGGAACCACACCATGACAAGACAACGTCCCTTCCTCGTCGAGGCGCTGACCATCCTGGCACTGGTAGCCGCACCCTTCGTGCTGCCCCATCTGGGCTTTTCTCCGGCCACCATCAACCGCATCCTGATCTGGGGCCTGGTCGGCATCGGCTTTGACCTGCTGTTTGGCTACACCGGCTTGCTGTCGTTCGGCCAGTCGGCCTTCTTCGGCTCCGGCGGCATGTTCGCGGCCTATTTGCTGACGCAGACCTCGTTTACCAACACCATCGCGGCGCTGTTTCTCGGCACTGCCTTCGCGGGGGTGATCGGCTACGTCATCGGCCTGATCGCACTGCGGCGCACGGGTATCTATTTCGCGATGATCACGGTGGCCATCGCCGAAGTGTTTTTCTTTGTGGAGTTCAACCCGCTGTCGCAATACACCGGCGGCGAGAACGGTCTGCCAGGCGTGCCGCCGCCGAACCTGCCGCTGGGCTTCACGACACTGGAATTCACCAGCAACCTGCAGATGTACGCCTTCTTCGCGTTCTGGTACTTCGTGGGGCTGGTGATTGCGCTGCGCATCGTGCGCTCGCCGTTTGGCCTGGTCATGCGTGCCATTCGCGAAAACCCACTGCGCGCCCAGGCGCTGGGGCACAACGTTCGCAGCTACAAGCTGGTGGTGTTCGTCATCGCGGCGATGTACGCCGGCTTCGGCGGCGGCCTGCTGGGCATGATGCAAGGCTTCATGCCGCCGGATGCTTTCATGTTTGCAACCTCGGGCGAGATCGTGATGCAAACCGCCATCGGCGGCGCAGGCACCCTGTTCGGGCCGCTGCTGGGTGCCATCGTCTGGCTGTATCTCAGCGACTTCTTCCAGACCGTGCTCAACCTGGGAGCGACCTGGAGGCTGATCCTGGGCATTGTGTTCGTGCTGCTGGTGTGCTTCCTGCGCCGCGGCTTGGCTGGGGCCATTTCCGACCTCTACGGCAAGCTGCGCCATCGGCGTCAGGTGGCCTCGCCGGTGGGGGCAGCTCCCGCGGCCGTGGCTGCTGCGCCTGCTGCGCGTGCGGACATGGGCGGTGACGCAGCGGTGGCCATCAAGACGACAACCGGCAAAACGGGGCCGATCCTCAAGGCGACCGGGCTGACCAAGCGCTACGGTGGCCTGCTGGCCAACAGCGACATCGACTTCACGGTCGATCACGGCGAGATCCGCGGCATCATCGGTCCCAACGGGGCAGGCAAGAGCACGTTCTTCAAGATGCTGACCTGTGAGGTCGAGCCTACGGCCGGCCGGATCATCTTCGACGGCAAGGACATCACGGAAATGAACGTCACGGATGCCTGCCAGATGGGCCTGACCAAGAGCTACCAGATCAACCAGCTTTTCGAGCGGCTGACGGTACGCCAGAACCTGACCATTGCTGCCCTGGGCGAGCTGCGCGGCAAGTTCAAGCTCGACCTGTTCCGCAACCTGAACAAGGTGCCCAAGCTGAACCGCCTGGTGGAGCAGACGGCCACGCTGGTGAACCTGACGGCGCGCCTGGATGCACCGGTGTCCGAGCTGGCCTACGGCGAGAAACGCCGGCTGGAAATCGGCCTTGCGCTGGCCACGTCACCCAGCCTGCTGCTGCTGGACGAGCCGCTGGCCGGCATGAGCCCGCAAGAACGCGTGGAAACCGTGGCGCTTCTCAAGTCCATCGCCCGCGGGCGCACCCTGGTCATCATCGATCACGACATGGACTCGTTGTTCGAGCTGGTCGGCAAGGTCACCGTACTGCAGGAGGGCAGCTTGCTTGTGGAAGGCACGCCTGAAGAGATCAAATCCAACCCGAAGGTCCAGGAGGCCTACCTCGGGGGTGTTTATGAGGAGGTGGCATGAGTCTGCTCGAAGTCACTGGCCTGAACAGCTATTACGGCGACAGCCACATCCTGTTCGACGTTGCACTGCACGTGGAGCAAAACGAGGTGGTCGCGCTGCTGGGCCGCAACGGAGCCGGGAAATCAACCACCTTCAAAAGCCTGATGGGCGTGGTCAAGCCCCGCAGCGGCAGCGTCAAGCTGGACGGCGTGGAGCTGGCTGGCAAGAAGGCGCACGTGATCGCGCGCCAGGGCATGCAGCTGGTGCACGAAGAGCGCAGGATTTTCGGCAGCCTCAGCGTGGAGGAGAACATCATCCTGGCCGGCCTGACAGCTGACCACAAGTGGCCTCTGGCGCGCATCTACGAGATGTTCCCCCGCCTGAAAGACCGCTGCCGCAGCCGGGGCACCGACCTGTCGGGCGGCGAGCAGCAGATGCTGGCCATCGCCCGTGCACTGGTACGCGACCCGAAAATCATCCTGCTGGATGAGCCGTTCGAAGGCCTGGCTCCGGTGATCGTCAAGGACCTGGTGCGCATCTGCCGGGAGCTGGCCCAAGCGGGGCAGACGATCGTGCTGATCGAGCAGAACCTGGCGGCCACGCTGTCGCTGGCCAAACGGGTCTATATCCTGAACAACGGCCATATTGCACACGAGGGCACGGCCGCCGATCTCAAGGCTCAGCCGGAGATCATCCAGCGCTACCTGGGTGTCTGAGCGAGGCCTCGGCATGCCTGCCGCCCACGCCGTCGGGCGCATCAGCGTGAAAAACGCGCAGCTGTGAGACCGATACCGCAGCTGCGCTCCCGCCATGCTGCTGCCCTGGGGTGGCCAGCTGCTGCTGCGCGGCCCGGCGGTGGCGGTCTTGTGCGGCGCTGAGCCCATGGCGATATCGTCGCCATCGCCTTTCCGCCTGTGCGGGCGGCCCACGGCTGGCTCGCTTCGCCCTCTTACCAGGCGCTGAGCGCACTGCGCAGCTGGGCGGCCGACGAGGTGCTGACGATCTACGAGGTTTGATCGCTCGCGCCCGGGTCCGCTGGTTCGTTGTCCGGCATGCGGAATTCGTCGTTGGCCCACGCGCCTAGATCAATCTTCCTGCAGCGCTCGCTGCAAAAAGGCCGGGAAGGGTTTGCCGGGCTGTACAGGCTGGGCCCGCCACATGCCGGGCAGGGGACCTGCCTGGCTGCGGCTACGTCGGATGTTGAAAGTGTTTGCGCCATGAAGGATCGACTCAAGCGCACAGCGTGAGTTCAAAGGCGGCATCTTCGTTGGTTGCCACCAGCCGGCCGCTTTCTTCCTGGCGCATCAGGCGCACCGAGACGATCAGTCGATTGCCGCTGATTTCCGGGATCAGCTGCAGGTCCGGATCGATGGCCAGGCGCAGCAGCTGGAAGGTGCGGCCCTGCGGCAGGTTCTGCTGGAACTGGCCGCGCTCGGCCGCCACCTTCTGGGGCATGCCCGTGTCGCGCAGCAACCTGAGCAGCAGCAAGATGGCATCGGCTAGGGGAGCCAGCGTGGCGGTCCAACGATTCAGATCCTGCTGACGCTGTGGCGCCGGCAGATGCTGCCAAGAGTAGTAGGCCGGCAGATCGAAGCCGCAGGTACCGCCAGGGATGCCCACACGGCTGCGGATGCTCATCAGCCACTCGTTTTCGGTCAGTGACTGGCCGGCCTTGCCGCTTTGGGAGTTCAGGGCAGAAAAGCACTGGTCCAGCTGATCGATCACTGCGTTCAGGGCAGCCTCGGAAATCGAGGGATTGCCGCGAAAACCCTCCAGCTGATGCTTGTGCCTTTCCAGATCCTTGAGCACGTCGGTCTTGAGATCGGCACGCGCTGCCACATCCATCACCTCGAAGATGGTCACCAGTGCATAGTGGTGATCCAGCGGATGGCTGCGGCCAGCCAGCTCACCCAGGCGGCGAAACAGCTGCTCCAGCCGCAGGTAGGTTCTCAGACGTTCGTTGAAGGGGTATTCGTACAGGATCACGCTGCGGACTTTCCGGGCAGGCGCGCGGCCGCATCGCCGGCGCCCCGTGCATCATAGTCCCAAGCTTGCACTGATCTGACGGGCCACGGCCAGCAGTTCGGGCAGACCCAGGCCTTCATTGAAAACCACCCAGTCGGCTGCTGCGCGCCGCGTGGCACGGCTGCTTTGCGTGGCCATGATGGCCCGCACTGCCGCCTCGTCCAAGCCGCTGCGCAAACGCACGCGCTCAATCTGCGTCTCCTCACGGCAATCCACCACCAGTACTGCATCGAGCTGGCGCGGCCAGCGGGGCGACTCGGTAAGCAGGGGGATGTCCAGCGCCACCACCCTATGGCCGGCCGCTTCGGCCTGCTGCTGCGCCTGCACGATCGCCAAGCCTACGAGGGGGTGGATGATGGCCTGCAGTCGTTCGCGCGCCTGCGGCTCGGAGAAGGCCAGGGCGCGCATTCGGTCGCGGTCCATGGCGCCGCTGGCATTGATGAAACCTTCGCCAAACTGCTCGCGGATGGCGTCGATGGCGCTGCCACCACTTTCCGTCGTCGCACGTGCGAGCTGATCGGCGTCCACCAGTGCTGCGCCGCACCTGTGCAGCATGGCGGCAAAAGTGCTTTTGCCGCTGCCGATTCCGCCCGTCACGCCCAGCCGCAACGCGCGCTGGCGCGCTGCCGTCACGCCAAACCCAGGGTGGAGAACACCGCTTGCATGATGCGTCCCGGTCCCCACAGCAGAGCGGCAAAGCCACCGCCGGCCAGAAACGGGCCGAACGGCACATATTTGCCATCGCGCAAGCTGCTGGCGAATTTCATTGCGATGCCGACCAGGGCCCCGATGACCGAGGCGAGCAAGATGATGGGCACCAAAGCCTGCCAGCCGAACCAGGCCCCGAGGGCCGCAAAGAGTTTGAAGTCCCCGTAGCCCATGCCCTCCTTGCCCGTGGCCAGTTTGAAGCCCCAATAGACGGCCCAAAGCGACAGGTAGCCCGCGGTTGCACCGATCACGGCATCGGTCAGCGGTACGGCCGTCAGCCCCGCTGCCGAAGCCAGCAAGCCGCCCCACAGCAGCGGCAGGGTGATGTCGTCGGGCAGCAGTGTAGTGTCCCAGTCGATGAAGGTCAGGGCTACCAACGCCGCGCAGAACACACACCAGACGGCCGTGGTGGCCGTCCATCCCCACTTGGCGGCGCAGGCATAGAACAGTGCGCCCGTGGCCAGCTCCACCAGAGGATAGCGTGCGCTGATGGGCGCCTTGCAAGCGGCGCAACGCCCCCGCAAAGCCAGCCAGCTCAGTACCGGCACGTTCTCGAACCAGCGGATGCCGTGTCCGCAGGAAGGGCAGCGCGAGCGCGGAACCAGGAGGTTGAAGCGCTCGGCTGCTTTCTCGGCTGGCTGGCTGGCCTGAGCCAGCAGGCCGCTGTCCTGGGCATATTGCGTGCACTCGTCAGCCCACTGGCGCTCCATCATCAGCGGCAGGCGGTAGATGACTACATTCAGGAAGCTGCCCACGAGCAGCCCGACGATACCGATCAACACGGCATCGGCAAGGGGGGAGCCGGTCATCAGACCACTTGTCCCAGCTTGAAGATGGGCAGGTACATCGACACCACGATGCCGCCGATGAGGGTGCCCAGAAACACGATGATGATGGGCTCCATCAGGCTGGACAGGCCGGCCACCATCTCATCCACCTCGGCTTCGTAGAAATCTGCCGCCTTGCCCAGCATATGGTCCAGGGCGCCGGATTCCTCACCGATGGCGCACATCTGCAGCACCATGGAAGGGAAAACGTTGGCATTGCCCATGGCCGCCGTGAGGCTGGTGCCGGTGGAAACCTCCTGCTGGATGCGTTCGGTGGCCGAGGCATAGACGTAGTTGCCTGCAGCTCCGCCCACGGAGTCCAGCGCTTCCACCAGCGGTACGCCCGCAGCGAACATGGTGGACAGCGTGCGCGTCCAGCGCGCGACGGCCGATTTGTCGATCAGGGCGCCGAAGACGGGCAGCTTCAGCAGCAGCCGGTCCATGGTGGCCTGCATCTTCTCGCTGCGCTTCCAGGCCTGCATGAAGAAGTAGAACCCTCCGCCGAGCACGCCGAAAATCAGCCACCAATAGGCGACAAAGAATTCGCTGATGGCCATAACCAGCAGCGTGGGCGCTGGCAGGTCGGCTCCGAAGGAGGTAAAGACCTCCTTGAACGCCGGAATCACGAAAATCATGATGACGGTGACCACCACGAAGGCCACCACGACCACGGAGATGGGGTACATCAGCGCCGAGCGGATCTTGGACTTGATGGCCTCAGTTTTCTCCATGTACAGCGCCAGCCGGTCCAGCAGAGCTTCCAAAATACCGGCCGCCTCGCCCGCTTCCACCAGGTTGCAATAAAGGCTGTCGAAGTACATCGGGTACTTGCGGAACGCAGAATTCAGCGATGTGCCGGTTTCCACGTCCGCCCGGATGTCATTGAGCAGCTTGGTCACGCTGGCGTTGGTATTGCCCCGGCCCACGATGTCAAAGGACTGCAGCAGTGGCACGCCTGCCTTCATCATGGTTGCCATCTGCCGTGTGAACAGCGCAATGTCCTTGGGCTTGATCTTCTTGCCCGAGCGCGTGCGGCGCTTCTTGATCTTGGTGGCCAGAACGCCCTGGCGGCGCAGCGTGGCCTTGACCTGGTTCTCGCCGGAAGCACGCACTTCACCGCGCACGATCTTGCCGCTGCGGTCCTTGCCCTCCCACTCAAAGACTGCGTCCTTGATGTTCCTTGATGCAGCCGTAGCCATATCTCACCCTCTTTTTTTGCGGTTCTATTCGTTGGTGACGCCCAGGACTTCCTCCAGCGACGTCATTCCCGTTTTTACTTTGTGCAGCCCGGACTGGCGCAGCGAGCGCACTCCCTCGAGCCGCGCCTGGGCAGCGATTTCCAGAGCGCTGCCGTCGGCCAGGATGATGCGCTGCAAATCTTCAGTGATCGGCATCACCTCGTAGATGCCCACCCGGCCCTTGTAGCCGTTGTTGCATGCTGAACAGCCCACCGGCCGGTAGGGTGTCCAGGACCCATCGATCTCTTCCTCGCTGAAGCCGGCATCCAGCAATGATTCGTGCGGAATGTCGGCCGGCTCCTTGCAATTGGGGCACAGGCGACGTGCCAGGCGTTGTGCGGTGATCAAAATCACGCTGGAGGCGATGTTGAACGGCGCAATGCCCATGTTGCGCATGCGCGTGAGCGTGGTGGGCGCGTCGTTGGTGTGCAGCGTGGACAGAACCAGGTGACCGGTCTGCGCCGCCTTGATGGAAATGTCCGCCGTTTCCAGGTCACGGATTTCACCCACCATGATGATGTCCGGATCCTGGCGCAGAAATGCCTTCAGCGCTGTGGCGAAAGTGAGGCCGGCCCTTTCATTGACGTTGACCTGGTTCACGCCGGGCAGGTTGATTTCCGAAGGGTCTTCGGCTGTAGCGATATTCACGCCCGGCTTGTTCAACAGATTCAGGCAGGTATAGAGGGACACCGTCTTGCCCGAACCGGTAGGCCCCGTCACCAGGATCATTCCGTAGGGGCGGCCGATGGCACGCAGCAGCCGCTCCTTCTCCTCCGGCTCGTAGCCCAGCGCTTCAATGCCCAGCTTGGCGCTGCTGGGGTCCAGGATACGGATCACGATCTTCTCGCCGAACAGGGTGGGCAGCGTGCTCACGCGAAAGTCGATCACCCGGTCCGGGCCTACTTTCAGCTTCATGCGGCCATCCTGGGGCACGCGCTTTTCGGAGATGTCCAGGCGCGAGATCACCTTGATGCGCGAGGCCAGCTTCTCCTTAATGGCAATGGGCGGCGATGCAATCTCGCGCAACTCGCCATCGACGCGAAAGCGCACCCGGTAGTGATGCTCGTAAGGTTCGAAGTGCAAATCGGACGCGCGCATGTTGAACGCATCGAGCAGCATCTTGTGCAAAAACTTGACGATGGGCGCGTCTTCGACCTCATTCGTCTGGGCGTCCTCTTCTTCGGCCGCTGCCTCCATCGAGGTGTCGTCAAACTCGAAGTCGCCGCCGCTAACGATGGCATCCATCGACTCCGGCCCGCCCTTGGCGGTAGCCTCGATCAAGCGCAGCAGTTTGTCGTGTTCGGCAATCACCCAATCCACGCCCATTTGCGTGGTGAACTTGATCTTCTCTGCAGCCTCCTGATTGGTCGGATCCGCCGTGGCGACGATCAGCCGGTTGCTGCGCTTGCTCAGGGCCACGACACCGTAGGCTTGGCACAGCTTGATATCCAGCAATTCCTTGGAGATACGCAGCGGATCGAGCGCGTCAATGTCCAGCAGTGGGGCTCCGAAGACGCTGGACACGGTGTGCGCCACTTCTGCCGGCGTGATGCTGCCGGCAGCCGTCAAAGTGGCAATGAAACTGGCTCGCGAAGCCTGTGATTTTTTGTAAACTTCTTCGGCTGATTGTTGCGTCAGTTTTCCAACCGACATCAATGCGCGCGCCAAGCCCGGCAGCGCGATAGGCTGGGCTTCTTTTTGAGGAGTATTGACGGCAGCCATGTAACCAGCAGAGTCTTGTGCGGGAAAAGGAAACCATCCTATCACCGCCCATCTTCAATACTCGCGCGGCCTGCCCGCTGGGCGCAGTATGGATGTGCCGTGCCACCTGCAGCGTAGCGGAATAGCCAAAAAAAGCCCCTGTGCCAATGTTGGCCAGGGGCTACACATTTGTAATGTTTGGATGAATCCTGGTCGGGGTGAGAGGATTCGAACCTCCGGCCTCTACGTCCCGAACGTAGCGCTCTACCAGGCTAAGCTACACCCCGAAAGCTCTTTGGCCTGCGCACTTCAAGTGCGCCGATCAAGCAGCTGAGCCGCCAATTGTAGCAAACCTTCAGAGTAAGAATTGACTGGCAGCTTGTGCGCGGCGTCGATGGCCTGTTGCGCCTGCGCGGCTGCAGCATGGCGCGTGGCGTCTAGGGCTCCCGTCTCGCGGATGATGGCGATCACGGCAGGCAGATCTTCGGTCGAGCCGGTCTCGATCACCCGGCGCAGCAATTGCTGCTGCTCGGCGCTGCCGCGCTGCATGGCGATGATGAGCGGCAGGGTCACCTTGCCCTCGCGCAGGTCGTCGCCCAGATTCTTGCCCATCTCACCGGCGTCGCCGTCATAGTCCAGCACGTCGTCGATCACCTGAAACGCGGTGCCCAGTGCCTGCCCGTAGTCGGCGCAGGCCTGCTCGATGTCGGCGCTGCTGCCGGACAGAAGCGCAGCCAGGCGGGCGCTGGCCTCGAACAGCTTGGCGGTCTTGGACCGAATCACCTCCAGATAGCCGGCTTCGTCCAGCGATGCATCATGCGTATTCATGAGCTGCTGCACTTCGCCTTCGGCAATGACATTGGTGGCGTCGGCCAGCACCTGCATGACGCGCATGTTGCCCGTGTCCACCATCATCTGGAAGGAGCGTGAATACAGAAAATCGCCTACCAGCACGCTC